>NZ_CP162140.1 GCF_040833985.1 Leptospira sp. WS4.C2
ATGATCACCATTGCAGTTGCAAACCAAAAAGGCGGAGAAGGAAAAACGACTACTTCTTTGAATCTTGCCATGGGGTTGGCCCGTCGCAATCTTAAAACCCTACTCATCGATATGGACCCTCAGGCCAATTCCACGGGAATATTTCTGAATCCAGAGACAGTTGAAAAAGACCTTGCCCACCTCTTCCAAAATTCGGCAAACCTTAAAGAAATCATCACACCAGCATATAACGAGTATTTGTGGGTAGCGCCATCTAGCATGCGCTTGGCGGAAATGGAAACGGTTTCTGTAAATTCAGTCGAAGCACCCTATATCCTAAGAGACTCCCTTGCCACAATCAAGGAATTTGATTTTGTCATCATCGACTGCCCTCCTTCTCTTTCCATCTTCACAGTGAATAGTCTCGTGGCAGCAAACTTCGTCCTCATCCCCCTCCAAGCAGAGAAGTTCTCCATGGATGGGATTATGGGCTTACAACAAACCATCTCCTCGATCAAAAAAAGGATCAATCCAGAGCTAGAAATTCTAGGGGCACTGATCACCCAACTCAAACCCCAGACCTTACTTACAAAAACCATCCTCCCCGTTTTGACCAAATACTTCCGAATTTTTGAACATACAATTTCGGATGGAGTGGCCATCGGAGAAAGCCATCTGGCAAAAAAATCTGTTTTCGATTACAACAGAACCTCACGTCAATCTCAAGAGTATGAAGGTTTTATAGAGGAGGTTTTAAATGAGCTTAAAAAGTAAACGCCTCGGAACTCTAGCCGACATCTACCAAGCCGAAAATTTAGATGGAACCATCCGAACCATTCGTATGGACAGGATCCTACCCTCCGAACACCAACCGAGACAGGAAAGAAAAAAGGGAATTGAGGAGCTTGCACAAACCTTAAAGGTGGATGGACTTTTGCAACCCATCATTGTGTCCAAGGGAGAGCGCGAAGGTCATTATAAAATCATTGCCGGCGAAAGAAGATACCATGCAGCCAAATCACTCGGCTGGGCAGAAATTGAATGTAAAATCCTAAACCGCCCCGACAAAGAAATTTATAAATTAGCCGTCATTGAAAACTTACAAAGGGAAAACCTATCCCCCTATGAAGAGGTGGATGCCCTCCTCTTTTTAAAAAACTCCCATAACTACACAGATCAGGAGTTAGGTGATCTTTTTGGGAAAAGTCGCAGCTACATGACGGAAGTCCTTTCTATTACCTCGATGTCAAAAGAAGACCTCGATAAATGCAAAAAAAATGAAATCTACAATAAGAACCTTCTTGTCCAAGCAGCCCAGGCCGCTAAGAAAGGAAACCTCGATGATTTTTTAACCCTCTTCCACAAAGGTGCTCTGAAGACTGTTAGAGATGCCAAAGACTTCAACAAACAGGTCAAATCAGGCGAAACAGGTTCCGCAAAAAACTCACTATTTTCTGGATACAAAATCCGGAGAACAGGAACAGGGATTCAGATTTTGTCCGACGACGAAATTTTACTCGGTGACATGTACAAATTCATCCGCAAGGAATTGGTAAAAAAATACGGAGACTCGGCATAACCCAGACAAGTACTTAGCAGTCAAGTACTTAGGAAAAAAATTTACAGTACAGCTCAGGAAAAATGCTGTACGAACTTGACATCTGCCGGAATCCGACAATAATGTGACATAATAAAAGTGATTTGAGTTTGAGCAGACGTTTCTTGTAGCCCAGGAGACGGGGGATCTGTAGTATCCCAACCCGAAATATAAAAAAATTCCCCTGGTGTTCCAGGGGGTCGGGGTTTCCCGAAGGAATGTTGTTGGATGAGACATAATTAACATTATGTCAGATAATGTCAACTCCTTCGTAAAATTTGCTTAAATTTGGTTTAATTTTTGCAGAAAAGCGGAGGAGCTTTTGTGAGCGACCAGCGGCATCCCTATATCCGACTGATGACCGACATCATAGACTCTGGTGTTTGGGCTGGCCTATCCCATGCGGCCAAAACACTCTACCCGGTCTTATTGAAATTCAGTGACTACAACTTCAAACCAGTTTGGCCCAATACAGAAACATTGATGAGGCTGACAGGATTCAAAACCAAAAAATCCATTGTCTCTGCCAAAAAAGAACTCACACGAGCGGGCCTACTCTTCCAAGTCCCCGGCAATGGACGAACCTCAACAAGGTATCACTTTTCTTTCCACTATGAGGGCTCCAGGATTACCCCTCTGGGGGATACAAATATAACCCTCAGGGATTCCGAGATGGGGACCTCTGGGGGTTCGAAACTTACCGATAAGGGGGGTGCAGACGGGACCCCAAACCATATTAATATAACTATATCTAATACAAACAATCTACCTGCGGTGCCCACGGCGGGAGAATTGGGCAAGGAAAAGGAAGAGAAAAAAGCGTTCGAAACTTTAGTGGAACTCTTTGGACCTGAGATTGCATTAGAAGCTTATAAAAAAGCTGTCTCCTTACATATGGAATCAAATGCATCCTATGTCCAATCTCTATGCAGGGAACTGATCTCCATCCAAAGACAGGAAGTGATTAAAACTGAGCAGAAAGTTTCTGCGGAAGAAAGTCTCTCCCACCCTGCCTCCTGGGTTGGATTTTTATCCTGGGCAAGCAAAGAACTGACCCAATCCTCATGGAACCAACTCGAGAAGGTACCGGTAGAGACCGATGGGAATGTGATCGTTGTCACCTCTCCCCTTCAGGGACATTTACGCCAAATTGTGAATATGTATTTTACGGAACGCGTGAAACCGGCAGTCCTCGTTGTATTTTCAGAGAAAGAAGAAGGATCACGCCTCAGTGAAATTCGATAGACTAGATAGAAAAACGGTATTTTTTGGAAGGAATCAGCATCTAAAAGCGCAATGAAAGATCATTTAATCCGCACAAGCCACCCCTACTCTTTACCAATCAAATCAGTTTCCACTTCGGGAACCTTCGAAGTCAAAAATGAAGAATTTTTATCCTTTTTTGAAGAAAAGGAGCAGTCCTCACTTTCCTCCATCATCTTTCAGTTTGATGATGTTGTATATTTTAATGGAATCGAACTTTTACCTGGCAAGGATGGTTTGGACTTTTTTCCCGATTCTTTCCGGTTTGAATTGTCTCACGATGGAAAGTATTGGGAACCAATTTTACAAGAGTCTTCCTTTCGTAAATCTTTCAAAACCTCGGCAAAATGGCTTTTTTCTCTTACTAGCGCTCGTTATGTGAAGTTTGTTTCAAAAATTTCAAGAAAAGCTAGTAACGGGAAAAATCGGATTAGTTTTGGTCAGTTGAAGATACTCATTACAGGGATCCAATCCATCCAAACAAGTTCCGAGTTGGACAGGTTGTATGTAAAAGAAAATCTTTTTGATACAAGGCCGGATTACGGATGGTCTTCCAAAAAGAAGGAAGAACCTGAAGAGGAATATTTAATTTTAGACATGGGTTCTGTGAATCGCATTGAAGAGATGCGAATGCTCACAAAAAATGATCCAATCACAAATTTCCCAGAACGTTTTGTAACTTATTATAGCGAAGACGATATTACTTGGCACCAATTACATGAAGAGAACTTCTTTTTGTCGGAGCCAGGCACTTGGTATAAGTGGAGATTCTCTGCAGTAAACTTAAGGTATTTGAAATTAGTTTTTTTCCAAGAGAAACAACCAAACAAAAAAGACTATGTTACCGAGGTCATCGAACTCGAGTTATACTCTAGCCCAGATAAAAAAGATTACGGCGGCCCAACAAGAGAACCCCTCCCCTATGCTTCGGTTCTTAGGTCGGGGATCATTCGTCTTGCAGTGGATGGAGAGGTTAAAGAGGGGGTTGTCGTTCAGGCTAATGACAGACGACTCCGGGATGCGACTACGGAATACCGTGGGATTGTGGAACTCGCATCAGACGGGGAAGAAAAACCTGGGGTTGCCGTACAAGGAAATGATAAACGCCTAAAAATCGCCACTGAACTCACCCATGGCCTGGTTCGATTGTCAAGAAGTGGAGAAGCAAGGCCCGGACTTGTGGTGCAATCAGATGATGAACGTTTGCGAAGTGCCTCCACCGATCATCCAGGTATCGTTGAACTTGCCTTAGATGGAGAAACCCGTCCTGGCGTAGCTGTCCAAGGAAATGATTCTCGTCTTCGTATTGCCACAAAAAAAGCCATTGGCCTTGTGCAACTTGCTGACGCAGGGGAAGTCGCTGTTGATAAAGTAGTTACTGGTGATGATCCAAGGCTTAGAGATGCCACAAATACTGCCAAAGGAATTGTGCAACTAGCACCTAATGGTGGCGAAGAACCAAACACTGTGGTTCAAGGTAATGATAAACGTTTGAAACATGCCAGTACAGAATTACATGGTATTGTGCAATTGGCTCACTCAGGTGAAACGAAACCAGGTGCTGTTGTACAAGGAAATGATAAACGCCTTGCTAAGGCTGGGTTTCAGGATGCCGGCATTGTTTTACTCGCAAACCACGGTGAAGCTGTTCCCGGTAAGGTAGTCCTTTCGGATGATCCTAGATTGTCTGATAAAAGAGATCCAAAGCCGCATACCCATCCATATGCTGAAAAAGAACATGATTTTAATTCACATACAGGGCTTTTGAAAATCACAGGAGAGGCGGAAGCTTCTTCTAAAGGATTTGTGCCGCCGCAAGCAAACGACGCTGTGATCTACGGAAAAAATACAAAAGTAGGAACAGGGGTTGTGGGTGTATCCTCTGGCACGGGTGTTACTGGGTTTGGGGATTCTGTCGGAGTGTATGGAATTTCCAAAGGAAAGTCATCCAAACAGTCAGCGGGAATTTTAGGTGCCGGGACTACGGCGCCGGGTGGAAGGTTTTTATCTCAGTCTGATTTTGCGCTCGTAGTGGATGGGAAAGGAATTCCTGAGATGGAGCTTTCTGGATCAGGCAAAGCAATTTATGCAAATGGAGAGTCTCTGTTTGAAGGAAATCTTCGCATTACAAAAGAAGGTGGTGAGGAGTGTATTGCTCGTTACTTCCGATTGGATGGGAAGGATGTTGTGACTGCGGGGGATTTACTTGTGGCAACGGAAGAACCAGGAGTTCTTGGAAGGTCCAAACACCCCTACTCCACAAATGTCATCGGTGTTTGTGTCACAAATGCTCATGTGGTTTTTGGAAAACAAGAAAAGGCTGTGGAGTATGTTCTTGTGGCACTTCTTGGAATTACTAAAATGCATGTGGATGCATCACAAGTGCCGATTTATCCGGGAGATCTTTTGGTTTCTGGATTATCCTCTGGTCATGCAGTAAAAGCAGATCCCACAAAATTAAAACCGGGAATGCTTGTGGCAAAAGCGATTGAGGCCTGCAAACGAGACAAAGGAAATATTCTTTGTCTGTTAACTTTCTCCTAAAAACAAAGGTAACGGGGTGGGTTTTTTGATAAAACCTGCCTCGATGGCCCGTTTCAAAAGATATTCCACGGCTCCATGCCCCTCTTCCCCTAAATTTTTTGTGAATTCATTCACATACAAATTGATATGAGATTTGATCACCGCATCTTCTTTGTTTTGCGAATTGACCCGAATGTAATCCATCATTTCTTTTGGTTCCGCATAGGCGGCACTCAGACTTTGTCTCAGATTGGTTTGAAACTGGAGTGCTTCGTCTTTTGGTATATCGCGGCGGATGGCAATGGTACCTAAAGGAATGGGGTATCCCGTAGACTCCTCCCACCATTCTCCAAGATCCACTACCTTTTCCATTCCCCGTCCTTCGTAGGTAAATCTTTCTTCGTGGATGATGACACCAAGGCTATCTTCTTCACTCATGACTTTTGGAATGATTTCATCATAACGGAGTGGGTGTGGGTTATGTTTTCCATTAGTATATAAAGACAAAAGAAGGTTGGCAGTAGTTAACATTCCTGGAATGTAAAGTTTTTTGTAATTGGTAAGATCTGTTTTGGAATTTTTCTTTCTAACAAGTAAGGGGCCGCACCCTCTCCCGAGGGCGGAACCAGTTTCGAGTAAAATGTATTTGTCTATGATTTGAAAGTAGGCCGCAAACGAAAGTTTTGTGACAGGAAATTTTCCTTGGAAGGCAAATTCGTTTAAGTTCTCTACATCATATAATTCTTCTTTGACCGGGTAACTCGCGTTACGGATTAAGTGGTAGAAGAGGAAGGTATCGTTTGGGCATGGGGAATAGGCAAGAGATATCATAGGTTTAAGAAAAACTCCTTTGTTGGTGTGATCCAGAGGATCCGAATGATTAAAAATACAAACAGAGTGATGGAAATCCCAAGAAATAGGCGTAAAAAAGGTCTTTTTAGTGCTCCTTCTAGTAATAAGGAAAAAGGTAGAATGAGTGTAAACATTCGACTTAAGTTATCAAAAGACCTCCAATACCCCTCTTCTGCAATCAGGATTACAAATAAACTTCCGAAGATCGGAAACAGTAGGTTTATATTTTGTGAAAAGGATTCTTTGAGTGATTGGATGCTGACAACCGACAGGGAAATCAAAGAGATAAAAAATAGAATTTTGGGAAGTTCTTTCGGTTTGAATTGGAAAGATCCACCCTCTTGAAAACTTTTAAAAAATCCAAATAGAGGGAGATCTGTCATATCACGAAATCCAAGAGGATTGGTCCCCAGGTGATTTGGTGGATGGATCCAGCCGTAACCCACCAAACAAAGGAATGCGATGCCAGGGAGGGAATAAAGAACCATTTTTCCCCAATTTTTTTCCATGAGGGCCATAAAAACTATGGGCACAAGAAATAAAACTCCTAACTCACGAGTGATTACCATCAGTAGAAAAAAGAAAACGGAAAGAAGGTCTTTTTTGTTTTTAAAGAAGTAGAAGGCTATGATTCCAAAACTGACAAAGAGGGAGTCGGCAACGAGTAGAAAATTTGCGTTTAGTGAGAAAGGAGAAAGTAGATAAAAGACAACAAACCATTTTTTTGTTTCTGGAAGTAGAGAATACAAACAAAAGACAGATACGGAGAATACTAGAAATAGAAAGAGGAGAGTAACTAAGGGGTAATGCGAGAACCCAACTACCATTGAGACTGCACCAACAAAAAGAGAGAGTCCCATTCTGTGAAAGCGGAAATGGTAAGAATCGACTATCAGATCCCAATCACCACCGACAAACAGATCTTTTGCGAGAAAATAGAAGAATTGTCCATCGTACCCACCTGATTTGTAGATCACAAAATTCGAATCAACAAGGTTTGGATTGATTTCATAGAACCCTTCCCAAATCCCGATAAGGGCAGAAAGAGAGTGTTCATAGGGAGCTATTTTGTAGTAGATAAGTCCCCCGACTCCTAAAAGGAAAAAAACCAGTAAAAACCAAAGTTGGTGCCGTTTCACACTTCCATTTTGCAAAATTTAACAGATTCGAAAAGGAATTTCTCTGGAATTCTAAGAAGATTCTGACAGTTTGTATCCAAAGTTGGGGTAAATGAAAGAAGTTCTCGTTACAATCCAAAGTGTGTATCAATATTTAGAAAAACTTGGCCCCAAAAAATCCTTTCAGATTTTGAAGAATCTAGGTTATGAGAAGTTGCTTTCGTTAACCGGAAAGGTTCCAAAAGAAAGGCTTATCGTTCTTACGCAGAAGTTAAGTGAAGATACGGTGGTTGAACTCGTAAAACAAATTCCTGAAAAGATCCTTGTGGAGATGATTCGGGAGAATGATGACGATGATTTGGTTTATTTTATTCACTCCCTTCCTATGGCGGATTTAGCCCTTGTTTCACGAAGCATTCCGCCTCATGATGTGGGGTTACTTGCAAAAACTTTGGGTAAAGAGACCAGCGTAGAAATTCTTAAAACCTTAGGAATTGAAAAATCCATTGCTCTTCTTAAAGAAATTCCAATGAAAGACTTCCTTTGGTTGGTGCATGAAATTCATGTGGGACCAATCATCCAACTTGTGAGTGAGCTTTCTGTTGCAGATTGTAAAAAGTGGATCAAACAACGGGGCCTTGCTGAACTTCCGATACTCGTAAAATTTTTTGGAGTGACGAATGCTCTTGTGATTTTTAAAAAACTGGGTATGAACCAAGCTTTAGAAATGATGCAACTGTTAGGAACTCGAGAGATGTTGGAATTGTCACTTCTTTTGTCGGGAATGCATTTAGAGGAAAAGAATATGCCTGCTTTGGCTGTGTTAAAGCCAAATAATTTATCTTCAAAAAGTAAAACTAAACCAATACCGAAAAAAAAACAAATTCCAAAAAAGAAAAAAACTTCTAAACGCTGATATTGACTTTAGGGAAGAAAATGGTGAATTTACTTCCCTCCCCCATCGTACTCTCTACAAAGATTTCACCGGACATTTTGTCCACTAGGGATTTAACAATGGACAGGCCAAGACCTGTGCCCCCAATTTTTTTATTATCTGAGGATGGGATTCGAAAGAAACGATCAAAGATTTGGTTTTTGTAGTTCGGGTCAATGCCTATGCCTGTATCTTCTACAGTGATTTCAATTTTCCCATTGGTATCGCGGATGGAGATTCCGATTTTTCCTTTGAACGTATACTTCAATGCATTCACATAAAGGTTAGTAATGATTTGTGAAAATTCAAATTTGATTCCACGTAAGAAGAACCCTTTTTTCAATGAAAGATCCCATTCGATTGGTTTTCCTTTTGCAAGGTGAGAGTTCATATGAATGACATCTTCAATGACTGGAACTGGGTCAAAAATTTCGATTACCTCGGCTTCTTTGTCTTTTTCTCTAGATGTAGTTAACTTTAATAAGTTTTCGATTAAGAAACTGAGACGTTTAGCATTTTTGTCGATGACTTCCAACATATTTTTATGTTCGGTGTTGAATGGTAGCGAAGTGTCCGATTTAAAAAATTCCAGATACCCTCTAATATTTGTCATAGGACTTCTGAGTTCATGACTTACATTGGATATGAATTCGTGTTGCAGGCGTTCTTGTTCTTTTCTTTCGGAGTTGGGTCGGAATTGTACTTGGTAACGTTTTTTTGGTGAAAGGAGAATAGACGTAAAACTAATGTCTACTTCTAGTTTACTTCCATCTTTTAACATAATTTCCACATCAGGAAGAGATAACATTGTGTCCGAAGAGAGGTCCGAACCAAATCGGAGTTGGTTAGAAACCTGATTTCCCAAAATGATATCTTCAATATTCATTTTGGTGATATCACCACGTGTATAGCTGGTTAGTAAACGGAACTGGTTGTTTGCTTCTAATATACTTCCTGTGTCGGCATCCACGAGTGCAATGGCCTCTCTGGAAAATTCAAACAAATACCTATACTTTTCTTCGGAATATTGTAAATCTACGGCAGATCTATCTAATTTGATCTCTAAAATAGAAATTAAATTTTCGAGTTCAGTGATCTCTTCTCTTTGGAGCTCTAACTTTGCATTAAATGAGTCTAACATTGAGTTCACGAGAACCTTCACTCTGTTGTCTAATTGTAATGTTTCATCGGAGTTGAGTCTTGAATTATAATTGCCCTGAAGGATATCTAATACTACGGAATTCACGTCAACGATGAGATGTCTCACTGCATTGAGTTTTCTGTAGTTGATTTGAGAGGGTGCGTGGAGTTTCGTTTCGGTTGGTTCTTGGAAACTACTAAGTTTACGCACATCAAAGACTTTTTTGGGTTCCAGTGCTGATAGGATTTCATCAAAATCAAAAGCAGTTTTTACGGCTTCGGGTTGGATGACCCTACGTATCAGTCGGAAATACACATCTTTTAGTAGAGGATAAAGAGTGGTCGCATCTCCCTTGTAAGAGAAAATTCCTTTTTGAATGAGAGGATGTGCATTCAAAAGATTTTTTGTCTCCCCTACTCGGAGGTGCGGATAAAAATGAGAGAGTTGTAAATCTTCCCAAAGATTTCCATTGCTTAGTTGGTTTGTGTTTTGTAATAAATCAATGGCTTTTCTGACAGCAAGAAGAACTCCAGAGATTTCCCTCCCTGTTTTTAATACAGCATCTCCACTAAACGCAAGTAAGGTGGATGGGAAAAAAGATTTGGTTTCTAATATTGGTAGATCTAGTGTATTTGCGAAATCTTGAAAGTTCCTGAGAAAAGGGCTAGAAAATGGATCGGATACAAGCCCAAGACAAGATGGCTTTAGAAATTCTTTTTCTTCTAAAAATCCTGGTGTGTCAATGTAACGAACTTTGACTGGATTTTGGGGGGCATACTCTTCTAAGAATTTTTCTGCATAGAGTCTTTCTACGGAGTATTGGTGCGGAACGGGCAGGATGTAGGCTTTGTTTCTTGTGAGATCTTCTGGTTTGAATTGGAACCGGGAATAAAAGGAAAGCGGTGAGTGGTAGAGATAAATCCCTTTGTAAATACGTTTTAGCTTTGATTTTTTTAAGAAACTATCTTGTAGGTAGGCAATGGTAGGGACTTCCCCCGCTTCTACTCGACCAGCGTCTAGTAATGGCATAATTGCCTTATGATGAGTATTGACGTGAAGTGTTACCTTCACACCAAATTCTTCAAAGTATCCTTTTTTATAGGCGACTACAACCGGTAAAGAACTAAGGCGACTTGTTATACAAATCTGGATCACATGGCAACAATTCCAAAAATAGGAATCGTTGCCAAATCATTCTAGTTGGATTTGCCGCTATGCAGAAAAAATCTCTTGGAGGAATTCCGTTGTTCTTTTGGTATATTCCGAAACTTCTTTTTCATTCATAACCTTTGCCGAGAGTAAGGAAAGGTCGTAAATGATCCTTGCCAATTTTTTTCCTTTTTCTGGATTTACACCTTCGAACGCTTGTAAGGCGGATTTTACAAGTGGCGACTTCGAGTTTACCATAAGTGTATGTGATTTCAGAATGTTTTTCATGTCCTCTCGATTTAGCATTGAGTTCATTTCTGACATTCGTCTCATAAACTCCGGCAAAAGGATGACACCCGGCACATCTAAAGATTTTAAGGCTTCCACTTTGATTTCTACACCTTCAGAAGGCAAAGAAGTTTGAAACAATGATTGAATTCTGTCGGATTCTGTTTTGTTTTCTTCATTTACCAAATCTTTTGGAGCCTCTTTGTCGACGATCTGGTCTGCAATTTCTGAATCCACTCTCTGAAATTTCCAATCTGGATTTTTCATCTCTAAGTGTTGAATGAGATGGGAATCGATTTTGGAATCAACGAGGAGTGCTTCGAGTCCTTGTGACTTCAAGAGCTCCATATAAACAGAACCCATTTCTGTTTCATTTGCGTAGAAGATTTTGTTTTGGTTCTTTTCTTTGTTTTTTTCCCAATATTCGGAAGTGGTAGAGTATCCCCCTTCTGAATTTTTGAAGATCAGGTGATCTTTCATTGCTTCGTAGAACTTTTCGTCTGTGAGAACACCGTATTTTACAAACAGTGATATATCGTTCCAATTTTCTTCATATTTAGTTCTATTCTTTTTGAAATCTTCAATGAGGCGATCTGCTACCTTTTTAATGATATGGTTAGAGATTTTTTTCACTAACGGGTCGTTTTGTAAATAAGACCTAGAAACATTCAAAGGAAGGTCTGGGATGTCGATGGTTCCTTTAAGAATGGTAAGAAATTGGGGGATGAGCTCACTTGCATTGTCGCTGACAAAGACATGATTACAAAATAGTTTGATCCCGTTTTTGGAAGCTTCTAATTCATGCGTGAGCTTGGGGAAATACAGAATCCCTTGTAAACGAAATGGATAATCTACATTCAAATGAATATGAAAAAGCGACTCACCAGAAAATGGGAACAAATAGGAATAAAAATCTTTATAGTCCTCTTGAGAAACCTTTGCCGGTTCTTCGGACCATAATGGCTTTTCGCGGTTTACTTTTTCATCTTGTACATAAATCCCGACAGGTAAAAAATCGCAGTACTTTTTGATTAACTCTTTTAATTTCCATTTATCTAGGTATTCGCCGGACTCACTGTCCAGGTATAAAGAGATTTTAGTTCCTCTGGTTTCTTTTTCTATCTGTGAGATAGTAAAGTCAGTTCCCGATTCACTTGACCACAAAACGGCCGTTTGGCCTTTTTTGTAAGATTTAGTCTCTATTGTAACTTTTTTGGAAACCATAAAAGATGAATAAAAGCCGAGTCCAAAATGGCCTATGATTTCAGCTTTATTTTCTGCATTTTGGTATTGTTTTGCGAAGTCTGTTGCACCAGAGAAAGCAATTTGGTTGATGTATTTTTTTACTTCTTCTGTGGTCATACCCACACCATTATCTTCGATGGAGAGGATCCTTTTCTCTACATCAAAGTTTAGGTCGATTTTGTATTCGTTTCCACCTTCAAATTCTTCCGATAAGGAAATCTTCTTTAATTTTGTGATGGCATCACTTGCATTGGATACTAATTCCCTTAAGAAAATATCTTTTTCTGAATACAGCCATTTTTTAATGATGGGAAAGATATTTTCCGTTTCTACACTGATTTTTCCTGTTTCTTCAGCTGACATATGTTACTCCTTGATTTTTAGTTGTTTTTTTATTAATATGACTTTGGTTCTTTCCGGTTTGGATAGATTATGAAACGTTTTTTCTATGGTTTGAATGTCAAAATTTCCTAGAAGGTTTACAAGAAGTTCGGAGTCTTGTTTTGAGATTCCATTTTTTTCTAAATAGTCTGCGAGGAATACATTTCTTTTTTTTCCAAAGCTCTGAACCATTTCGAGAAATTCCTGGGATTGTTTGGTAAACGTATAGCGTTTATATCCTAAATAGGAAAAAACACCTAAAACGGCAAGAAAAACTAGAAGGAAAATGGAAGGTGGATTTGGGAGGTTCGATTTTTTTGGAAGGACCTGCAGGTCTTTTTTCTTCTCTGGAAGAATGGAAATCTCCGGAAATTGAATCGATAGTGTTTTGTATCGATTTTCTTTTAAAGAGAAAAAGCTAAACTGGTAAGGTGAGAGTTGAAGATTTTCTTTTGATTGGATTTGATAACCGTAAAGAAATTTGACTACAGAATAAAACCCATAATCTTCGGAATCTAATTTGCGAAAGGTTTTGTTTCTCGTTTGTGAAATGAGTTGTACCTTCGGGTTGGACTGGAGAAACGGGCGGATACCTTCATAACCGCCATCCCCTTCAATCGTAATTTCATAATATGCTGTTTCCGCTTGATGAACGGTCTTTGGAAAGTTTGTTAAGTTTAATTTGAAATTTCCAATGGCTCCCGAAAAGTCTTTGGGTTGGTTCGGTGGTAAGTCAAGCACTGTTACAGTTGCCGGCGTTGTATTTACGGTTTCTTGTAGAGAATTAAACCGCAAACTATCTCCGGAAATAAATTTTGTTTTCCCGATTTGGAATCTCCCTGATTTGATCGCAGTTAATCCATAGATTTCTTTATCATATACTAAAGTTTTTTTTAATCTATGATTCCTTAAAACTTCAGGTTCAATTTGTACGGATACTTGTCTTAAAGTTTCCGATAAAAAATAGGGAAACGATATGGATTGGTTCGGATCTCTTTCTAGGAAAGGTTGCCTGTATCCATTATAGTAAAGTACGTAATATCCGACAATCGGCTCTCCTTTGTAAAAAACAGATTTATTTGTATGAAAGGATACTTCAGGAGATTCTTCGGAAGGCATTTCATCGATTTCGATGGGGAATGGATTAAAAAATTGGTTTTGGGAATGTTTGCTTCTTTTGCTGACTTTGAACTGGGTAGGCGGGGATACATAAGTTTTGTTATCGTATTCTACGGAAATTTCCGGAAGTTTGAAGGTCCCTTCTGATTCTGTGTCGACATAAAAGTTTAATATCTGTGATTTAGAAACTTTGAAGTTGATGATTTGTGTTTCAGTTCCGCTGCCAACAAACCGGATGCGAACTCCATTTTGTTTTATGTTGGTTTGCAGAGCCCGAAAAGTTTTTTCGCCATGGGCTCTCACTTCTAGTTTTGCATGTTCTCCTAGGGAAAATTCATTTGGGAAAAAATGGAATTCCACATCAGAGGCAAACACTGTATGAAAAGGAATGATACAACAAAAAAGAAAAAGGTAAAGGTTACCAAAATTTTTCATTATCGAAAGAACCTCCTTTTTTGTTTTTAAGAATGGAGTCTTGTGAAAATGGATCCAATATCCTCTCTGCATCAGATTTATCTTCCTTCCCCTTTGTTTTCTTTTCTTTTGGCTGAGTCTCTGGACTGGAATCATTCTCTTTTTGCTTTTGGTTGGAATCTTTTTTCTTAGTTAGATGTTCGATATTTTTTTTCGCAGATAAATGATTTGGATCTATTTGGAGTGTTTTTGTATAAGATTTTAAAGCATTTTTTTTGTCACCTAATCTTGAGTAAATGTTCCCAAGACTAAAATTTGTTTTTGCTTTTAGGTCAGTGTCAGATTGAGGATGTGATAAAATTTTTTCTGCAATTCCAATTGCGTCTTTGTATTGTCCTAGTTGGTAAGCAGCTGCTGATTCATTGTAAAGTAACCTTGGATCGTCAGCAATGTGTTCTTTCGCTTTTTCAAATTCTTTTTGGCTTTCATTATAATTCTTATTATTATAAGATTTGACTCCCCTTTCAATAGAATTGCCACCTGGATCTAATTCCCAGGCTTCCAGTCTGCCAAATCCAAATGAGATAAATAAAAGTAGAAGTAAATAAATTCCTTTTGGTGTTTTCTGTAAAACTAAGTTTAGGATTCTTTCTAAAAACAGAAATATAAAAGCTGCGATTAAATAAGGGTGCGCACCATCTTCGTTTTTAAAACGTTCAATTGTTTGGATTTTCTTTTTTTTAACAGTTTGGATGGTATCTAAGAGAACATAGGCTCCCTCTGCTTGGAAAGACACATCGTAATAGGATCCATTATTTTGTTCTGCAATAATTTTTAACCTTTCTGGATTTAATTTCGAAGTAACTGAATTTGGTGCTGTAGGAGAAGCAGCGATTCCTGCATCCATTGTTACGTATCCTCCCTGTCCTGTTCCAGGATCCCGATATTCGATATAGCCACCTTCTTGAGTTCCAATTCCCCACACGATCACCTCGCCTTCGATAGGTGGTAGATTCTGATTTTCATGATCCTCGCCGTCAGAGACAACAACTGTAATTTGCGAAGTGAGGTTGTTGTTTTTCTTTCTGATTTTGTTTACTCTTTCGAGGGCCAAGGCAAGGTCTGTTCCTTTGGCTCCAACCATTTCAACACCTAGCGCCTGTATGTAATCGGAGACGGCAGTAATATCCGAAGTTAAGGGACAGAAGGAAAAGGATTGGCCGGCAAAAACAACAATTCCCAGCCGATTCCCTTTTAGGTTTGGAAGAATACGTAAAGCTAAGTCTTGGAATCTTTTGAGTCGAGTCGGCCTCACATCAACTGCATTCATTGATAAACTTACATCGACCACGAACAAAATGTCTGCTGATTCGAAGTCTTTGGTGGATTCCATTTCTGTAGATTTTATCTTAAATAACGAATAAAATGCAAAGATAAGTGAGAGAAGAAAACAAAGAATCCTTGTAAGATAGATTTTTGTATTTGCTGTATAAATTCTGTTTTTTAAACCCTTATGTTCTTCTTTGAACTGGTTTGCTTTGATGTTAATGAATAGTTTCCCAGAAAAAATTAGGATCCAAATTACTATCGATATAATGGCAATTGTGGCTAAAAAGTCTAAGTCAATCATAGTTTTTCTGTTAGTGGATAAATCATGAATATTCCGGCAATTCCTAGTAATGTAAAAAAAATCAAAACGGCAAAAGGAAAATGGGTTTCATGAATTTCCAAAGGTTTGGAGGGAAGTTCCACAGTCTCCAGTCCATTAATTTCATTTAGCACCTCTTGTAAAACTTCTGGAGACTCGGCGCGAAAAAATCTTCCGTTTGTACTTTGTGAAATTGCCTGCAATGATTCATAATTAACTTCGTATTGGCCTTGTTCTCTTCCAATTCCGATACAGTAGACTTTGATTCCAAAGGCTTTCGCTGCATACGAAGCAGTTTCTGGATCCAATTTCCCTGTATTGGATACGCCATCTGTAAGTAGGATGATGATTTTAGATTTAGCTTGGGAATCTTTGAGTCGGTAAGTGGATAACACTAACGCATCCCCAACAGCAGTTCCTTGTTCGTTTATATCTTCGTCGGAGGTATCTGCAATCAATTCGTCTAACGCGTATCTATCGTTGGATAGGGGTGATTGGAGATAGGCAGCACCAGCAAATAAAACGATTCCAATTCGATCATATAATCGTTTTTGAATGAATTCTCTTAGGAGTTCCTTTGAAACGGTTAATCTGTTTTTGGGCAAAAAATCGTAGGAATTGATCATCGAACCTGAAATATCTAAAGCAATCATGATATCGATTCCATTTGTAATGTCTGGGGTTAGTTTGTATTTCTCTCCTGGGCCGGCAGAAGCAAGGATCAGAAATATTCCAGCAAGATAAAACAATGTCTCTGTAAAACTTAAAAAAAACTTTCTTATTTTTGTAGGTAGATTTGTTTCTGGCCTTTGAAATCTATCAGATTGGATGAGTAAAATTGCTCCGAAAGGTTTTTTTCTCCATTGGTATGCGCCAAGGATTAACAATGGAATGATTAGGAAAAGTAAGTAGGGCCTTTGGAATTGGTCCATAGTTATAACTCAAAATCCTTTTTGAATTTTTCCCATAAGGAGGTCGCAGATTCTTTTTTTAATTCGGTATGATTGTCATCGTACTTTGTATTTCTAAAATAAATTCGCGTATTGCGTAGTACAGAATCATCAATATGAGTGCGATCAAAAAGTTCTGCTAGAAATTCTGAATCGGTTTTTCCTAATATATCTTTATCTAATCTTTTTGAATAAACCTCTTTCAGGTATTCGCTAATTTTGAAGGCCAATTCTTTTTCGGAAATTGTTTCAGATTGTAAATATAATTCTATGGAATGGAGTCTTTTGGTTGTTTCTTCCAAGACGGGTCGCTTTTCCCAAATAGCATCCATTATTTTCGGTTTGGATCTCCAGTAGATATAAAGAGCATACAATAAGTAAATATTGATAGCGGTGATGATTATGATGAGGAGGAGTCGAAACAAATAAGGGCCAGAAAAATTTATAGGAGGTTCAATATCTTCGATATCGGTTTCATTTCCCAGAAGTTGCGATTTAACTGTAATGGCCACTGAGGATTTAATCCGTTCTCCATTTTGGTCCCAGCTAATTGGTAGAATAAAAGTGCCAGGTTTATAAAAAACTATAGAAGCCTTAAGTTTTGTTTTTTCTTTTACAACATCAAACACTTTGTAAGAGGGTATTGTGTCATCTTCATAGATTTCACCTTCTTCTAAATCCAAGTTAGATTCGTCGGATTCCGTGAATTCGATTTGGTAGTGGATTGTATCCCCGACATAAACATCTGTTTCTAAAACTTTCTCTTTCGGTTTGGCGAATAGGGAAACGGAGGACAGTAAGATGATTACAATGCATTTAGCCATTTCTTTTGATCTTGAAAAGTGGTAGGATTTGGTTCGAAAGTTTGGTATTGGGATTGATTTGTAATAAATTCACGCCGAAGAAAGACTTTGCTGCCTTTAAGTCTTTTGTATAGGTATTTTCTCGATTGCGAAAATTGACTTGTTCTTGTGAAATTTCTCGAAACATACGAAGCCAAAAAGGAGGTTGCAAAGTATCTAATTCATCTTGAATCCAAACTCCAATTGGTTCCCAAGTTTTATAAATTATATTTTTAGTAATGTAACTTGAGAAATCTATGAAATCTGATATCCAGTAAGATACAGCAAATTTGGGATATAACCTGAAAGCAAATTGGTATGCATCTGAATAGTTTGTGACACCACCTTGAGCCTGTTTTGCGATCTTTGCAAATGCTGAAAAAACATCCAATTCTGTTCTTAACCATTTGCCTGGAGATAGGCTTGTGTCGGAAAATGTTACAAGTAAAATTCGATTTCCCATTTTGATATGAAATAAGGATAAAAATAGTGCAATTTGGAATGCGGTTTCCTTTTTAGAATCGTTCATTGAGTCACTTCTATCATAAAAGATGATAATCGAAGCATCTCGTTCTTCATAGTATTCTTTGGTGTAAAGTTCGCCAGTTCTTGATGTTACGTTCCAATCAATATAACGGATGTCATCCCCGAAGTGATAATTCCTAACCTCTTTAAAATCTAGTCCCCTTCCCCGCTCTGACATTGCCAAGAATCCTTGTCTAGTGGAAGAAAACTTTTTTTTGGTCTCCCATTGTAAAACTTGAAGTAGTCGTTTCAGTTCGGGGGATAACATCTAAGGAACTTCCGTAACAGATAGGATTCTTTTTATAATGGAATCTGTGCTGATATCCTCGCTAATAGCATCAATGGTTAGGTGAAGTCGGTGTTTTACAATCTCCGAAAAAAAACGTTGGATATCTTCAGGAATCACAAAGTCACGTCCCTCTAACAATGCATTGATCCTGCTTACCTTAAGCATGGCAATACTAGCCCTCGGGCTGACACCGTGTTGGATAAAATTCTTTAATTCATTGTCAGTTGTGGTTTCTGGTCTTGTGTTCCTTGTTAGGTTTACAATGTAGTTTTGGAGTTTTGGTTCAACAAAGACATTGTTGGATATTTCCGAAATCTTTTGAATTTCCTTTGGGGAAATGGTCTTTTTCGGATATTTCTTTGTGAAATCTAAATTGCCATGTTGGTGTAAAATAGATACTTCATCGTCAAATGACGGATAGGTGACTATCACTTTGAATAAAAAGCGATCCAATTGTGCTTCTGGGAGAGGGTAAGTTCCTTCTTGGTCAATTGGATTTTGAGTTGCAATTACAAAAAATGGAGGCTCCAAATCAAAAGTCTGATCTGCAATGGAGACTTGTCTTTCTTCCATACATTGTAATAAAGCGGATTGAACCTTGGCAGGTGCCCTATTGATTTCATCGGCTAACAAAACATTGGTGAATATGGGACCTTTTCTGATTTCAAAGGATGATGTTTTGGGATTAAAGATGTTTGTGCCGGTAAGGTCTGCTGGCAATAAGTCTGGTGTAAACTGCACTCTGGAATATTTCGCATCGATAGTGGATGCTAAATTTTTTGCTACAAGAGTTTTTGCAAGGCCTGGCATTCCTTCGAGTAAGACATGCCCATTGCCAATTAATCCGACAAAAAGGGATTGGATCACATTATCCATCCCTGATATTGATTTCGATAGTTCCGACCGAAGTAGTTTTACTTGGTCGGATATTTCAGTAATTTGTTCTTTGTTTATTTGCATTGCGATGGAGTCATTTTTGGCATTGGTTTATCAATCATATAGTATTCTGTTTTGCCTCCAATGGTCCAACATCCCATCTTTCTTCCTTGAGGTTCCACAGGCCCTTTCCCAAGCTCTTTCCCATCTTCTGAATATTCGGTGGCATCCTCAGTCGAACGAATTACCATTCTTTTTTTTCCAGATGGATAGAAGTAAGTATAAGGAATACTTGGTTTGTAATTAAGTTTTAAGTCTTGAGTTTCTTCATCAATTTTGACGAGTGAAAAGAATAATTTTCCTTCTCCAAGAATTTTACCTGTATTATCATAAACTTTAGCAGATTCTAACATACTTTCGTTAGCCATATTGCCTTGGTATCCAATCTGCCCATTTTTATAGTAGAACTTCCATTCGCCGGTCCTTGTGTGTTTTCTTGGTCCGGTCCCAAATATTTTCCCGTCAGCGTAGTATTCTTTCCAGACTCCTGTTCTTTCATACTTAATGTCTAAGTTATCAGAATTTTCTTTTTTGGAATAGGTTCCTTCCGCTAAAACGTTTCCTTTTGGTCCAAACATTTTCCACAAACCGGAACGAACATCTGACACATATGATCCTTGTGATTCTATTGCACCATCTTTGTAATAATTTATTTCTTGTCCGTTTTTTAGTCCGTTGTTATAAGAAACTTTTGTTTTGATTCCGTTTCCATCAGCCCCTACAAAGTAGTATGTCCATTCGCCATCTTCTTCGTTGTCTTTAAAAGATCCCTTTTCTACCCACTCACCTTTATTATTCTTTCTGTAGTAAGGCCCATTTTTTTTATCATCTACATAGGTTGTTTCTGAGGTTACGTTACCTTGTTTGTCGAAAGTTTTAGCGATTCCTTCTTTTTTCCCATCCACCCAAGGAGTTTCTGCAAGGAATTTTTGTGGACTGTCTGGATCGGGTTTTTTCCAAATTCCTGTTTTTTTGCCATCTATATACTCGCCCACTTGGTCTAGCGTAGATTTGTATTTTGGATTTTCTGCTGTGGAACCTGGCTGTTCGAATTGAATGTATTCTTCCCAGGATCCTTGTTTGGGTAATGATTTGATTTTTGCAGGAGCAAACTTTGTTACTTGATCTTCTGTACATTTTGCACCGCCGCATTCCGCTTTTACTTCGCCAATCGCACGGATTCCGCCTGAGTTCTTGAAACGTTCTGTTCTGACCCATTTTCCTTTGGAGAATTTTAATTCAAACTCTTGGTCACCCGACCCGTCTTTTATGGAGGCACCGGAACATTGGATGGCCAGTATTGTAATGAGTAAGTAGAGAAATTTTAGTTTCATGTTTCTATCCTATCAAAGAGATGTGCGCGTTTCAATTTATTTACCGATAGCAATTCGTTCGCAATCGCTATTTTCCCTCCGGTTAACTTATCAGAAAAAAAACGCGGAGGAAGTATATGGAAAGCACCCTCCCCTTTTACATATAGTATCTCTCCATCAAGCGATGTGAGTTCACATTCTAATAATACTTTGCGTTTTGCTTTTTTGATTGGCCATGCGCGAATGAGTAATTCTTTTTCGACAGGTGTTGCTTTGTGAAATTTAAAACTCATCGTATCTGTCATAACGATATAACCTAAGTGAAAACACAGTCCGCCCATCGCTTCATCTAAAACTGTCGAAAGAATTCCGCCATGGACAAATCCTGGAGCGCCATTGTACATTTTTTTAAAACTATAGGTAAAGTTTACTTCTCCCGTTTCATCATGGAAGGTGAAGTCTGCAACTAGTCCCAATGGGTTTTCTTTCCCGCATCCAAAACATGTATCGTGATGGATTTCGTATCCATGTTTCGAGGGATTTTCTATAGGCTGATTCATTCATTGTCCTTAATTATTTATTTTTCTAAAAATTCTATAATGGCAGAGGATACTTCCTTCGGAGAATCCATATGCAGATGGTGGCCACCCGGTAAAATCACTTCAGTTAAGAATTTTACAGCATCTTTTCTGGGTTTGTATTTTTCAGCTATTGGGTAACCCGATTTATCACCTAAGACTAGCAAGGTTGGACATGCAATCCGTTTACAAAAGGATATGATTTGTTCTTCCGTGTAGCGAAAAAATGAATTATAATGTAGTCTTAAATCCCTTCTTGGTTTTAAACCTTTTGGAGTTTTCTCAATCCCCCGCTCCATAAGAATTTCTGCAGATTCTTTATTCATATCACCTGCTCGCATTCTTACACTCACAGCTGATTCCATATCGGGGAAGAAAGTTTCTTTTTTTCCCCGAGGGTGCAGTATTTGTTTGATAGCTTCTGTAAGTATATCTGGTGCTGATTCCGAGAGGTTAGTGAGTGGGCCAAGGGATTCAATTAAAACAAGTTTTCTGATTTTTAAAAGATTGGTTCCCGCAACTAACGTTGAGACTGCGGCACCCATGGAATGTGCCATCAAAATAAAGTCCTCTAACCCAAGTGCTTGTGCGATTGATACTACCTCAAGTGCATATTCGGCAAAATAATAAACTGTATTTTCCGGTTTATGGCTAGATTTTCCGTGACCCGGAAAATCGATAGAAATGAAACGATAATCTGGAAAAAACTTTGCAAGCGGCGCAAAACTATTGGCATTGTCTAACCAACCATGGAATGCAAGGATAGGTATTCCTTGCGGATTCCCCCACTCAACCCCCTCAATGGAGTGGAATTTTGTGTGAATCGAAATCGGCAACATATACCTAAGGCTTTTCGATTCCTTCCCAGTGTAAACATTTATCTTTTGGATTTAGGCTTGATTCTTTTTTGCTTTTTTTATGGAATTTGTTCATGAATCGTTTTCTTTTGATTGCCTTATTGATTCTTCATGGATTGCCCTTATTTGCAGACCCCAAACTAAAAGTTATCTGTTTCAGTTTATCTGACTGCGAATTTAAAGCAGAAGCAACTACAATCCATCGGAAAAAAATCACCTTACTTAGTTTTGGACTTTCTGAATATGCCAAAGATGCCTCGGCTCAGAAACTAATCCCAATTTACTTAAAACGTGCGAAGTCTATTATCCTCGAAGCGAATGGTGATACAGGCTATAAGGGAGAAGTGATCCTGAAAGTAAACCATAAGCCAGAATACAAACAGTCTCAATTGTTAAAAGCAGAGGATGACCTCCATTTTCTTGAGGCAAACCAAACGAACCTATCTAAAGAACAGTCCTCTCAATTAGTAGAACTACAAAGTTTACTAGGCCAATCGAAATGACGCGGCAAGTATTGATTGTATTTTTATTTGTCTTTTCTTGTGCACAGCTCTCTCGTGAAGACCAATTCCGAGAGGAGTGTGAGAAAACTAGAAATAGGAGTTACTTGTTTATGTTGCCTATTCTTGAAAGGCATACAAGTAGCGGAAACACAGAACTTAATGCAACTGTATGGATTGCAAACTCCGAGTTGGCATTTAAAAAATGTATTTCCGAAGCAGAGAAGAATCGTTACAACTTAAGATCGAACTGAAAGTTCATCCATCTCTTCTTGGATGAGCCTAGATCCGGCTCGGAATGTTAAATAACTCCATACCCAACTGAGTAAAGTGCTCACTTTGTTTTTAAATCCAACTTGGTATACAAGATGTACGAAAAGCCATCCTAGCCATCCTAAAATTCCTTTTAATCGAATTTTTCCGAACTCGGCAACGGCATCCGTTCTTCCTATTGTTGCCATATTCCCTTTATCAAAGTAATGGAAAGGGGTAATGGATTTTTTCTTTTCGATCGATTCGATGATTTTCGCAACATACCTTCCTTGTTGCATAGCTACAGGGGATACTCCTGGCAGAGGTCTTGTGAGACCTTTGCTATAATTGGCCGCATCTCCGATAACAAATACTTCTGGATATTCAATTGTCCGGCAATATTCATCTACTATGATTCGATTCGCCTTATCCTTGTTAATTGACAAAGCTTTTGCTAGTGCTGATCCCTCGACTCCTGCTGCCCAAATAACAGTTTTGGATTCTATAGTTCTATCTTTCAGAACAACACCTGTGTCGGTAATATCTACTACGGGGGAATTTGTAAGCACTTCCACTCCCCTACTCTCCAGTTTTTCTTTGGTAAAGGCACTCGACTTTTCGCTAAAGGCTGTAAGTAACCGGGGGCCTGCTTCAATTAGTGTCACTTTTGTCATACCGGAATCTATGTTTCGGAAGTCTTTGCGAATGATATTGTGAGAAAGTTCAGCAATAGAACCAGCAAGTTCTACTCCAGTCGGTCCGCCTCCGATAATGACATAGTGCATAAAACTTTTAGCTTTTTCGTAGTTACCGATCAATTCCGCTTGTTCGAAGGAGAGGAGGATCCTTCTTCTGATCGCTAAAGCATCTTTTAGGTTTTTTAGTCCGAGTGTTTTTTCTTTCCAGCTATGGTTCCCAAAATAACTAGTTCTTGCTCCCGTTGCTAAAATTAAGTAGTCGTAGGTTTCCGAATTATTTTGGAATTTAACTTCGCGTTTTTTGAAATCGACTTCAGTGACATCACCGAGGAGAATTTTGACGTTTTTATATTTTGTTGTGATGGATCTAGAGGGAATCGCAATGTCAGCTGGCGATAACACTGCAGTTGCCACTTGGTATAAAAGTGGTTGGAAAAGGTGGTGATTTTTTTTATCAACGACAGTGATGTCAAAAGATTTGTGGTTTGCGAGAGATTTGATTACTTGTAATCCACCAAACCCGGCCCCAACGATTAATATTTTTTTCTTTATTTGAGACATTTCTCTACTCCCAAGAAATTTAAAAAGCCATGAGAACAATCTTCCACTAGATTTTGAACCATTTCAAATGCAGATTCATTTTTATAATATGGATCAGGAATTATTGGAATGCCTTGGTCACTTCTAAACTGGCCAAACAGGAATACTTTTTCCTGAATTTTTTTATCAGTAGTTAGACTGATTACATCTTGAAAGTTGTTCTCGTCCATTACCAACAAATAGTCAAAATGAGATAAATCTTTTTCGTTTATTTTTCTGGACTTGTGTGTTAAACGGATTCCTCGTTTTTCTGCGACTTTTCGTGTTCTTGGATCAGCTAAATCACCATCATGGTATCCTGAGGTTCCGCACGAATCGATTTCAAATAAGTTTTCTAACTTCTTTTGTTGTATTAGATTTTGGAATGCTCCTTCTGCAGCGGGAGATCGGCAAATGTTTCCCAAGCAGATAAAGAGGACTTTGGTTTTTTCTTTCATTTAATTTAGATAGTAAATATACTTTTTGCCAATTTCTTTAAGCCATTTTTCTGCAACTTTGTAATCTGGGTTTTGTGATTCCACAATTTTCCAAAATTTTGAGGAGTGATTATGTTCGATAGTATGAGCGATTTCATGTAAGATAATGTATTCGATAATATTGTCTGGGCAATGTACTAAACTTAGGTTTAGCGATATTTGATTTTTTGAATTGCAGCTTCCCCAGAGGGATCGCATTGTTTTGATAGAAATTTTTGTGACTTTTGTATTTAAAGCAGTTGCGGTTGTCTCTACTAGTGGTTTGATTTTTTCTAGAAGTATTTCCTTTAACGCAAGTTTTCCTTTGCGAATCCTAGATAATTCCTTGTTTAGATTTGGAATCTGAATGGTTCCTTCGGTATAGTTATATTTTTTTTGGGAGCTTAGATAGATGGTTGTCGGGATTCCAAAAATATGGGTTCTTTCCCCGTCTTCGAATTTTAATTTTTTTGGAATATCTTTCGGTAGTTCTTTAAGTTTGGATAGAATCCAGTCTTTTTTTTCAGATAAGAATTCTTCCAGTTGTTTTTTATGTACCCTCGCGGGATGTTTTAAAACTACTTTTCCATTCTGATACACTACTAGTGAGATAGTTTTCCCTTTTGTAGTTTTTCTTTCGATTTTAAAATCTATCATTATCTATTAGTTAGTTTTACTCTTCTGTTTTTGGTATTACTTTTTCAGAATTTTCTGACCCCCCAGACCAGTCCACTTTGTTTAGCGCTCCAATTTCGATAGAATAATCCTTAATGTTAATATGCGATTTAAAGCCACTGACTAAATTAGAAGTTAAATCTTCCGTTGTAAGACCTCCTTGCGATGTAAACCTTCCTTCAGAAAAAAATCTCCGGTGATTGATTCGGATATAACTTAACCAGGTAGGACTCATTTTATACCCTACTTCTGCCTTTGAAGCCCAACCTAAGCCATAATTTTCAGAGAAAAAATTGATAGATCGTTGAACGTGAAAATCTCTGGTTTTAATCCTTCCGAACGATGGCATAAAACTAAAGTCTAAATAGAAATCGCCAGCTGAATAACGATAACCACCTCCACCAAAGAATTCCCAAAGATCGTTGGAAAAACTAAGCCCCATTCCAATTGGTCCATAGAATACCGGAGTAGAATCTATGAATTGATTCACATCGTAGAATAAGTATTTGAAGTATGAATACCTTACTCCTGCTGAAAGAAAAAAGCCAGAACCATCAGCCCAATAATTGGGATTTGCATTCTGAAAATAATACCTCCCATTTAATTCTGCTTTGTTTTCGAATACTGTGGATTTCCCTTTGCCATCAGCAAAGTTGCGGCTTCCGGCATAAATAGTAGCAGAGTCTCTATAACTCCATTCGCGAGTTGCGATGTTCGTCGTATTTTCTGTAGATATAGAACCGAGGACAAAATCCTCATCGCGTGCTTCGCCTGATTTTTGATACCAGCCAGTGGTTTTTAGCGCTCCACTAACTTCCCAACGATCCTTGGTGAATATTCCTTGAATGCCAAATAGTGAGAACGTCCTCGGGAAAGTGATCCGTGATCCTCCTCGAATTCCAGATAAGTTTGGGTATTTGTTTCCTGTTTCGAAGATATACTCTCCGCCTGATTTTTCGACACTAGGTCCCCAGATTATTTCTGCATAGACCGGAGTCAGACTTATGAGTAGAAATAAAAAAGGGATTTTGGAAATTTTGGGCACCAACGTAAGTTCTCTTTTACCCCTTAGTTGTAAATTCCTAAATTAATTTTGAGGAGGGGTCACAATTGGAGGTATAGATCTCTTCATTCTAAGTCTTCGACCTCCTAGGGGTGAAATGATTTCACCCCTAGGAGACATAATTAAATTGACAGTATGGGTGGAATTAAGCACCCTTTGGGAAGGTTATGGGCAAAACAGATATTACTTTGACTGAAGAAGAAGCAGCAAAATTTGTCGGTTTGAAAACCGATGAATTTTCTGACAAGGCAGCAGGTTTAAAAATTCCTGGATGGAAGTCTGGTGAGTTTAAACAATCTGTTCTATTGAAATATTTTGAACCTAGACGTTCTGATGGTTTTGATAGTCATGTAATCGCCGTTTCAAATCAAAAGGGAGGGGAGGGGAAAACAACAATTAGTTTGTATCTAGCAGAAGCTCTCGCTGAGAATCACAGGGTTCTCTTGATAGATTGGGATCCCCAGGCCAATGCGACCCAACTCTTTCTGAAAGATGACGTCCCTTCTGTGATGGATTATTTAGGATACAGGGGAAAAAAGGCACGAAATATTGAACCCGCAATTAAAACAATTGGTGAAAATTTTGATTTACTTCCCTCTACATTGGAGCTTGCAAACTTAACCACTCCTTATGAGAGAGATGATTTCGAATTATTGAATGAAGCAATTCTTCCTCTGCGTTCACGATATGAATATATAATTATAGATTGCCCACCTTCCCTTGGCCTGATATTAGAAAATGCATTGATCTGTGCCGATTACATACTAGTGCCTATCCAAACTAGGGCGTTCAGTTTACAAGGTATTAAAGATTTATACGAAACATTTCTGAAAATTCAAAAAAAGGCAAATCAAAGACTAAAGTTATTAGGTGCTGTATTAAACCAGTATGAAGGCCAAAAAGCACTTGCTGGTTTGGCAGAGGGTGTAAAAAAATATTTTCCTGTTTTTGAAACAGTCATTCAACGGCGCGAAGCTATTCCGCAGGCCCAAGCTAAGATGTCTTTTTTAGCTAAAATAGACTTAGCTACGATGAAAAATTTTAGAGATCTTGCAATAGAGGTTAAAAGTAAAATAGATGTCCAAAAAAACTGAGTTTCAAGCTTTAGATTTAATCTCTGCATACTCCGAAAAGAAAAAGAACCCTTCTCATCTGGAGCTTAGTCAGATTTTTCCAAACCCCACCCAACCTCGTTTAATTGGTCGTGATGATACGACGGACTTAGTGCCATCTATGGAAAGATTGGGTCTCATTGAGCCAATTCTAGTTCGAAAAGATAAGGGTAAATATCTAATTGTTGCGGGCGAACGCCGCTATCGTGCAGCCCTCAAACTAGGTTGGAAAGAAATCCCTGCCATCATCACTGATGCAAATGAAGATGTTTGTTATGAGATGTCTCTCGCAGAAAATGAAAAAAGGAAGAACTTGAATCCTTGGGAAGTTGGCAAAGCAATCCAATTTCTACGCAAAGAAAAAAGGAAAACGGCAGAGGAAGTTTCCGAATTGTTAGGTTACAGCGGAAGGTATGTAAAACAACTTAGTAGTATAGCTAGGTTGGATCAGAAATCCGTAATGGAACTAATGATCAGTGGGAAACCACTTTCGGTGAAAAACCTTGAGGAATTACTAAAACGTAAAGAAAACAGAGGGGGTGAAATCATTTCACCCCGGGTTGGATCTGGGATCAGCCGTATTAGTATCAATGTAGGTAAACTTAGCGTAAAGGTCAGAGATAACTTTTTAAAAGAATTAAGTTTACTTAAAAAGAAATACGGAATTAACGAATAGAGGAAAAATGAAGTCAACTTTAAAACTTAAAACGATAGATGATATCGAAAGAGAGTTATCAATCATTATAGCTTGTGAGAAAAAACAAAATGCGGATATAAGTTTAAGCCAGGTTTATGATTTTTTAGCTGAATCAATCGAATTGTCCATTCAAAGAATCGGATCGACTAACAAAAGAAATACAATCAACAAAATATTGGGCAAATATAAGTTTGCGAAACTTCTTTCTAAAGGAAGTTACACTAAAGCAAACCAAATTCCGGGGTTCCCACCAAAAGATTTAGGGGATCCAGATTCGGCTCTACTTAGATTAAAAACTTCTTTAACAGCTTTTAAATTACATTCAGGTCCCTTTGCGGAACATTCCGTCTTTGGGGAACTAGACAAAAAACAATGGGAACGAATTCACGGAATACTTGCCACATTTTTATTTGCATACATCCAATTATACGGAGATGAAAAATTAAGGTTTGCCAAAGATAGAGAGCAGAAAAAAGAAAAGGCCTTCGCGGATAAAAGGCAACACAATCAGCCGCAAAAGAAAAAAGACGACCATGAAACAAAACCTAGCGGTCACAATAGTCGCAAGTGGAAGAACAAGAAGAAACCGCACAACCGAGGAAACAAAAACCAAGGTGGTGGTCCTCGATGAAAGTTTGTTTGGTCGCTGGTAGCCATCGAAAAAAATCCCAAACACTAAAAGTAGGTAAATTTCTTGCGAAGACATTAGAAGAAAAAGGAATCGAAACATTACTTTTTGATTTAGGTGGGAGCCCGCTTCCTCTTTGGGAGCCAGCAATGTGGGAGAAGGATTCAGAAATTAAAAAATTCTGGCTAGAGTATAGTGTTGGAATTGGAAGTGCCGATGCCTATATTTTTCTTTCCCCTGAATATGCCGGGATGGCTAGTCCTGCATTAAAAAACTTTTTCCTTTTTCTAACTGGTGGGGATATTTCTCATAAACCTGGACTCATCATTACTGTCTCTAGTGGAATGGGTGGCAGTTATCCAAACGCAGAACTTAGAATGTCGAGTTACAAGAATACTCGAATTGTTTACCTTCCTGACCATGTGATTGTTCGGCATGTAGAGTCAGTTTTGAATTCAGAAACTCCAGAAGGTAAAGACGATGAATACATAAGAGCTAGACTCAATTATACATTAAATGTCTTGGTGGAATATGCGAAAGCTTTAACTACTGTCCGCCAGAGTGGTGTAATTGATATAAAGACTTACCCTTTTGGATTATAATTGCAGTCACAATAGGTATTCCTACATTTAAAGTTAAAGTCACTATATAACCTAGGAAAGGCCCTCCGAATATGTAAGGATCAAAACTATGCATCATATGAATAACAAACGGATGCAAAAGGAATATAAAAAGACTATTGTTTCCAATATAACTAGTCCAATTGCATATAGTTTTATTGATTTTTGGTATAACCTCCCAAAGCACAAAAAAGAAGAATATTGGATAAATTAGATGGTGGTTCTTAAAATCTACAGAATAGGCAAAGCTGAATAACATAAGGAAACCAATGAACATTAATGTCAGAGTTCCAAATAAAATAGATACATCAGTTTTCGGTTTGTTTTGTTTTTCCTCAGCGAGCCCGATTTGAATTCCCAAAATAAAAAAGAAAATATAGTTCAAGATGGAAATTGAGTGGTAATCATCTGGTAGAATTCGGTCGAAAAAACCTAAATTTGAAGCTAAATTGGTCACGAAAGAGAGAAAGAGTATTAACTTGGAAATCTTTTTGTTGGTAAGTAGTTTTTCAAACAAATAAAACAAGATATAAAATTGGATCAAAAGTGGAACAAAGTAAAATGGTGCGAATACTTTTCCTAAACAAAAAAACTGTAGAAATTCCAATAAATGATAATTGTTGTATTTTACCAAATAACCAATTATAGATGCAAAGGTATAAGGCAAGAGTAGGTTCTTGAGTTTAGAGATCCAGTAGCCTTTTTTTTTCCTTAAGAATATAGCGGATGTTAGTATGAATAACGGGACTGAAAAACGAGATAAATTAGAAAAAAACAAAGTTGTTTTGATCACTAGTTCGTCTGCTGGATGAAAGAACTGAAAGTAAGAATGGATATGGATCATCACGATCCCAATCATTGCAAATCCTCTAAGGATATCGAAGCGGCTTTCTCGTCCTTGTTTGGTTGGTAACGGATGTGGAAGAGAGTAGGGGATTTGGAACACCCAAAGATACAAGGCACCAAAGCCCGTTAGTATGATCCCTAGTAATTCCCATTCCATAAATACTATCTCCTTTACGGCATTTTCTTTTCAGATTTCCTGGGGGAAAGGAAAATGAATTCAGATTTTAGGCAAAATAGCCAAAAATAGATACAGGAGCCACGAATCAATGAGCAAACTCAACATTCCGCCAAATCAGAGGATCTTCAAAGAAGGGGAACTGAATAATGCGATGTACATCATCCTCCAAGGAAACGTTGAGATTTTTTTTACGGTAAATAATAGTCAAACTAGACTGGCATTGATGAAACCGGGTGATTTTTTTGGTGAGATGGCTTTGTTTAGTTCCAACCCAAGAAGTGCCACCGCTAGAACCATTACCAACTGCGAAGTGGCAGTCATCGAAAGTAAACAACAGTTGGAAAACTTTCTTGTTAAGAATCCAAAGTTTGCAGCAAAGATGGTTTCCATTATGGCAGACCGATTGGCTCGTACAAATGAATTACTTATCAGTAGTATGGAGAAATCCGTGGCTAAGAAAATTGAATTTAGTACAGATGTAGGAAAAGAACACCAGATAGGAATTAGTGATGTTCAGGATGTGGAATGACTACCCGTAAATTGTAGGTAGATTTTTTTTGATCAATGTAATTTCTAAGATGGGAGCATAACTAAGTAAGTTTTTAATATTTACGATTTGACCTTCAGCTTTCAAAAACTCTGTTAATATCTCAAGTGTTTCCTCTGGTGGGAGTCCAGAAATACTCGGGTATTCGGGGTGTCCTACTAGATTAAATTCATCAGCTAGTTTCGGATCTTCTAATTGTTGGTCTTCGAGGTTGCGTAATTCTTTCCAGTTCATAATTATATTAAAAGAGTTTGGTATTCTTCTCTATGTTCCTCAAATTGTAGTTTAAACCTCTCTTGCATATCGCGAAATTCCTTTTCTGATGTAATTTCAAAATATTCCAAGACTTCTGGTTCCACAGTGAAATAATTTCCTTTGCCACGACCAATATTGGCTAAGATATCAGAAAGATAGATGATTTGGCAGAGGATATTGTTTCTAGATTTGCATTGCCAAGGTTTATGATGATAACGAATAACATCTAGGATTTCTTCAGGAAAATTCCATTTTTCTGCCATCAAATATCCGATTTCGGAATGAGTAGTCCCGAGAGTATACTCTTCTACCCATTCGGAAATTTCATTGGCATCGTCACTTCTAAGAACCCTAATTTGATTTACTTGACTCAGGTCTAAGGACAGAAGAACCATTCTTCCTAAATCATGAAGTAGGGCTGATATGATTGCTGGCTCCAATAACTTTAAATGTTTTTTGCGATCTTCTACTAGAAATCTAGCATACATTGAGGTTTTAAATGAATGAGTCCAGACTAACACTTGTTTTGCGTATCTGGAGTTAAGTATTTTTTTGGCCCCTAATGTCAGAAAGATAGACTCAAGATTTTTTAGACCAATCCTCTTAACCCCTTCAAACACAGAAATAATTGGAGTATGAGCTCCAAATAAAGGAGAGTTTGCAATTTTTAAGATCTCTGCTGTAATGGCTGGATCTTTTTCCACTTGGGCAGATATTTCATGCCAATCGACATCCTTTTTCTTCGCAATTAGGATCAGTTTTTGGATTTGTGGTGGAAGAGGCGGAAGACTGCTGACTTCACGAACTAAGAGATTTTTTATATTGGTTTGGTTTTCTTTTGGAATGAGTTGTTTCGGAATTCGAATGATAACTTCAGTATAGTCTTCGGTTGTCATTAGTTGAAAGAATTGGCTCGATATTCCTGAATTTCTGAGTAAGATGTGAATTAATACAATTCCAAGTCCAGAACTTTCTTCATTATCGACTGACTCTCGATAGGCGTCATTTATGTTTTTGTATTTTGTCGAGGCTTGTACTCGCTTCAAAATTCTGTTTTTTTCTTCTGGAAGGATTTTGGCATTATTCCTTACTCGAAATTCAATATAATCTTCTTTGAAAATTGTACTTAAGGTTATCTTGTAATCGGAATGATCGAGTCCTAAAAAAACTCGTTTGCGGTTATGGCCAAATTCATCCTTATACATGGGGATTCCTCTGGCATAATCCTTTTCATCCCAGAGGTTTAATCCTTGTTCTTTGAAAAAAACACGTTTCCCATTAGCCTTACATCCGTTTACTAGTAGTTCACTCAGAATAGTAAAAAGAATTTCATGTAAGAATTCTAATGAAATGCTTCGGACAACTCTTCCAATCCAAACGTCCAATTCCGGGCAGTCGATTTCCGAAAAGTGAACATATTCTTTGGAAATCAATTTTCCGGAAAGAAAGTCCTCCTGGAAGGTAATGAGTGGGGGAATCGACATGATAAACCTGTTTTGAACCTTGTTTCTCTTTTTGAAAACCGAAAATTTTATTTTGAAATTTGGATTAGGATTCCGATAATAAAGACTATGGAACTCTCGAAAAAATCCCTTTTGATTACCTTTGTGTTATTTGTAGCAGTTGCGCCTATCTCTGGGCAGGAATCCAAATCGCAAGTTACCCCCACCGATGTGACCCAAGAGAATCACGATGCGAAAGAGGGACAAGATAAAGAGTTATTCGAATACTATTATAAAACTCGCCCGGAAAATTTGCCACCTAATAAAGCAAAATTAGAGTATAACTTGATTAAGACGCTAAAAAAAGAAATTATGAGTCGCGACTATTCAAAAGAGTCTGCAGAAGCAATCAAAAAAATCGACGCGACTAATATTCAATTCGAAAGAGTGTATCGAGAGAGCAAATGGCTTCGTGGTTTTATGACTCAAAACATTCATTTGAATTACTCAGAATTTATGTATGTAGTAAAACATGATAAATATATGTGCTTTGTAAGTTTTGATGTTAATCCTGAAGCTTATTTACAACAATCTCGTCAGTCTCATTTGGTTTTTGCAGCGAAGGATAAGTTCGAGATAGTAATCCCAAAACCCTAAATACAAAGGTAAGAACAACTAATACGAGTAAATAGATAAAACCATATTGAAAGTATTTTTCTAAGTTTTCCAAGAGGGGGAGTGGTTCTTCGTTCCCCCTGATTCGCGAAATTGCTGTCTGTTTTCCAAAAATTCTAATTTCCCTTTTATAAACCTCAATCGTATCACCTAACCGAAGTTTTTTGTAAATAGAGTAGGGGATCCTTTCTGTAATTTCATAGAGAGAGCCGTTACTGAGTCCAAAACTATAATGGCATTGGTAAGCAATAGGAAACTGATTTTTGACACGGGAAAGTTCCTGAACAATCGCAAAACTTCTGTTTTTTTCCTCGTTTAAGGTTTCGGTTTCTATTTTTAAGGATGTGTTTTCGAAATGAACCAGGGAATAGAATAGAGAAATGACAATAAAAGAAACGAAAACCGAATTGGCGATCCAAACGGAAATTCGGGGAGACATCTAGGACTTAGATGGCTCCTCAAAAGACTTCAATGCCTCTTCGCGATCAGCATAGAATTGAAAAGCATTAGAAAGACCGAGCAAATGAAAGACTTGTAAGATGGAACTGGTCACTCCGACGAGAGCCATTTCCTTATTTCTTTTTTGTAAGTTCATTTTCACGTCCAAAATCATACGAATCCCAAGACTAGAGATGTATCGTAGTTCTGAAAAATCCAAAATCAGATGTTTTCTATCTGTGCCAACCATTTCATCTAAGATGGTTTGTGTGATACGATCGAGTGGCCCCGATTCCATCCGACCTTTGATTTGGACGATGACGGTTCCATTAATGCGTTTTTGTTCTATTTCGTATGGTAAGTCTTGCATGGATTCCCCTCTCTTTAGCGGAACAATTACAAATAATTTCTCAGGCGATAACCGAATCGTCGCCCTTGCGTAAGGTGGAAACGGATAGTGTCTCTCCGTAAGAGAGTCAACCGCTAGTCCACCATTCATTTCGGAAATAACTTCCACTTGATCTAAAGCCCTAAAATCTGCCAAGGAAAACTCTGTTTCTCGCGACTTCACTCGAATTTCTCGGGAATAAACATGGAAAAAAGGCTCATGTTTTGAAAATGGCGGGAATTTCTTTGGAAAACAGGAACTGATCCAGCCTGTGGATCCTGCACCAGTGTAGACAAGAAGACCAGAACATTTTTGCTCCTCTTTTTTGTCTTGGTAGGAAATCCAAAATCGGGAAGTAAGATCAGGACTATTATTCCGTATAGAAAGTTCACAAATGGCAGGGACTGTTTTGAGTTTAGTTCCATTCGGATACTGAATTTCTGTATCGAGTAGGGACCATGACTCCAACCGGGTTTGAGCGAAGTTACTTTTGACCGCATCTTTTAATTCTTCTGCAGTAAAACCGAGAAGAGCACCAACAGAGGAATCTGGATCAGAATTACATCCAATTAAATGGGTATTCCCAGCTAAATGGGCTACATAAGTAAAATGGTTATCGCCTCCATGAGATACAATTAAATCGTATTTTGCCTCACCTTCTGGGTCAAAATGTTCCCGAAACACAAAGTCAGCATTGGGGAAAACTTGAGATTTAAGAAACTCGCGAGATTCTAATTGCCTTTCATGTGATTCCAATGTCCTTTCATAGACTTCTGGATTGTGACGTGCGACTTCTTTATAGGCTTGAATGGAGCCATAAGTTTCCAAATCCAATTCGTATTTGGTACGTTTAAAGACCACTACTACCTTTTTATACTTGGTTGAAGCCATGAGTTTTGGAAGAAATTCCTATTTTCCTTAGGGAAATAAAGGTTTTTTTACAAAAACTTTGTTTTTCTTAGGAAATTTGCAGAAAAATTGTATCCAAAATCAATTTAGTCTTGTACCAAATCATGTAGTTTTGTAAATAATGTGTAACCGTTAAATGGTTTAGAGGAAAATCAAAGTATGGCAACAACTCCTACCCCAATGAAGAAGTCCGAAATGCTCAGCGAATTGGCTGAAATAACTGGTATGACCAAAAAGAGCGTGGCAGCGTTCTTAGACTCCTTTGTTGATCTCGCTTATAAAGAAACCAAGAAAAACGGTGCATTCATCATTCCAGGTTTAGGAAAACTTGTTAAACGCAATCGTCCAAAACGTAAAGGAAGAAACCCTGCAACCGGTGAAGCGATTGTAATTCCTGCTAAAACAGTTGTTAAATTCACACTATCTAAAACTTGTAAAGATGCAGTTGTGCCTCCTAAAAAATAATTTAGTTTGTGAACCCAGGAGGATGTCCCCCTGGGCATTTTATGGATAAAAAACCATATCCATTTTTACCTTTTGAAGATTCTCTCGTAGGAGAGAAAATTCTTTTTGTTTGGCAAGAAAGCCACCATTCTGAGAAAAATCTAAAAGAACATTTATTAAAAGCACTTGATCTTCAAGAAGATCAGCTTGTCTTTACCCCGAATGCCATCAAACAAAAGTTAATGGTTTCCTATCCTACAGAAATTCGCAGTTACATTGATAAAAAAGAATCATCTAAGATCACCAATCTGTTGTTACAGATAGCAAGAGGGAAATCCGAGTTATATCCCATGCCAGCCCTAGACATTACGTTTGAATTGTTGGAATGGATTTTAACAGGGTTTGATATAGATGATGTACTAGTGGAAACCTTATCCGCATTATTTGGAACATCCCTAACAAATGAATTTGTAGATCAAGTCAGAGCTGAATATATCAAAGAACTTCGCGGTTAAACAAAATTTTCCTTAAGAGTTTATTTTAATTGTCAATTATTGAACTTAGTTCAGATTTTGGAACAAATAAGGACTTTGGTTACCAATATGCAAACTCGTACGATTTATAAATGGGGATCTCCCGACGTAGAAGAAAAACTGCCGGAACATACATTGAAATTTTTGGAAGAGCAGTTCCCTGTAGATAAAGAGTTCAAAACATCACTCCCGAAAGGAGAAACTACTCTCAGTTCCTTAAAAAAATCTAAAATTTCACAAGCAACTCTCACAAAGTTAAAACAAATTGTTGGCAAAGACAATGTTTCGTTAGACGACGGATCACGTGCAAGGCATTCTATAGGTAAGTTTTATACGGAAATTTATAAAGCAAGATTTGGTGAAGTCACTGATGTGGTTGATGTGGTTGTATCACCAAAGAATGAACAGGAAGTGATAGAAATCATCTCTCTGGCAAATGCTGGAAAAATTCCGGTGATTCCATATGGTGCGGGTTCTACTGTGACCAAAGCTTTGCAAGCTCCCAAAGGTGGAATCTCTTTAGACTTATCTCGTCTCAATCGTATCGTTGAATTCAATGCCATTGATTCTACTGTGACTGTTGAGGCCGGAGTATACGGTCCCGTTTTGGAAAAACATTTGAATGAGAGAGGATATACTTGCGGTCACTTTCCACAATCCTTCGAGTTTTCAACTGTTGGTGGTTGGATTGCAGCAAAAGGTGCAGGCCAAGCCTCTACAGGTTACGGAAAGATAGAAGACATCCTCCTTAGTTTAACTGCCATTACTCCCTCAGGAAAATTTGAATCTAAGGCCTATCCTGCAGCTTCGATTGGTCCAGATTTATTTCGTCTGTTTCTTGGAACCGAAGGAAGTTTTGGAGTCATTACAAAGGCTACTTTAAAAATCAGAAAGTATCATCCAGAGAATTCAGCAAAAGGTTCTTTTATATTCAAAAACTTTGAAAAAGCTGTGGAGACCATGAGAGATGTGATGCAAGCTGGTTTCGGTAAACCTCATTTCTTTCGTATCCAAGATCCAGAAGAAACAGACATTTCCTTTCATATGAGCGGCCTTCATGGTGGAAAAGAAGATTTGTTTTTGAGATTCATTGGTTACAAACCAATGGAAAGGTCCCTCATGCATATTATTGTAGATGGGGATCCTTCTTATACAAAAGAAGTATTAAAAAAGATTAAGAAAATTGCAAAACGGAATGGTGGGTTTTCGACAGGGGAATCGCCAGTAAACAAATGGTTACACCAAAGGTATTCCAGTGCTTATCTTAGAGATTATCTAATGGATGAAGGTATCAGGATTGATACTCTAGAGACAGCTGTTAGTTGGTCTAAATTGCACGAACTTTGGGAAAAAACTCGCGCTTATATCAAAAGCCATGAAAACACATCTTGTATGGTTCATATCTCTCATGCCTATGAAAACGGTGCCAATTTGTATTTCATTTTCCTAAGTCCGATGAACCAAAAGAATGAAACTACTGAGTTTGTAAAGTTTCATAAGGGGATCATTGATAGTATTCATAAACACGGAGGTTCACTTTCTCATCATCATGGAATTGGCAGGATGTTATCACCTTGGATGGAAGGGGAAGTAGGGAAGGAAGGACTTCGTATTCTATCGTCTCTCAAAAAGACATTCGATCCGAAAGGGATCATGAATCCAGGCGGATTGTTAGGACTTAAATAATGGGTGTTTCTGAAAGGAAAAAACGAGAATTTGCGCAAAGGGAAACGGATATTCTCCATTGTGCCATTGAACTTTTTAGAACAAAACATCCATCTCTTGTAAAGATGGATGATATTGCGAAACAATTAGAGATAGGTCGGGGTACGATCTATCTCCATTTCAAAAGTAAAGATGATTTGATGGCTCGCATTTCCTATGAGGATTATGTAAGGCTCCGAGTTCGTTTGGAGAAAGCCTTTGACGCACAAACTGCCATTGAAATGTCTAGGAAAGCCATTCGTGCTTATATTGATCATTGTTTAGGGGATCGTCATATGTACCTTGTTGCTAAACAATGCGGGGTCAATTTAAATATTGAGAATGTTTCTGATGATCTGCGGAAACTTTTGACAGATGAAAGAACCAACCGTTTAACACTTTTAGAAAAAATATATAAACAAGCAAAACAAGAAAACCTGATCAATTCTAGAGGAACATATCCCAATGTTGCGGTGGCCTGGGGGATGATCCGTGGCGCGGTCGAAGTCATTTTAGACGGGCACTTCCAAAATGAAATTAAAAGTGAAAAAGCCTATCTAGAAACGATTGAACATGTATTATTCTATGGATTATTTTCTGGTGGTAACAAAGGAGAGACTTGATGAGAAAGATTAAAGTAATTCTAAATCCTGTATCAGGCGGAGGTCTCTCTGCGAAAGTCTGGAAAAAAGTAGAACCCGAGTTACAAAAAAAAGGAATTCCTTATGAATATGAAGCTACCACAAAAGAAAGGGCGGCTCGCGATATTGCTAGGGACGCCGTTAAACAAGGGTTTCATTGGATTATAGGCATTGGTGGTGACGGTACATTTTCGAATGTCATCAATGGTCTTTTTGAAAATGGGAAATTAATCCACAAAAATGCTATTTTTAGTCCTATCCCTGCCGGTAGGGGAAATGATTTTATAAAAACAGTCAAAGTTCCTAAAAATCCCATTAAAGCATTGGAGCAAATTTTAAACGGAACAGAAAGGTTGGTCGATTTAATCGCAGTCACTTATACCAAAGCGGACAAAACAAAAGGAAATTATCTTTGTTTGAATTTGGCTGACTTTGGAATGGGTGGCGAAGTCGTTTATAAAGTCAATCGTTCCAAACTTGCCTCCATCATAGGAGGGAAGGGAGTCTTTTTGTTGTATACGGTTCTTTGCTTATTTACTTACACGAACAAAAAGATCACACTTACCCTATCCAAATTTGAAAAAATCACGAATAAATGTAGATTGATCGTTTGTGCTAACGGAGAGTATGCGGGTGGAGGGATGTGGTTTGCCCCCAAAGCAAAACTCGACGATGGTAAAATGGATTTACTTGCCATTCAAGATGTAACTGTGATGGAAACTCTTCGAAAGTTTGGTTATTTGTACCGCGGGAAGTTATCAAACGATTCCAAAGTCATTTCCAAACAAATCACAGAGTTAACAGCAGATTCAGAAGAAGATGTTTTTATAGATGTAGATGGTGAGAATATGGGCCAACTGCCTGCTCATTTCAAAGTCCTACCAAAAGTTTTGCCGATCAAATGTTAATAGAATGAAACAAATTACAAAAAAAGAAAGTTCTAGATTAAAAAATCTTAAAAATGAATACGACATCATCATCATTGGTGGCGGAATTACAGGCGCCAATGTTCTTTGGGATGCGACACTTCGTGGTTATAATTGTTTGCTTGTGGAAAAAAATGATTATGCTTCCGGTACAAGCCAAGCCACTTCCAAATTGATCCACGGGGGACTTCGGTATTTAAAAAATTTTGAATTTGCCTTAGTTCGTGAATCGTTATCCGAGCGAAGGTATTTGGCAAAAATCTCTCCTCATGCGGTTCGTCCTATGGGATTTATCATTCCGATCCGGTCTTGGTTCCAACGCATTCAATTGTTTTTGGGAATGGAACTGTACAATGCTCTATCCTTTGATCGGAACAAAGAAATTGACGCAGATGTTCAGCTCCCCCGATATCGATGGAATTCATTAGGAGAAACCATATATAAAGTTCTTGGACTCAGTCGAAAGTCTCTGAAGGGGAGTTTCCAATACTATGACTATGCCAACCCGAATCCAGAAAAACATACAACTGAGTTTATTTTGTCAGCAAAAGAAAAGGGCGCACATGCTTTTAATTACCTTTCTGTCACTACATTAAAGAAACAAAATAGCGGTGGTTATACGGTCGGTCTTACTGATTCTATTTCCGGGAAAAATGTTTTAATTTCAGCCAAGGTAGTTGTAAATTCTGCAGGTCCATGGGCCGATGTGATTGAATCCATGACTGGTGTGACCGCAGAAAAAAAATTAGTCCGTTCCAAGGGAATCCATGCGGTGGTTCGTAATATTTGTGGCAATGAATGTGTAGTTTTATCGAAAAGAGATGGTTCACATCTTTTTGTCATTCCATGGCGAGGAAAAACCATTGTAGGAACCACGGATACTGCTTATGAAGAAGATCCTGATGTTTTTAAAGTCAAACAATCTGAAATTATAGATTTATTAGATGAAGTAAACTATAGTTTTGGTTTTGCAAAATTAACTCTGAAAGATGTGGATTATTACTACGGTGGCCTTCGTCCTTTAGTAGAAGATCCAGGTAGTACGGAAGGTACTTATTCTGCGTCACGGAAATCAGAGATCTTCCACTATGAAAAAGAAGGGTTCCCCGGATTCTTTTCTGCGTTAGGTGGTAAGTATACAACAAGCCGTGCCGTTGCAGAAACATTAGTGAACGCGATAGACTTGTATTCTAAGGGAAGTGAATCACCTTGTGTTACAAAATTCACCCCTCTTCTTGGTGGAAGATACCAAAGTTTAAAAGAACTTACAAATGAATTAGAGTTTAAATTTCCAAAAACTCCTGGATCTAAAATTGATACTTTGGCGAGACGTTATGGAAGTGTGGCTTGGAAGATATTATCATTAGAAGGAAATGATTCTTATCGTATCCCCAACGGAGAAATTTATTATGAAGAAGAAGTGGAATATTTAGTAAATCATGAAGAGATCTTCCACTTAACGGATTTTTATTTTAGAAGGTCAGGAGTGGGAACTGTAGGAAACCTGGATCCTTTAGAAAGAACTCGGTTAGATAAAAAAATTGCAAAATTACTCGGATGGAATGCTGACCGAACCAAAGAAGAGATAAAAGCCGTTGACCAAAGATACAAGTGGTTTGTGGACTAAATGGCAAGAATCTCTATTGATATTCCTGAAAAACTAATTTACTCTACGGATCTTAGTGTTCGGATCTCCGATATTAATTTTGCCGGCCACTTAGCACATGATGCTATTTTAACTTTGACACATGAATGTCGGGCTCGGTTTTTCCATTTTCATGGTTGGACAGAAATCAATGTCGAAGGGAAAGGGATTGTAGTCTCTGATGTGGCCATTGTTTATAAATCAGAAGCTTTTTTTCCCGATGACCTAGAGATGCAACTCTTTATAGACAATGTATCCAAAAAATCTTTAGAGATGGTGTATGTCATCACTCATAAAAATGGGGGAAAGGAAATCGCAAGAGCGAAAACGGCTATCGTATTCTTTGATTATGCGGAAAGAAAACCTTGCCCTATCCCCGATGTTTTTTTAAAAGTATTGGAATAAACTAGGGATTCTTATTTGATTTTTGTTTGGATGGAGGAAACAATTTTACGTTCCTCTTCTTCATACTTTAATTTATGAATCCCACCGAGTGGGTTTCTTTTGACTGCCTGGTTCCATTTGGACGCTTCTAATTCTTCCCAAATCGAAATTCCCCACCTACCATATTCATTTCGAATCCATTGTGTGAGTTGGGTGAGTGTTTCTACATTTTTGTCCTTTCTCTTTTCATAATGAAGAATGTAATGTAATAACTCTTCGATTCCTTTTCGTTTGGTTACTGATGTTTTGAAAATGGGAGGAAGGCTGTGGTTTGGAAGGATGTCTTTGATAAATTCCAAAGTAGACTGCAACATATAGTAACTAGAATTGGCCAAAGATTCTTCGTCACATTTGTTGATGATGAATGCTTCCGGTACTTCCATAATTCCAGACTTCATAAATTGTACTTGGTCACCACCGAGAGGTTGCATCACAAGAAAGGATAAATCGGAGATAAGGGAAACAGAAATTTCATTTTGGCCAATGCCAACGGTTTCAATGAATACATAATCAAACACTCGTCGCAAAAATCGAATGACATGGTACGTATAGGGATTCAGTCCACCGAGTTCCAATTGGGATGGTTGGGAGCGGAAATACAGTCGGATGTCACGTCTTGGGAGTGTGACGCGAGTTCTATCTCCAAGGATGGATCCACCACTGACATTGGAAGAGGGATCAATGGCTACAATGGCCATTTTTTTATCAGGAGCAAATTCTAAAAACAAACGACAGAGTTCCCCAAGTAACGAGGATTTGCCGGCACCAGGAGTTCCGGTAATCCCAATGGTAAGTCCTTCTTTAAAATCTGGTTTTTGGAGAGAGAGTTCCTGAAATAAAGATTCCCGAAATTCTAAATTTTTTTCGGTTTCGATTTTAGAAATGATTTTTGCTATCGGATATTTTTCCCCGAGCAGTGCATCAGAAACCAATTGGGATAAAGATTCTTTCGTATCAATCAAGGGATGTTGCCATAATTTAGAAATTAAATAGAGTCGTAGGAACTTCCATTGCAGATCCGGATTAACAGTTGCAATGGAAGTGAAAAGTTAGTCTTCGCTTAAACGAGAACTGGTTCTACGGTAATGATATCGATGATTTTGTTCATAATCGACATCAAATCATAATCTTTTGGTGTAAAGATTTCACGAATTCCCATAGCTCTTAGTTCTTCAAAGTCGGATTCAGGAATGATTCCCCCAATCACCACAGGGATTTTTGCCTTGTAATGAGCCAGTTCATCAAACAACTGTTTTACGATTTCTTTGTGAGAACCAGAAAGAATCGATAACCCAATGACATTGGCATTTTCTTCCACGGCGGACTGAACGATTTCTTCTGGAGAAAGGCGAATTCCTGAATAAATCACATCAAAACCACTGTGTTTTGCAGAAACTGCAATCATCTCTGCTCCATTGGAATGACCATCAAGTCCTGGTTTTCCCACTACAATCTTAGGTCTATGTCCATTGGCTTTGGTAAAGGCTTCCACTTTTCCACGAACGGTAGAGACTTTATCATCAGACAAAAAGAGTTTTTGGCCTTCCACACCAGTCGGTGGATTGTATTCTCCATACACATCGCGAAGAGCATCGGCCCATTCGCCTGTTGTTACCAGTGCTTTGGCACAAGCAATCGAATAAGGCATCAGGTTTTTTCCGTCTTTTGCTGCTTGTTTTAGTTCTTCTAAAGATTTTTTGGCTGCCTCTGCGTTACGGCGAGTTTTAGCTTCTGCCAAAACGTTTAATGTTTGTTCTGCGGATTTAGGATCTACTTTAAAGATACCACCGTCCGAGTCAGTCATCAGTGGGGACTTAATTCCGTCGGTCCATTTGTTTTTACCAACAATCACCAGTTCGTTGGAATTGATTTTGGAAAGTCTTTCTGTTTGTGATTTCACAAGTTGAGATTTCATATATCCATTTTCAATCGCAACGAGGGCTCCCCCCATATCGATGATCTTTTGAATTTCAAGTTTCGCTTCTTCTTTGAGAGCCTTCACTTTGGATTCAATGACTTTGGATCCTTCGAAGATGTCTGGGTATTCGAGAAGGTCTGTTTCATAAGCAAGGACTTGTTGCAATCGAAGTGACCATTGTTGGTCCCAAGGTCTTGGAAGGGAAAGGGCTTCGTTCCAAGCAGGAAGTTGGAGGGCTCGGCATCTTGCGTTTCTAGAAAGTGTCACACCAAGGGATTCGATAAGAATTCTCCATGCGTTGTTCTCCGGTTGTTCTTCCGTAAGGCCAAGGGAGTTGACTTGCACACCATAACGGAACACTCGGTATTTTGCCGTTTTTACAGCATAACGTTCTGTGGTGATCTCTTCCCACATTTCTGTGAAGGCGCGCATTTTGCACATCTCTTCTACAAAACGAATCCCTGCATTGACAAAAAAGGAAATCCGGCCCACACACTGTTCAAATTCTTCTGCTGTAAAACAGTTTCTTTCTTTAATGGCATCTAACACGGCAATGGCGGTTGCTAGAGCAAAAGAGAGTTCTTGTACAGGAGTGGCACCTGCCTCTTGTAAGTGGTAGGAACAAATATTAGATGGGTTCCATTTTGGAATTTTGTGTAAACTATACTCATACATATCCACGATGATTTTCATGGATTCTTTCGGAGGGTAAATATAGGTTCCGCGTGCTAGGTATTCTTTGATGAGATCGTTTTGAGTGGTTCCATTGAGTTTTTCGAGTGGGACACCGCGTTCTTCTGCGAGGGCCACATATAGCGAAAGTAACCACATGGAAGTTCCATTGATGGTCATGGAGGTGTTCATCTCTTCAATCGGGATCTGGTCGAATAAAATACGAAAGTCTTCTAGAGAGTTGATGGGAACTCCCACCTTTCCGATTTCTGGGCGTGATACCTCGTGGTCGGAACTATAACCACACTGTGTTGGGAGATCAAATGCAATGGAAAGCCCTGTTTGGCCTTTAGAAAGGTTCTTTCTGTACAACTCATTGGAGGCTTTTGCATTGGTATGCCCTGCATAAGTCCTAAAAATCCATGGTTTGTCAGGTTTTCCCTGTCCATTCTCGTCCACGAGAAGGTATTCTTTTTTTTCGGCGGACATTCTTTGCCTCGTTTTATAAATTCTATGTATAATTGAAAATCTTCTGGAATATTTTCACCTAAAAATTTATACAGGACTAGGCAATTTGAGCCTTTTCCAAGATGCGAGACCCTAAACCTTTTTCACCACTTCCTTTCATTTTTAGCATCTTACTCTTAAGTTTGGGCTTTGCTCTGTTCTCTTATTTTAGACCTTTCCCCACTACCGAGACCGAATGGGAGTTTTTGGCAAATACCAAGGCCGCTACCGAAGAAGGGGGACTCGTTTCTGCGAGAGAACCACTTGCTATCTGGTTTGTTGTGGCTTGGAAAAAACTATTTGGGATGAACTACATTCCTTCCTTTCTCGTGTTAGCCGGACTATTTTATAGTCTTTTCCTACATTTGTTTATGTTGTTACTTAGATCGGAAGAGTGGAAACGAAACCATTATCTGATGGTTTATTTGGCTGCTTTTTTACCATTTTCCTATGGGTTCCCCACATCTTATTTCACAGAAACACTATGTCTTGTATTTTTGCTTTTGGTGTTTTTAACCTTTCGATTGGAGAAGATGACAGACCTTTTAATCTTTCCTACATTTACTGCTCTTGCGTTTTTCTCTAGTTTTATCATGTTCTATCTTGGGTTTACTTTCTTCGTCATCTTTACTGGGATTCGTGGTTCCCGTAAAGCCGCCCAAAAAACATCGGTATTTTATAAAAAGAAAAACATGCCCTTCCTATTTTTACTTGGGTATCTTGGGTTTTTTATCCTTTCTCTTTTCTACTTTTCTTATACAGATTTTTTTGGACCAAACTCCATCTCATTTTTATTCAAAACTTGGTATACCTCAGCGCTACTCATCCTTCTACCGCTGGTGGTACTTGGAATTGGGCATGTTTTATTAAAAACCGAAAAAGAGTTAAATACCATTACAGCATCGATTATCATTGTTCTTTGTATTGCCGGTTCTATCTATTTTGTTTTCAAAAACTTAAAATCTGCGGACAACGAACCATGGGATCTCCAATCTAAAAATCTGACCAAGGCTTTTGGACAAGCTCTCATTTTAAAATCAGATCCTATTTATTTACCAAAAGAATTTTCCTTTGCTTTCTATTTCCAAACGGGAACGAAAACGAAATACATGCGTGAGGAAAAGGTTTCTGATAAATCATTTTTGTATGTAGATGGAATTTGGAACCAAGACATCCAACTGGTGCAAAAGTCAGGACTATTCCGACGTAACTCTCGATCCTTTGCTATCGTTCCTATCAGTGAAGATGATGTCCTCATCCAAAGAGCTACGGCAGAAAAGATTAAGAATGAAAAAAAACTGAATTTTATTGTGAAAAAAGTTGATGAGGCATGGCTTGGGACTGCCACAAAACGTCCGTTTGATGAGTATACAGCAGGTTTACAGAAAAAGTTCGGATACCTAACTTTTTATTAGATTCTAAAATTTAAGAACTAAAATCTTTATAGTAACGTTTGACTTTGTTTACGTATTTTTGTGTTTCTTCGTAAGGAGGAATGCCTTTGTAACGTTTCACAGCCCCGGGCCCTGCATTGTAAGCGGCAATGGCTTTTTCTGGATCTTTGAATTCCTTCATCAGACCTTTTAAAAATTTCACTCCACCACCAATATTGTCTTCGGGATCAAAGGGATCGGTCACACCTAAAGATTCTGCTGTTTCTGGCATCAGTTGCATGAGCCCCATGGCACCTTTGGGAGAGATGGCTTTCGGTTTAAAATTCGATTCTGCTTTGACCATGGCTTTCACCAAATTGGGGTCCATACCTTGGGATTTGGCAATGGATTCGATGGTTCCGAAAATATCTGTAGGTTTGTTCCCTAAATCCGATTGCAAAGAGGTTTTGGATCTTTCTTCTGGAAAGGGGAGGGAAATGGAATCAGCGGGTTGTATTTGAGAAGGGGCAACTGGTAGGTTTGGTCCTGGGTTTTGTTTGTTCCATTCCCTTTCTAAAACATCAGGGAAGGAAACAAGAGACTTCGGGTTTTCCGAAAGTTTGGATAGGGATTCCATCCGATTTAACACAGAAGATACAGAGGGTATATCAGTCAGTCTCACATCTTTAAGATCGGCCCGGAAGGGAAAAACTAAAGAAAAAAATATGTCTCATTAGCCCAAGGAAGGGTTGATCGACTGTAAATCTTTCAGGGACAGAGGTTTGACAAGATAACCTTTTACATTGCGGAATTCTGCAGAGCGGGCTTTGTCTGTCGGGTCAATGGAGGAGGTAAGGATATAGATAGGGAGCTTTGCATATTTAGGGTGTTTGCTTATGGCACTTAAAAATTCCCAACCGTCCATAATGGGCATATTCAAATCTAAAAATAACATATCGGGATCTACTGTTCCGCTGAGGAGGGCATTCAAAGCATCCTGTCCGTTTTGGAACCCATGGATTTCGTCAGCAAAGGAAAATTTCTCCATTAAAGTTTTGATGAGAAATGTTGTGATCACGTCATCTTCAACTAGGTATACCATACTTAATTGTTTCATAAATTACGAATAGAGCCGAGCGTATTTTCCAAAAAAAGAAAAAGAAAGCAAGAAATAAACCATTTCTAAAGTGAATGGGGTGAAGTGAGAATTTCAGGTCTCAGGATCTCTTTTAGTTTAGTTTCTTCTAATAAACCGAGTTCCAATACGATGGATTCAACAGATCGATTCTCCGAAAGGGCTTTCTTTGCTACAAGGGTTGCGTTTTCATACCCAATGTATGGATTTAGTGCCGTGGCAAGGCCTGCAGAGGTTTTGACTCGAGATTCCAGTAGTTCACGATTGGCAGTAATTCCATTGATACAATTGATTTCCAATGTTTTGCAACCAGCCGTTAGGTGTTCAATACTTTTAAAAAGACTATGGGCAATGATAGGTTCGAAGGCATTCAACTGGAGTTGTCCCGCTTCTGCCGCCATCGTAATCGTGATATCGTTTCCAATCACTTCATAAGCAATTTGGTTGACTACTTCTGGAATGATCGGATTGACTTTACCCGGCATAATGGAGGAACCCGCAGCTTTGGCAGGGAGATTGATTTCATTGAACCCACCTTGCGGCCCACTGGAAAGAAGTCTTAAGTCATTACATACCTTGGAAAGTTTGGTCGCAATTCGTTTGAGAACACCAGATAACTGGACAAAGGCCCCCGTGTCTTGGGTGGCCTCGATTAAATTGGGTGCTGCGATCAGACTAAGCCCCGTATCGTTCGCTAAAATATCAGTGACAATTTGAGAATACCGAATGTCGGTATTGATTCCAGTGCCGATGGCCGTAGCACCTAAATTGATTTCTCCAATGAGGGAGGTGGCTTCTTTTAATCGACTGATATCCTCACCTAACATAACATCATATGTGGAAAATTCTTGTCCTAAGGTCATTGGCACTGCATCTTGTAATTGGGTTCTACCAATTTTTAAAATATCCTTAAACTCTTCTGATTTTTTTCGAAAAGCTAATTGGAGTTCTTCCATGGCCCTGAGTAATCCTTTGATGGCAAACACAGCCGCTACTTTAATGGATGTGGGGTAGACATCATTTGTACTTTGCGACATATTGACATCATTTAACGGATGTAGGTGGTCGTAGTCTCCCTTTGAAAAACCATTCATCTCCAAAGCTATGTTTGTGATCACTTCATTGGCATTCATATTGGTGGAAGTGCCCGCCCCACCTTGGATCACATCCACAACAAATTCTGAATGGAATTCTCCATTTAGGATCCTATCACAGGCCTCGGTAATCATTTTTGTTTTTTCTTTGGAAAGTTGCCCCAATTGCAAATTGGCTTTGGCAGAGGCCCTTTTGATATAAGCAAGGGCTCGAACTAAGTCAGAATAGGTTCCGATGGTTTTCCCTGTGATGGGGTAATTTTCCAGCGCTCGCAGGGTGTGGATGCCCCAATAAACGAGAGCGGGGAGATCTCTTTCCCCCAAAAGGTCGTGTTCTCTGCGTGTGGATTGGTTCATAACTTCCTAATTTCTCTTAGATAGGACGAAAGATACTCGACCAAATTCAAAAGGGAAGAAGATTTATGTAGCCGATGTTTAAAATCAGACTTCCACTCCTCCTACTATTTTTTCTCATTTTTCTATCTTCGCTTTTCGCAAAGGAAAAACAACAGCCAGCGGTTTCTTGCAAACAAAAGGAAGAAACTGTTAAGACGATATTCCAATTGCTACCAGAATCGGAAAGATCTTGCGTCGATATCGCCAAACTTGTGATTACAGAAGAAGATGAAGAGGGCGAAAAATTGGACAAAGAGTATACCGAACTCTTTCTGAAAGTATGCGAACTTAAACGGAAAAAACTTTCCTTAGAAGAAATCCGCGAAAATCTTGGGATCGCAAAACAATGTTCCATTGCCGTAAATGTATCGAAAAAGAATTGATTCTTGAAACGATTGGTCTATCTTTCTGGCAGGTTTTATGCTAAAATACAATATCGTTCTTTTTTTCTTCCTCGTCCCTACGGTTCTGTTACCTTGTGACCCTTTTCAAACAAAGACTTTAACGCCTATCGACCATTCGGCGAAGGATAAAAGTTTTAGCGAATTCAAAACCAAACTCTTAAAGATTCTTAAATCCAAAGACCGGAAAGCTTTAGAAGATGTAATCGACAAAGACATTCACTTTTCTTTCGGTGGGGAAGCGGGAAAAAAGGATTTTTTAAAGTCATTCCAACTTACGGAAAAACCATCTTCCTCTAACTTTTGGGGACTGATGGAAGAAGTAATCAAATTAGGTTTTCGCCAGAACAAAGAAGGGCAAATGGTGGCCCCTTATTTTTTCGAAACCTTCCCCGGTGATTATGATCCCTTCACTCATTATCTGGTTATCGGAAAGAATGTCAATGTAAGAGAAGACGCCTCCAAAGAATCAAAATCCATCGCACAGCTCAGTTACCAAATTGTGAGAGCGGAAGCAGATGATTTAGATGGAAGGAGACTCGAAAAAGAAAGTAACTGTAACTGGAAGAAGATATGTACTCCTCAAGGGAAACCAGGGTATGTTTGCGACCGGTTTTTACGTAGTCCTCTGGACTACAGAGCGTTCTTTGAAAAAAAGAAAAACAATTGGTATCTCACAATCTTCATTGTAGGCGATTGATCCCTGTTAAATTACGATTCAATCTAGTTTTTTCTTGAAACACAAATATGGATGAATTAGATTTGGTGAAACCATTATCCAAGGAAACATTTATGTTAAAAAAATTACTTTTTGTTGCTTTAGCGTTTTCGCTAACTAACTGCTTGATCTTAAATCCTGCAGGTGCAACGATCGATCGTGAAAAAGGTTCTGTTGTTGCTTCCCGAATCACGGATGCGGCGATCCAAACAGATCTAATCAATTCTACTGTTTTATACGGAAGATCTAGTGTTTCTATCCTCAGTTTGGTTGCAGGTGATATCGCAAATATTGATTCAGCAAAATACTATGTTAAATCAGATGTGGATCAGTGTGTTTCTGAAATTCAAGGATTCAAAGGATTCTTACTTGGAGCTACGATCACTAATATCATTGCTTGCCAAGACTTGAAAACAGACGGTTATATTACGGGAGAACCATTCCCAAGTTTCTAACCTAAATTTTTTATATTCCCTGCCTCTTTTTTCAGAGGTAGGGAACTCTCCCTCGATCTTCCGGGTCTTATTTCCCAAACAAACAAGGAAGGTTTTATGATCTCTCTCAAACAAGTCTTAAAAATCACAACAACTGTTGGTCTCGTATCAGTTATGGCATTTGCCTTCGGAAATTGCCGTGGACACAAAGATTTCGAAAAACGCATTGAATGGGTAGCTTCTAAATTGACTTCCAAACTAGATTTGGATGAAACACAAAAAGCAAAATTGGAAACCATCAAAGCCGAACTCATTGCCAAACACAAGGAAATGAAACCAAAACATGAATCTTGGGCAAAGGAAATGGCTACACAGATTCGTGCAGAAAAAATCGATACAAAGTTATTGGATAAAATGAGTATCGAAAGAGAAACTCGCCACCAAGAGATGCGTAAGTTTTTTCAATCCAAACTCGTAGAATTCCATGCTGTGTTAAAACCAGAACAAAGGGAAAAATTTGCTGATCTCGTGGAACGTTTCGCAAGCCGCCACCAACCACCGGAAGAGTAAACAATGCCAGAGTTTGACTTCGAAACAGTAGTCAAAGAAACCAAATATTTGGTTCTTAAAACGGTCGGTGACACCCTCATCGACCGTTTTGATGATGCAACGGAAGACGTAGTTCAGGAAGTTTACTTCCGAGCCTTCAAATCTCTGGAGAAGGGTGGGTTTGATGGGAGGTCCAAAATTTCTACTTGGATCTACACCATTGCCCGTAACGAATCCCTGCGTATGAATGACAAACGATTGCGAGAAGAAGAGAAAGCAAAACGATACTTAGTGAAAAATAAAGTCCAACTTTCGGGACTGAAGGAAGAAACAAGGTGGGAAAAAGAAGAATGGATCGAATCCATACTTGCTAGGATCCCTGAAGTGTATCGCCAAACCCTACGTCTCTATTTAGCTGGCAACACGATGGAAGAAATTGCGAAGGAACTAGAGATCCAACAAGGAACAGTAAAGTCACGTTTGTTTCGAACTAAAGAATGGATCCGCAAACACATACCAGGAGGAAAAAATGAATTCCAAGAATCCTAAAAAATGGGAACAACTTTTGAATGATTCTGATTTCGAATTACGTTTGGTAAGACAAACCAAAGCTAGGATTAGGACCGAGAAGACAAAGCGCAAAGTTTATGTCGCTTTAGCCACTTCTGCTTTAGCCTTTTCCCTATTGTTTTTTAATGAGTTGATCATTGAACCTAGTGAACTATCAACTAATGTCCATTATCTGGTAGACGAACTAAGTTCAGAATCGATTGTGAGTTTGAGTATGGATTGACATTTATCAATGGTTAAAGTCAAAAAAGAGAACAAGAGGTTTTTTTAAAAAGAGTGTGATTTTGTTTTCCTTTGCGTCATAATTAAGTAAAGGGAAGTGAAAATATGAACGCCTGCATCCTATACCTCAACAAAAAACGAATTGAGATGATCAAATTTGAATCAGATCAAATGCGATCTAAAACTTGGGAGAAACCGATGGAATCGGATGTTTGGGATTTCGAAGACATCACCAACACCTTACAATCACCAAGCGAAGTCATCCTTGTGGGGGAGTCTGAACTGAATACTCAGTATAGACGTTGGTTAGTGAACCATGACAGAAACTTAGCAAAGAAACTCATCGCAGTAATTGGCAATAACAACGAGACCAATATCAACCAAGACTTAGTGAGTCACTTCAAAGAAAAATATTTCCGTGGTGGAAATTTTTAGAGAACTCTTGGCCTACAGTAGATGGTCGCAAGATTCTCCATGATTATGGAAAAACAATCTATAGAGTAAAAAACTGAGAGAAGTTAGAATCACAAGAGTTCCAAAAGCTGGAATCCATTTCGGTTGGATGCGGTGCCTCCACTTCCCCACAAGAAAACCAAGGCCAGTGAGAGCCGGAACGGTTCCCAAATAAAAGAAAAACATCACAAGACCACCTGTGAGTAGGTTCCCTGTAGCAAAGGACGCCGCATAGGCTGGATACAAAACGCCACAAGGGAGAAGGGCACTCACGATTCCGATTCCAAATCCAAGTCCGTTTTTACTGAACTTAGAACGAACTGTTTCTAAAAACTTTCGAATCCCTTGGGGCAATGCTCCAAACGTTGAAGTTGATTTGAGGGAGTAGGTACGAATGGCAAATACAATCAGAAATAAAAAGGTGAATACTCCCGCAACACCTTTGATCGCAGTTAGGTCCCCTAAGGCATTGGCTCCTTTGCCAAGAAAGCCGAGTATCATACCTAAAAAAGTATAAGAGATCACTCTTCCTAGATGGTAGAGGTAGATGGGAATGGGTTTTCCTTTTTCTGTTTGCAAAAGGGAAACAAAGGGGCCACACATCACCAAACAATGAAAACTACTGACGAATCCATACACAAGTATGGATAGAAAGAAGCTAAGATTTGCTAGTTGGTCCATCGGTTTGATTTGGTTTTGACTTACTTTGCGGGTATTCTTCTTCTTCGAAGAACATTCTATATTTGGGAGATTCTATGTCCTCAAACTGACCTTTGCGAAAGGCAGTGATGAAGACATAAAGAAAGAAGGCGGCAATACACATTGCCATAGGGATGGTTAAGTAGAGGGCTTCCATTGGGGGATCCTAAATCTAATGGAAAGAGAATTGAGAAGGACTGTCAAGCTAGAACATGCCATAAACACAGCACAGATCACGGGTAACATAAGTCCAAACATAGCAAGTGGTAACATGATGGAATTATAACAAAAAGAGATGATGATATTTTGTAAAATCACCTCTCTTGTTTTTTTTGCAGAAAGTAGGGAATGCACAAGACCATTCAAATTGCCCGAAGTCAAAACAACATCTGATTTTTCTAAAGAGAGGTCTTCTGCTTCTGTATGAGAAATGGAAACGTTCGCTTGGGCTAAAGACAAACTATCATTGATTCCATCTCCCACCATAATGACAATATTTCCTTTGTTTTGCGATGTAGCGATGAGACTGCGTTTGTCTTCGGGAGAAAGGTCAGAGGAATACTTTTCGATTCCCAGTGTATCTGCAATGAACTTCACGGCCGCGTAACGGTCCCCAGAAAGGATAGATATGTTCGGAACAAAGTGTTTGAGTAAGGAAACAAAAGACCTGGCACCAGGTCGTATTTCATCTGCGAGTAAAAAACTTCCCCGATAAGTTCCATTCAAAGCAAGTAAAATTAAAGAACCTTCCCCTTCGGGCATTTTTTCCATCGGGATTTGTTCTTTTTCGAGTAAACTTCTGTTCCCAATGAGCACCGAAAGTGATTTAGAATCCATTTCTAATTCGGCTTTCACTCCACGCCCAGGGATGTTTTCTAAATTTAGCAGCCTGATAGAGTTTGCTCTTTTAGTAACAGAACTAAATGGTTCTAAATATTTCACAAGTGATTTGGCCAAAGGATGGTTCACTTCTTTTTCAATTCGATAAACAAGTGGTAGGTGGTCATCGGACACAGATACTTGTCTTACTAAAAATTTACCTTCGGTCAGAGTCCCTGTTTTATCCAAAAAGATGGTGTTGGCTTTGGCGAGTGCTTCCACAACAGAAGGATTTTTTAAAAGTACACCTTTATCGGCATTGAGAATATGATTGGTAACAAGGGCTGTGGGAACAGAAATCCCCAAGGCACAAGGACAGGCCACAATCAGAACAGAAATGGTTGTCACAAGACTTTGTTCTAGGTTCCCACCTGATACATAGTACCAAACAAAAAAACATAAAAACGCCAGTCCAAAGACTATTGAGATAAAATACGAAGCAATTCGTTCGGTGAGGATTTGTAATTTTGGTTTGAGATGGAGTGCTTCTTCTAATCTGAGTTTGAGAGAAGAAAGAGTGGAGGCATGGTAATCGGAGCCTGCAACGATTAAGGCAGGATTATCCATTGTTAGAGAGCCGGCAAGGATACTGTCCCCTTGTTTTTTCCGGATGGGTAAAGACTCACCAGTCAGAAAGGATTCATCCACATACGTTTGTTCGGAGATTAGGATGGCATCCACTGGAATTCTTTTTCCTGGAGCCACACGGATTTTGTCTCCAGTTTTGATTTCACTACTGGGAATTGTTTCTTCTCCAGAGTCTTTCACTCGGATGGAAGTCTCTGGGAGTTTACAAAGAATGGATTCCAATTTATCAGAAGCAAAAACTCTGGCTTTTTCTTCGAAGTACTTTCCAATCAATATAAAAAAGTAAATCATTGCCACCGAATCAAAATAGACCTCACCCACATCAGTGAGTGTCACATAAACCGAATAGAAATAGGCCATGGAAATTCCTAAAAATAATAGGAAGTCCATAGAAAGTGTGCGTCGTCTGACGCTTGTTAAAAATCCAGACATAAAAGGATAACCGGAATATAAATAGGCAGGAGTGGCAAATACCCAAGAGGCATAGTGGAAAAGGCGTTTGATATCTAAGTCAATTCCAGTAAAATATCCTGAATATAAGGCAACACTTAAGATCATAATATTTCCAAAACAAAAACCGGCCACACCGATACGAAGGAGTAGGGTTTTTAATTGTTTTGTTTTTTCAAGTGTTCCCTCTGTTGGGGAGAAGAGGACAGGTTTGTACCCGATGGCACGGATGAGGGTTAGGATCCGAGAGATTTTGATTTTGGAACGATCAAACCGAACTCTTGCTCTACCGGAGGCAAAATTGATTTGAGCTGAGAGGATTCCCTCTTCTTCGTTTAAAACTTTTTCATTGATCCAAACACATGCAGAACAATGGATATTCGTGATTTGTATCGAAACTTCAGAATGATCTCCTGAAGTGCGAACAAACTTCTCATATACGAGTTCGTTTTCTAGATCCAGATCGTTTTCTTCGATGTTTACCGGATCAAGTTTTGTATTTCCCTTTAGGTTGTAATAGTAACTTCCACCGAGTGAGTTGATGATGGAGTAAACTGTTTCACAACCTTCACAACAAAAAACTTTTGTATCGACTCCGACCTTCGCTTCAATCCTTACCAATCGGATGGGATTCCCGCAATGGTCACATTCTGTTTTGGTTAGGACTGAAAGGCTTTCGTTCATCGAACGGAGATCTTTCCTTCTCTTTCAAAGGATTTGCCATCAATGTCTGCAACCAACCGCAAATTCCAAGTTCCCTTTTCTAAAAGAGGAATTTTGCCACTAAATCCATTTGCGTTAGGTTTTAAGTTGTAATGCACTGTGTTCTTTGTTGTCGCATTTCGTTCTAAATACACGACCATAGACTTTGCAGAAGTAACAGTTCCAGCTTTCTCTAGTTGGACTGAAATTTCGGATTCCCCAAACGGAATGAGGTTTAAGTTGTCCCAATTGGATTTTAAGACATACCCTTGTTTCAAAAGTTCTTTTTGGTTCTCAATTGCCTTTTCGTAGTTGAGTCCAATTTCGTAATAGTTTTTATCCATTACCGGTTCAAAGTTTTTGTAAGTAAGACGGATGGTATAGAACGTGGCTGCTACTAGAGCAGTAAAACTAAAGAGAACCACATACATGGCGTTTCGTAGGCTTGGGTGTAATTCTTTAAACATCATTACCTCCTTGGTAATGTTAAGGAGAGTTTTTTCTCCAATCGTTCGTCTGGTTCCTGTGCATTGTTTAACACAATAGAACCTGGTAAATATCCTTCATTTAACTCTTGTTCTGTGAGAGATTGTGTCTCTAAAACCACAGAAATACTTTTGATTTCGCCTGACCCCAATTTGAATTGGTTATTTTCCTCACCGGAACGAATTAAAATTTCTTTTCCATGTCTTGTATCAAAAGCAGAGAGATGGAATTCCTTTTCCACCGGTGCAATATTTTGAATGCGTAGAGCGACGAAGGCTCTGATTTTGTTATCGGGAATTAGAATCGGGGGCATGGATTTATTAGATGCGGCAATCATCGACATAGGACTTCGTGTGATGAGTTGGATGATTGCGCCTGAAATGACCACTGTCAATAGAATCGCATAAACAACGGTTCTTGGACGAATCCATTTGATCTTTGCACCAGTTTCAATTTGTTTGAGAGAGAAGTATCCGATCAGTGTTTTTTTGTCTTCTTTTGCCATGATGGATGTGCATGCATCCACACATTTTCCGCAAGCAACACAACCAACTTGCAGACCTTCACGGATATCGATCCCAGTGGGGCAAACAACCACACACATATTGCAAGAGATACAATCCCCGATTTTGGTTTTCCCATCTCTACGGGGTTCCCCTCGTTTGAAGTCATAAGTCACATTCCAAGAATGTTCATCCATAAGGAGGGTTTGGAATCTTGCATAAGGGCAAGCATAACGGCAGAACTGCTCTCGGATAAATCCGATATCGATAAACATAGCCGCGGTAAAGAATAATGTAAAATAAAAGTAAGTTTGTGAAAATGCAGCTAAGTTTGTATAGTCAGCTAACATTCCATAGGGGCTTACAAAGTAAGCAATCCAATGGAAGGAAGCAATAAAAGATACAACAACCCAAAGAAAGTATACTGTGAGTTTTCCGTGAATCGATGCATCCTTCTTTCCATATTTAGAATCCAAAACAAACCGACCAATTCTATCGAATAGATCGGTATAAATGGTTTGAGGACACCCCCATCCGCACCAAACACGGCCGATAACGGAGGTGAAAAAGAAAAGAGAGAGACCCATTGTTAGAAGGAAAAACCATAAAATTAATCCTTCTTGTGGGATAAAAAGACCACCAAACAGATGAAACATCCGATGAGGGATGTCCAGTCGAATGAGTGGGCTACCTTCTGGTAACACCACCCAAGGAGCGATTAAAAATAAACCTACGAGAAAACTCATAACGAAGTTTCTGCGTGTTCTTACCTTACCTGCTTGTGGTCTTGAAATGATCATCTTTATTTAGCCTTTACCAAACTACTATTTTTAGTTGCAAGCCATGCCATCACGGCATACACTTTTTCAGCACCTAAACCTTCCCAAGCTGGCATTCCACCTCGGTTGAGTTTTTGTCTTTCTGGGCCAATCCCTTTCATGATGTTGTTAAACACTTCTTTATCAGTGTTTCCATGAATCCAATCTTTATCAACAAGACTTGGTCCTACAGCGCCTTCTGCAGTTGGGCCGTGGCAAGCGGAACAAATTTGTTTGTATGTTCCTTCGCCTTCTTTGATTGCAACTGCATCGTCACGGTAAGGGTTGGATCCATCTTCTGCGTTCACAACAACTGCTTGTTTGGCTGGAAATTGAGCTTCATGTTCTGCAACTTCTTTCTCAAATGCAACTTCTTGTGGCCATTCAGAATACCAGTGAAAGTATACAACATAACCTATGGAAACGATGATACTGATGAGCCACACCAATTTCCACCAAGTGGGCATGGGGTTATCGGCTTGGAAGATTCCGTCTACTTCTTTTGGTTCTTTCATTCGTATTAATCCTCCTCAAGCATTCTATACTTGGGTTTCTCCATTTCGTCTTTCGTACGTTTTTTATAAACGTAGTAGGTGATGTAAGAGATTGCGATCACGAGTATCGGCAATCTCAAACTTTTATAAACGAGTAGAATGTCTGCATCGTTCATGATATTACTTCATACCTTTTTGCAACTCAGCAGAATCTCTTCCCAGTTTTTGCAAATAAGCAACGAGTGCTTGTCCTTCGGTTTTGTCCTTTAGAAGAGAAGGTGCATTCGCAAAGTCTTCTTCAGTGTAAGGAACTCCGATGGATTTAAGAGCTTTCATATTAGAAACAACTTGTTCTACATCAACCTTATGTGATTCTTCAAATAACCAAGGGTAAGCTGGCATAATGGAGTTAGGTACTCCACCTACAGTTCTTGGGTTGATCAAATGGTTTTTATGCCACTCATCAGAACGTAACATTTGAGATTCATGAGCTAAGTCCGGACCTGTACGTTTGGATCCCCAAAGAAAAGGGTGATCATAAACATACTCTCCACCTTTTGAATATCCAGTTCTGCCGTAAGCCTTGGTTGGGTCAAAACGATCCACTTCCCATTTAAAAGGTCGAACCATTTGAGTATGGCATCCGATACAACCTTCTCTTTGGTAAGTGTCACGGCCTGCAAGTTCCAATGCGGAATAAGGTTTTACAGTGGAAATTGGAGTTACCGTTTTAGTTAGAAAAAACGGCGGGATGAGTTCAAAAAGTCCACCAATTACAACGGCAATCGTTGTATAGAGAGTAAACTTAACACCCTTTGTGTCCCAATGATCTGCAATTTCTGAAAACCAATCTAAGAATTTGTTAAATCCAAACATTATGATTTCACTCCTATACGTAAGTCTTGTTCTACAAACCCACTATCTTTATTTTGAATGGTTTTGATAAAGTTATACACCATTAGTATAATCCCTGTTAGATAGAGTGTTCCACCGATCGCACGGAAAAGTCTAAATGGTTTTAAGAACTCTACAATTTCTACCCAGTCTTTATATACGAGTTCACCGTTTTCTCCAACCGCTCTCCACATAGAACCTTCTGTAATTCCAGACACCCACATTGAAATAATGTAGAGTAGGATACCAAGTGTTCCGAGCCAGAAGTGTGCATTGGCAAGTTTTTCGCTATAGAGATTGGAATTCCAAAGTCTTGGCACAAGATAGTATAAAGCAGCGGCAGACATAAATCCCACCCAACCGAGTGTTCCGGAGTGAACGTGACCTATGATCCAGTCAGTGTTATGTCCAAGTGCAGAAACCGCACGAATGGAAAGAAGTGGACCTTCAAATGTAGACATACCGTAAAAAGTGACTGCAGCTAACATCATTTTGAGGGTAGCATCCACTTTGATTTTATCTTTTGCTTGGGTCAGTGTGAGGAATCCATTCAACATACCACCCCAAGAAGGCATCCATAACATGATGGAGAATACCATCCCTGTTGTTTGTAACCATTCTGGAATTGGAGAATATAGTAAATGGTGAGGACCTGCCCAAATATAGATAAAGATTAACGACCAGAAATGGATGATCGAAAGTCTATGAGAGTAAATGGGTTGTTTGATGTGTTTTGGGAGGTAATAATACATAAGTCCCAAAAAAGGAGTCGTAAGAACAAAGGCTACTGCGTTGTGCCCATACCACCATTGGATGTTGGCATCAAACACACCTGCATACACCGAGTAGGACTTTAAGAATCCTGCTGGGATCACAATGTTGTTTACGATAAAAAGAAGTGGAACTGTAACAAAAGAAGCAATGTAGAACCAAATAGCTACGTACATTTGTTCTTCTTTTCTTTTGAGTACCGTCATCAAATAGTTTGCAAAGAAGATTACATACCATACAACAATCAATACGTCGATAGGCCATTCTAATTCGGCATATTCTTTTGATTGGCTGTAACCAAGTGGTAAAGTAATTGCTGCAAGAACAATTGTCAGGTTATACAATGCCAGGTGTATTTTGGAAAGTGTGTCGTTCCACATTCTGGTTCGGCACAGTCTTTGTACTGTATGGTACGCTGTGGCGAAGATAACACTCAATGCAAATCCAAAAATGGCAGCATTGGTATGTAGAGGTCGTAACCTTCCGAAGCTCGTCCAAGGTAATTCAAAATTCAGCTGTGGATATACAAGCTGGAAGGCAATAATGACACCGAATGTCATTGATGCGACGCCCCAGACTAACGCTGAAATGATAAACCCTTTTACGATGAAATCGTCATATTGAGTTTTTTCCGTAGCCAATGTTTCTCTCCTTAATCTTTATCAGTTCCATTTGTATAGAGAACTAATTCCTTTGTATATAAAAGGACGAAGAAAGGAAAGAAAAACAGATTGGTGTTCTACGGCTGACCCCTTGATATTTGTCAAGGGGTCAGTTGAGACTTAGAATAAGTCTAATAAGTGAAGGTGCTGAGGACTTACTTTCTAACAGCGGTTAGAAAGTATATTCATATCCTAATTGAGTACGGTGTTCGATACCTCGATCTCCTGCAATTGCAGTAGGGTGGTATCCCACACGCTCCACTGAAGAATTCATGAAGAATTTTTCTTTGCGTGTATCATCCATACTAAGACCAGAACCTGTTGGGTGGAAGTAGTAAGCATCAAAGATGTTCCAGAAATACACAAGAAGAGTTGCCACACCGATGTATTGCATTTCTTGGTAATGGCGTTCCACAGACTCTCTTTGTCCTTTGAAAGGACCAAGTTGGCTTGCCACCACTGCTTCTGCAGGAGACACAGTCGCTGTACCTTGTGGGGTAAAAGCGGCACGGATCAAACCGTTTGTTGTGTAAGGATTATCTAAATTGTTGTAATCGCGTTTCGCATTCAAATACATTCGATGTTTATCGTATGTGAAAAATAAACCGACAGCAATGATCGATGGATATACAAAGGCTTGTACCTTTCTACCTTGTTTCCACTGGCCCCAACCTGGGAGTACTGCGGATCGCCAAGCGGCACCTGTTTTTGTTAGGTTTTTACGATCAGCTTCTGCGAGTTTAGCGTCTTCTTCTTGTTTGCGTTTGGCTTCGGCCTCAGCAGTTGCATTTTTTGAAGCTAATTCTTTTTCTAATTTAGCTGCATCTTCTTGCTCTTTTTTGAGTCGTGCTGTGTCTTCTTTTTCTTTTTTAAGCCTTTCTTTTTCTTCTTCTGCTTTTCTGAGTTTGTCTTCCTCTGCTGCAGTTAGGTGGTCTTTGTATACCACTTTAAGGATGTCTGTTTTGTTGAGAACAACAGTAGTCCCGTCTTCTTTTCGAATTTTTAGCTTATATTGGTCTTGTTCGATTACCTTACCTTGGAGAGTTCCCCCTTTTTTGAGAAGGATGTTCTCTGCGGATAGGTTACCTGCGAGCACTACCAAAAGTGTTGCGAATTTAATGAATTGTGTAATAGTCAGTTTCAAGGGTATCTCAAGTGTTGGAATATTATATAACAATCTCTATAGTGCTACTAGCTACGTTTCAATTGATCTCTCCAATGATTTTTGCAATTTGGAAGTTAGGCAAGAATTTTTTTGCAAAAGAAGGTTTGAAAGTAAACCCACATTTGGAAAGAAATTATCCCTGTTACGACAAGGTCTGTTCCAAATGTGGTTCGTAAGATAAGAGGTTTTATCCCTCTACTTCTTGCGTAAGGAAGTGGTGTAATTGGTCAGCACACTTCCTTCCTTCAGAAATGGCCCATACAATGAGGGATTGCCCCCGTCTTACGTCGCCGCAAGCGTACACTTTCGGTACAGAAGTTGCAAAAGATCCCGGTTTTGTTCCGAAATCTGCCTTTACATTCCCCCTACCATCAAGTTCTAGTCCTTCTTTTTGCAAATCTGCGAGTAAACCCTCTTTGACGGGATTCACAAATCCCATCGCTAAGAATACTAAATCCGCAGGCCATTCAAATTCAGTTCCAGGAACTGGATTGAATTTCCCGTTTTCTTCTTTTACTTCCGATCCGTAAATCGCAGTGACTTCGCCTTTTTCATTGGATTTAAAACCCATTGTAGAAACGGCCCATTTTCGACTGACACCTTCTTCATGTGAGGTGGAAGTTCGAAGCATTTTAGGGTAGAGTGGCCAAGGAGTGGAGGAATCTCTCTCTTTTGGCGGTTCTGGAAAAAGTTCAATTTGAGTGACTGATTTTGCACCATGCCTGTTGGATGTTCCCACACAATCAGAACCTGTATCTCCACCACCAATTACAATGACATGTTTGTCTTTTGCATCGATAATCTCGATTGCATCACCTGCTACATGTTTGTTGTTTTTGGACAAAAACTCCATAGCATAGTAAACACCCTTGCTCTTTCTACCTTCGACAGGTAGGTCTCTTGGAACTTCCGATCCACAAGCGAGAACCACGGAATCAAAATCAGCTAATAATTGCTTGGCGGTAATGTCTACGCCAACGTTTACATTGGTTTTGAAAGTAACACCTTCTGCTTCCATTTGTTTCATTCGTCGGTCAATGTGACGTTTTTCCATTTTGAAGTCTGGAATTCCATAGCGGAGTAGGCCACCTATACGATCATTTTTTTCAAAGATAGTTACGGTATGTCCTGCACGAGCTAACTGTTGTCCTGCAGCAAGACCTGCTGGTCCAGAACCAACTACAGCAACTTTTTTACCCGACTTGGAAACAGAAGGTTGCGGGATGACCCATCCTTCTTCCCAAGCACGATCAATGATGGTTCTTTCAATCGACTTAATGGAAACAGGTGGTTCAATGATACCTAAAGTACAAGCGGACTCACAGGGAGCAGGGCAAAGCCTTCCTGTAAATTCAGGGAAGTTGTTAGTTTTGGAAAGATTTTCCCAAGCCTCTTTCCAGCGACCTCGATAAACAAAATCATTGAATTCGGGGATGAGGTTATCTACAGGGCAACCTGTATCACCATGACAAAAAGGAATCCCACAATCCATACAACGAGCGCCTTGGTCTTTGGCAACAGTCTCAGCGAAAGGTTTTTCGAACTCTTTATAGTTCTTAACTCTTTCCTTCGGTTCAATTTTCTGAAGGTATTCTTTTTTAAATTCTAAAAATCCTGTTGGTTTACCCACGAGCTGTTACCCCCTCTTTGTTTTGTTTTCCCGATGCATTTTCTTCGGCCATTTTTTCTAGAGCTTTTTTATAATCTCTCGGAATCACTTTGATCATTTCTTTGACAACAATGTCCCATTTCGCGAGAACTTCTTCTGCTCGTTTGGAACCTGTGTATGTTTTATGATCTTCTACCATCTTTTTCACTTCGGCAATTTCGGATGCATCAGTTAACGGATCTAAGTCGACCATTTCTTTGTTGATGAGAGCTTCTTTGTTTGTCTTTGGATCCCAAAGGTAAGCAATCCCACCAGACATACCCGCAGCAAAGTTTCGTCCAATGTCTCCGAGGATGACGACTCGCCCACCGGTCATATATTCACAACCATGGTCACCCGTTCCTTCGACAATGACATGGGCCCCTGAGTTACGAACACAGAATCTTTCCCCAGCAATTCCATTGACATAAGCATTTCCGCTGGTCGCTCCAATAAAACAAGTGTTACCGATCACGATATTTTCTTCTGCTTTATAAGGAGCTGTTTTTGGAGTTTGGAAGATGAGTTTTCCGCCACAAAGACCTTTCCCAACATAGTCGTTTCCTTCCCCAACCAAACGAAGTGTCATCCCTTTGGTAACAAATGCACCAAACGATTGTCCTGCGGTTCCTGTGAATTCGATATCGATCGTATCTTCAGAAAGACCATCCACTCCATATTTTTTTGTTACTTCGTGGCTGAGCATTGTTCCTACGGAACGATTTAAGTTCACAATGGATGTTTTGATTTTGACCGGTTGTTTGTGGTCAATCGCTGGAAGTGATTTACGAATCAGTTCGTTGTCGATTTGTTCATCCAAATGGTGGTTCTGCTCTTTCGTACGGAAGAGTCCCGTAGGGAAGACAGGAGTTGGCCTATGGAGGACTTTTGTAAAATCAAGTCCGCGTGCCTTCCAATGGTGGTGAGGTCGTTTGAACTTAATTTTTTCCACTTGGCCAATCATCTCTTCGAAAGTTCTAAATCCAAGTTTCGCCATGATCTCGCGCACTTCTTCTGCAACGAAAGTCATAAAGTTTACAACATACTCTGGTTTGCCGGTAAATTTACTTCTTAAGAATTCATCTTGAGTCGCAACCCCCACAGGGCATGTATTCAAGTGGCATTTACGCATCATGATACAACCTACGGATACTAGAGCAGAAGTAGAGAATCCAAATTCTTCAGCTCCAAGTAGGGCACCCACTACCACATCTTTTCCGGTAAGGAGTTTTCCATCGACAGCGAGATAGACCCGGTCACGAAGTCCATTGGCGACAAGAGTTTGGTGAGTTTCTGAAAGTCCGAGTTCCCAAGGAGTTCCTGCATGATGGATGGAAGAGATAGGACTTGCTCCTGTTCCCCCTTCATGTCCAGCAATCAGGATATGATCCGCATGAGCTTTCGCAACACCTGCTGCAACAGTTCCTACACCCGATTCAGAAACTAATTTTACTGAAACTCTTGCTCTAGGATTTGAGTTTTTTAAATCGAAGATGAGCTGTTTTAAATCCTCAATCGAATAAATATCATGGTGAGGAGGAGGGGAGATCAGTGTCACACCAGGGGTAGAGTATCGGAGCCATCCAATGTATTTGTCTACTTTGTGCCCTGGAAGTTGTCCACCTTCTCCTGGTTTTGCGCCCTGTGCCATTTTGATTTGAATATCATCGGCATTGGTTAGGTATTCCATTGTCACACCAAATCTAGCTGATGCCACTTGTTTGATCGCCGAACGCATGCTATCCCCATTCGGAAGAGTTTTGAACCTGACAGGATCTTCTCCACCTTCTCCCGTATTGGATTTTGCACCAATTCGGTTCATTGCGATTGCAAGAGTAGTATGTGCTTCCCAAGAAATAGATCCATGGCTCATCGCTCCCGTTTGGAAACGTTTGAGAATGGACTTCACTGATTCCACTTCTTCAATCGGGATTGCTTTGGATCCTTCAAAGTCGAGATGGAATAAACTTCTAAGAGTGATTGCCTTTTCGTTCTGGTTATCAATGAGGCTAGAAAACTCTTTAAAAGTTTTGTAGTCGTTGTCTTGTGTTGCTTTCTGGAGTTTATGTACAGTGATCGGAGTATAAAGATGGCTATCGCCATTTTTACGGTAGTAGTGAACTCCACCTGGTTCCAAGTTATTAGGGAAAAATGTAGGGTCATAAGCTGCTTTGTGGCGGCGAACGGTTTCTTCTTCCAACATCTCCAAAGAAAGTCCTTCGATTCTGGATTGGGTTCCCGCAAAGTAAGTGTTGACTAACTCAGAATCAAGACCAACCGCCTCAAAAATTTGGGCACCACAATACGATTGTAATGTAGAAATCCCCATTTTGGAGAACACTTTGAAAAGTCCTTTCCCAATTGATTTGATGTATTTCTTTTTCGCATCCTTGTAATTGGGAACTTCTGGAAGTAAACCTTGTTGTGATAAATCAGCAATGGTTTCAAAAGCAAGATATGGATTGATGGCATTGGCACCATAACCACATAACAGTGCAAAGTGGGCCACTTCTCTTGGTTCGCCGGATTCTAATACAATCCCTGCTTTGGTTCTGAGTCCTTCTCGAATCAAATAGTGATGAAGTCCTGCAACAGCTAGTAGCGAAGGGATGGCAGCTTTTTTCTCACCCACACCGTGATCGGTTAATATGATCAGGTTCACCCCTTGTTCACGAACCGCTTTGGCAGCATCGGCACAAACACGATCCAGTGAGTTTCTCATATCATGTTTTTTGGATGGATCAAAAAGGATGGCAAAGGTTTTGGCTTTGAAATGACCTTCACTGATTTGTTTGATTTTTTCAAAATCTTCGTTTGTGAGGATGGGATGTTCCAATTCCAAACGGTGTGCGTGTTCTGGTTCTTCGGAGAGTAGGTTTCCTTCAGGTCCAATGTAAGTGGTCAGTTCCATCACCAACTCTTCACGGATTGGATCGATGGGAGGGTTTGTGACTTGGGCAAAGTTTTGTTTGAAGTAACGAAATAGGGGTTGTGGTTTTTCACTGAGCACAGCCAAAGAAGAATCCACACCCATAGAGCCGATCGGTTCTTCTCCAGAAACTCCCATTGGTTTGATGATGGTAAATACATCTTCGTGAGTGTAACCAAATGCTCTTTGGCGTTCCAAAATGGTTTCGTGTTGCGGCTGTTTTACGTTCTCTGGATCAGGCAATGATCCCAAACGAATCATATTGTCTTCTACCCATTTGCGGTAAGGTTTTTGAGTCGCAATTTGTTTTTTGATTTCTTCATCATCTAGGATTTGGCCTTTTTCCATATCGATAAGGAGCATACGACCTGGACGAAGACGGTCTTGGACTAAAACTTCTTCTGGAGGGAGGTTAAGAACTCCTGCTTCCGAAGACATAATCACTTCATCATGTTTTGTGACAATAAATCTTGCAGGGCGAAGGCCATTTCTATCGAGTGTAGCACCGATGATGCGGCCATCGGTAAAGGCAATGGCAGCAGGTCCATCCCAAGGTTCCATAAACGTGGCATGATATTCGTAGAACGCGCGTCTGTCGGCATCCATCGCTTTGTTTTTAGACCAAGCTTCTGGAATCATCATCATGACGGAGTGAGGTAAAGACCTTCCCCCCATCACGAGTAGTTCAAGAACAGTATCAAAGGTTGCAGTGTCTGACTGGCCTTCCATAACAATCGGAAGCATACGACGAAGTTCATCCCCATAGAGTGGAGACTGCATCACCATCTGGCGTGCTGCCATCCAGTTCATGTTCCCACGAAGTGTGTTGATTTCTCCGTTATGGGCAATTTGGCGATAAGGGTGAGCCAAATCCCAAGTAGGGAAGGTGTTAGTCGAAAACCTTGTATGTGTTAAACAAAAGGCAGAAGTTAAATCTGGAGATTTTAAATCTTCATAGAATTTTTTAACCTGGTCTCCAAGTAACATCCCTTTGTAAACGATCGTACGTGACGAAAAACTAGGAACGTAGTACTGAGAACGATCCAATTTCATTTCCGAGCGAATTCGTCTGTCAATGAGACGACGGATGAGGAATAGTTTCCTTTCGAAGTCGTCAGAAGTTTTGAGTTTTTTGGATTTTTTGCCTATGAATACTTGTTTGAATACCGGAATGGTTTTAGAAGCAACCACTCCCGCATATTCTTTGTTCACCGGAACATCTCGGAACCCAAGGAATTCTTCCCCTTCATCAACAATGATCTTTTCGATCACGTTTTCGACAGCAGTTCTTACTTCTGTGTTTTGCGGTAGGAAAAGAAAACCCACGGCATAATCGCCTTCTTTCGGGAGAGCGAAGGGAAGATTCTTTCTAAAAAATGCATCGGGAATGTTGATCATGATCCCTGCACCGTCACCGGTTTTTGGATCAGCTCCTTCGGCCCCTCGGTGTTCGAGGTTACACATTAGGCGGATCCCTTTGTCTACGATGTCGCGGGAGCGTTTGCCTTTATAATTTGCGATAAAACCAACACCACAGGAATCTTTGTCCATGGCAGGATCATACATACCTTGGGCCTGTGGGCCGAGTGGCGGAAGGATGGGTGGTTGGTTAGATTTTGACATACGTATCCTACTCTAAAGCAATTACTGTACCTTGTTTTTGAATTTGGATGTACTGTCCAATTATTTTGTTTTCAGCAAAATGATTTATTTTTAGGCAAAACCAAACACCCGGAAATGTTCCCGTTCTGTACAATATGCTCATATATAAAACATTTTGCCCTCAACGTAAACCGGATTGAATTCGGTCTAAAAAATCTTGGAGTACAAGAAACAAGCGAACTGCAACTTCCATAGGAAGATCGCTTAAATCCGAGCACCCTTTTTGGGGGAGTTTGGCTAGTCCCTTTGTTAGTTTTAAGGCAGGTCCGGGAGACAACCAAAGGATTTTTCATTCTGAATGGCACGAGATCCGAAACTGATTCGGAAAGGCCGAAATCGAAGGTTTTGCTTAAACCTAGGATTCCAATATTGATTCCATTATTTGGATTTAATTCCTAACCAATCTAAGATGTGTTCGGCGGCTTCTTCTTTGGAAAGTTTAGATAGATTCAGCTTAAAATGTGCGGCTTCTTGGTAGACGGGTAGTCTTTTTTCTAGGATGGAGCGGTAAGAAGTTTCTTTAGAAAGGTCGGGTCTTGTCGGGTCCCCCTTTACTTTTTCGATGAGTTCCTCTGCTCCGCGTTCCAAATAAACGATCCTTCCCATACTACGGAGTAGGTCCAATTTTCTTTGGCTTGGGACTTCGTTCCCGTTCTCATCCAAATCAAAGAGGATGCCACCACCACAATCCAGAATGATTCCATCCGCAGCTTTCAATTTTTGCAAAATAGAATATTCTAATTCTCGGAAAGCCTTCCAGCCAGATTTTTCCACAAATTTGGGGATGGGAATCCCACCAGCCTCATAAACTGCAATGGAATCAGTAGAAACAACTGGGAATTCGGTTTTTTTGGATAGGGAACGAGAAACTTTGGATTTTCCGGCGCCTCTTGCTCCAATGAAGATAATGTTCATAAAATTTGACTTAAAACCTGAGGCTAATTACTTAAAAGTTATACGTTTAACAAATCAGCAAGGCCGGCTTGTAAATCAGGAATATGGACAAAGTAGGTTTCAATATCTGCTTCTGTAACGCCTGTTTGGCTGAGTGCAAAAGGAGAAATCGGAACGGACTCACCACCAATATCGATTCCAATTCCAGAAACGACTATGAGAATACTCGCAATATGTACAACAGAAGTGAGAACGGGGTTGTTTTTGGAATTTTCTGGTGTGAGGTAGTTGGCGACAACATCAGTCAATTCCTGTGGGAAGTTCCAACGTTTCAAAAGATTCTCAGACACTTCCATATGTGTGTATCCGAAATACTTTTTTTCTAACATAGGGAAGGGTTCTTGGTTGTCTTTTAGATCCGCTTTGATTTGCATCATCACCGGGCTAAAGAACTGAGCGAGTACAATTTTACCCACACTACAGAGAAGGCCCGATGTGAAAGCTAGGTCTTTATCTATTTTTAGTTTTTTGTGTTGGACAATTTTACTCGAAAGTTCTGCCACCAGTAGCGAAGAAGTCCAAAGTTGGGCTGCTTCCAATTGGTAACTATTAAGATCTTGCGAAAGGATTCCTTTGGCAGCAGTGAGTAGGACAATTTCTTTCACCGTCTTGATCCCGAGAGTCATCAGAGCCTCTTGGACCGTGCGGATGGGTTTGGAGGCCCGGTAGTATGCGGAATTGGAAAGTTTAATCACATTGGCAGTGATGGCTGGGTCTTTGGAAATTTCCTGTGCAAGGTCAGCAATATTTACGTCGGGTTTTTGGAGTTTTTCCAATACCTTAGACACAACCGACGAAATGGCAGGTAGTTTATTTACGTCTTGTAATACTTCATCAACCTTCGATTTTAGCATATTCGCCTAACGCACCTTATAAAGGTATTTTTCCATACCAGCTTTTTTTAACAGCACACGCCCGTCGTCACAGTAAAGACTGATAGTTCTTCCTTCGTTCCCAGCTACATCTTCCACAATGACAGGGATTTTATTCTCTTCCATAAATTTTTTGACAATAGCGATATTCTGTTCCCCGATGTTTTGTAAAAATTGGGAGTTGATCCCTTTAAACATAGAGGCACCACCGAACATTCGACAAGAGTAACGACCAATGTTGGATCCTTGTTGTTTCATCATTTCGATGAGGATGGGGAGGGCAGTTTCTCCGTATTTATGCGGAAACTTGGTGGCATCCTTGCCTGTAGGATCTTTGGCAAGCATGATATGGGAAATGGCCCCCACTTTCTGTTCCGGATCATACAGAACGATTCCTATGCACGAACCCAATGTGGTTCGGAGCACATCCGTATCTTTTCCGACCTTGATGTCGGCAATTCCCACATTGATGATTTTGGATTTAATAGACATTCTACTTGTTTCTAGAGAGTGGAACCGTTACTTAGGTATTATAGATAGTAAGCTTTCCTTATGCGTTCAATCAAAAAATCAACTCCCACAAGAAAATCTACCAAAAAAGGTTTCAAAACAACAGAACCTTATCTCTTCCAAACCATCGGAAAAACGGAAGTCCACATTCTAGGAACAGCCCATGTTTCCAAACAAAGTGTAGACGAAGTCGAAAAAATGATCCGAACATTAAAACCCGATGTCATTTGTGTTGAGTTATGTGAGTCTCGAATGAAATCGGTGGAAGATCCGGACTATTTAAAAAAATTAGATATATTCAAAGTATTCAAAGAAAGGAAAATGTGGTTACTCCTTTCGAGCCTCATCCTTTCTTCTTTTCAGAAAAAAATCGGTAACAAAGACATCAAACCTGGTGATGAAATGCGTAAAGCAATCACTATGGGTCGATCCTTAAAAAAACCAGTAATAGCAGTAGACCGTGAAATCCAAACTACCTTAAAAAGGTCCTGGGGAAATGTAGGTTTTTTCTCTAAAATGTATCTCTTTAGTGCTCTCCTTGCTTCTCTTTTGGTCCGAGAAGATGTATCAGACGATAAAATCGAAGAGATGAAATCGGATGACATTCTCAAAGATCTATTCTCTCAGATCCCAAAAAAATATGAATCAGTTAAACATGTCATCATTGATGAAAGAGATGTGTATTTAGCTGAAAAAATTCGCCAAGCGACAGAAGGTAAGTCAGTTAAAAAACTTCTTGCTGTTGTGGGTGCGGGCCATTTGGCCGGGATTGAAAGGAATCTTCACACAACAAACGACTTGTCCGTGTTAGATGAAGTTCCCAAACGTAAGTGGTGGGACAATATTAGTATCATTCTATATCCTGTGTTCTTTGCAGGACTCATCGGTTACACTACCTGGAGCCAAGGTGGGGAAGCTGGTATGGACCTGTTTTCAAAACTGATTTATATCAAAGGTGGCCTTGCAGCCCTCGGTGCTTTGATCGCACTAGCTCATCCGATTTCTATCCTACTTGCTTTTATCACGGCTCCCATTGGAACTTTTGTTCCCATCTTTAAAGCGGGATGGGTGAGTGCTCTTTCCGAGTCGTATTTACGTAAACCCCTTGTAGAAGACTTCGAACACATTGCCGAAGATTCAGAAACCTTTGTTGGTTTTTGGAAGAACCGCGTCCTTCATATCTTTCTCGTTTTTTTCCTTCCCCAATTTGGATCTACGATTGGAACCTTTATTGTTGCCGGAAAAGGCTTGAAGAATTTATTTTAAGGATATATGATTGGTTTCGTCTAAAGGATGAAGAAACAGAGCATGAAACGGAAATTTGCAATTGGATTCATTCTAATTTTCCTTGCTTATCTGGGATGTAAATCCTCGGTTTTCGGGTTTTGTACTTCGGCGGAAAAATTTGTGGAACGAGCTTCCATTCCGCCTTGCCACCAATCCGCCGAATCTAAAGGAAATGCAGCAGATTCCTGTGAATGCCCCATCACACACGAGGAACTCCAATCTTCCACTGCTGCTGATTTTCCCATTTGGAAACAGGTCAAACTTGTTGTTTGGGACGCGTTTACAGATCTCGAAACTAAGTTACTCCATCGCAAGTCCAAACTAGGATTGTTATCCCAACTTCGTTATCCTACTCCCTACTTCCCTACGCTAACTATCCGACTTCTGATTTGAGATGGCCACACCTAAGTTTAGATGAATGAATCTTACATTTCACTTGATATTATTTTTTTAACAGAGGTTATACGATATGAATCGCAAAGAATTATTACAAAAAGCAGGAATGGCAGTGGCTGTTTCGGGAATTTTATCTACACTTTCCGCAGAAGACCATGACCATTCTACTATGTCCATGCCAACAACTGGAAAATCAAAGTATTCCAAAGCAATGATGGCAGCTATGCATTGTCAACTTTCCGCTGAGGTTTGTCTCAGCCATTGCCTCACAGAACTTGGAAAAGGAGAGAAGTCATTGGCTGCTTGCGCCACAAGTACAAGAGAAGTCATCAGTCTATGTGATTCTTTTGTAAAACTAGCAAGCCAGTCTTCTACTTACACAAAGAAGTTAGCAAACTTATGTATTGAAGTTTGTGAAGCTTGTGCGAAGGAATGTGATAAACATGCCAACCACCACGCTGTTTGTAAAGAATGTCGAGACAGCTGTCTAACTTGCGTGAAAGAATTAAAGAAAGTCTAACCGATCGGATCGATAAAACTTCCAACTGTCCGCCGTTTGGCGGGCAGTTTTTATAGAATCTTCTAAAATAAAAAATTTAACGTTTTTTAGCCTTTTTCTTTGCTTTTGGTTTCGCTATCGGTTTTGCCACAGCTTTTGATTTTTTTGCAGGTTTGGCTTTTTTAACAGCTGACTTCTTCTTTACAGCTAATTGTTTTTGGTTCTTTTTATAAACCGATGGTTCATACTTCGAAAAATCCACTTCAATCTTTTTAGGGACTGCAAATTCAGGATTTGCTTTGGGAGGTGCGATGATACCAATACTATCTTTCGGAGTACCCAAAAATTCTCTGAGTGTGCGGATGTTTTCATTCCTACGTACTAAGTTATAATTTCCAGGGATATCAAACCATAAGTCACGACCTTGGCCAAACTCCGTACTTTCTTGCGGGGGAAAAGAAAAGTCTTCAATCGCAGAGAGAGGTTGGAAGAGGGGAAAAGATAAAGCATTTTTATAATTTGTTTTAACCCAATCGGATTCAAATCCCCAATAGGATTGTCTTGTATTGGTAAACCTGTCAGAACCATGGAAGGGAGTTCCGAGAGTGATGAGGCGTTTGACTTTTCGTCTGGCTTCATCTGGTAAAATCAATACGAGAAGCCCACCGGTGTTATGAGCAATCAAAGTCACTTCGTTAGGTGCCGTAAGAATTTGGCTGGCAAGGTATTGGACGGCCTCTTCCAAAGACAAAGGGTCACGGAGAGTGGAAAGGATTCCTACTTTGAATCCCAAGTTGTCCAAGTTGGATTTGAGTCTAGAATAGTAGGAACGTCCGGCGAGAAACCCAGGAACGATCAATATGTTTTTATCCTTATTATTCTCCACAAACAAATGGCTGGGAAGATAAAACGACAATAACGCCCAAAAACGTTCCAGATATTCTATGAATCGAAACATGAATTAAATGATTCTGTCAGACTCAATTCTTGTCTATGAAAATCAATTCCAGCGCCAGAAGAATTCCTGAATTGACCGATAACCGTACTTACATAGGATTGCCTTTTAGAATCGTATGCGTCATAGTTTCTTTCTTATATTCCTTTTAGGGTTTTTTCCTACGGTCCTTTGGTCCGATCCGGGAAATTATGAAGAAGCAGCGAAGCTTTTGCCCCAAATTTGGGAAACCAAGTACCCCCTTCCTTATGGAAAACTCACAAAAAAGGATCCTTTGAAACAAGGGATCCGGCAAGTGGCTCGTAAGAAAGGAAAGTATTGGATGTACAATTTCGAAGTTTTTATGCCAAAATACGAAAGGAAAGAAACCGTTGCAGTTCCGAAGGAAGACGGCAGAAATATTCTCGTATTTTTTTTATGGAATCCGGGGATAACAGAAGAACCCCACCGGATCGAACTCGGGGAACCGCATGAAGGGAAATGATATGGAGAAACAAAAATCGGATCAACTGATCACAGAAACGATGAAAGCTGCAGGCCTTTCGAATGCTTTCATTGCCGATTTTATTACCAAAGTGGATGCTGTTAGGAACGGCGAAACAGGGATGGTCAATTGGGAAGAAGTGGGTGATTTAGACCCAGAAACCGATGAAATTTCCCTAGAAACCATCCATTCTTCTTATCCTACGGATCTCAGTCTTCTTTCCAAATTGGTGGTAATCAAGTTGAATGGGGGTCTTGGAACCAGTATGGGCCTCGACAAAGCAAAGTCACTCATTCCCATCAAAGGTTCCATGTCCTTCCTTGCTGTGATGGCAAAACAAATTGAATTCATTCGTTCCGAATATGGAATTGATGTTCCTCTACTTTTTATGGATTCTTATAATACACAAAAAGAATCACAAATAGAATTAGAGAAAAATGGATTCAAACAAACTTTGCGAACTAGTTTTTTACAAAACAAGGTTCCTCGTTTGGATGCAGAAACTTTTGCCCCCATCCAAAACAAAAATGAAAAAGAAAATTGGTGCCCACCGGGTCATGGTGATATTTATTTTACTATGGTGCAAGAGGGGATTTTGGATGAATTACTCTCTAAAGGTTTTGAAATCGCCTTTCTCTCTAATGGAGACAATTTAGGCGCCACGGTCGATCCACATATTGTAAGTTACTTATTAAAAGAAAACATTCATTTTGCAATGGAGATGACTCCAAAAACTCTAGCCGATAAAAAAGGCGGGGCCATCTACAGAAAAATGGTAGGTGGAAAATTCATTAAGTATGAGTTATTAGAAACCGCCCAAGTTCCCAAAGAACATGAAAATGAATTTAGTGGTCTTGGAAAATTTAGAACCTTCTCTACAAACAACCTTTGGATCAATCTACGTGCTTTAAAAGAAAGATTCAACCAAGGGAATTTTTCTTTATCTCTCATTGTCAATCCCAAACAAGTGGATGGTAAATCGGTAATCCAATTGGAAACCGCTATGGGAAGTGCAGTAGGAAATTTTTCCAAATTCAAAGGAATCATTATTCCCAGAGATCGATTTGCACCGGTAAAAAAAACGGAAGACTATTTGGTAAGAAGATCCGATGTTTATGTTTTGAATAACGATTTTTCACTGACTATGGCTAGAGAAAGAAAATCTGCTGGCCTCGGTGAGATTTTAGTTCAACTTGATGAAAAACATTTCAAAAAAATACATCAATTTGACAGGTTATTTCAACAGTACCCATCTCTTGTTTATTGTGAAGAGTTGGTTGTCGTTGGTGAAGTCCTATTTGATCTTCCCATCACTATTAAAGGAAAAGTAAAATTTCAAAATCTATCGGATGGATTAAAAAAAATCTCTTCCTTGAGTCGTAAAGAATTTGAAAATGAAACCGTTTCTTTATGAAATTAGTCTTCCTTTTTTGTTCTTTAATTGTATTTGTTCATTGCGGTTCCCCTTTTTCGTTTCGGTCTGCCTGCTACGAACGTAATAAATGTTCGACGATTGAAGGTGAATGTTTTTTGCGAAATGATGCGTTTTATAAATTAGCAACAAGTAGTCCAGACTATAGTGCTGTTGATCTAACGGCTCTTGTGGGAAGTTGTATCGGCTTAGAAAAAACTTGTCGCAAAAACTGCGAAAGTGGGACTATTTTTTAGTTTTAACCGAAACAGAATCGATTTGAATGGTAGCGGCCCGAAAATCGTAAACAACCGCTTCTTGATTAATCTTATGTGTATGTTTATTCTCTTATAAAGGAAAGTTGGCTTTTTTCTGGAACAAGGGTTTGGTCTTCAAATTCGCCAGACAGAGACTCATAGTTAGGTGATAGTTTGATTTTCCATTTTCCTTTTTCTTCTAATAAGTCAGAATCTACTATATTTTTGCCTCGAAAGATTTGATTTTCATTCCACTTCATGATGATGTTACCCTCAACATCTTCTGCTTCAATAGTCAATCGTATTGGTTTCACTTTATTTTTCCCATCCCAGTACATTGCTGTCCAGGGGCCAATAAACTTTTGTATGGCGGATTCACCAAATGTTTTTACTTTTTTTACATCAACGACTGTATCAGAAATGACTGATGTGACAGGTTTTGAAAATAGGCTTTCTCCGATTCCTTTGGATACTGATTGAATAGCAAAGAAGTAAAATTGGTTTTTTGTTAGGTTCTGTAATCTAAAATTTGTTTCGAGAGTTTCTTTGACGAGACTCCATTCGGGATCATTTTTTTTTCGCATATAAATTTTGTATGATGTAACTTTGGGAATTGAATTCCAGGTAAATAAAAATTCTCCCGTTTTTCTATTTTCTGAAACATCCAGTTCGGGAGGTTTTAGTCCCATTGCCCTTCCTGCAACCAGAGATGGGAATCCAATGTCTGGCTCTGACGGAAGGCTAAATAATTCTCCTTCAAATTCAGAAGCAACAGCATAAAAAGATTCCTTTTCATACGAGTCGTTGTCTTTGAATTGGAGCTCAGTAGTTATTCCAATTTCTTTCCATTGTCCATTTGTCTTTCGGAATATATGATAGGCGACAGCACTGGGAGAACCTTCCCATTGCAAAATAGTGGTACCTGCATACAGTCCCTTTGATGCGGTTAAGTTTTTGGGGCGAGGTTTTAAAATTTCAGAAGGATCTAAATGAGCGGAAACATAATTACTGGATTCACCGATCAATTGGTTTCTCTCTGGAATTACTTGGTAAATTTCACTATCTCCGTTGCGACTTGCCTTTAAATCGATATAGGAGGTTTTTTCGGTTTTACCCAAAAATCGGTAAATCCTTGCAGTTGGATTCCACTTGTAAACCGCATAGGTTGTGGATATCGGTTGCGGATCCCATTCGAGCTGAATCCGATCATTGGTAGAAGCCACTGATGCACGAAGGTTTGTCACTGGTAAAATTCCAGCCGGTTTTGTTGGGTCAACCGCATAACCATCGTTTGAATCTCTGGATGGTTTGGAGAGGAAATTCTCATCTAAACTTGCCACTCGGTAATTGTAGGCAGTGTTTTTTTGGATTCCGAAATCTTCAAAGAAGGCTTGTTTGGAAAGGCCCACCATCTGGTATTTGGTATCGATTTTACGTTTCCTGTAAACCTCGTAACCTATGGCCCGTTTTTCTCTAGACCAACTGATCCGAATCCGATCGGAGAAATCACCTCGAGAAGCAAAAATTTCTTTCGGCGGGAATATATTATGTTCGCCGTATTCCAAAGACTCTAAGGCATCGTGTAGCTTATTCTGTGTTAGAAGTTCGTTTTCAGTTTCCGAATCAGCGACATAAACTGACTTAGTATATTTAGGAAAAGTTTCGTAAGAAATCCACAAATACCCTTGGTCCCCCCAAGTGGTTCCCCAAGAATTCCAAACTTTGAATGCTTTCTTTTTGTCGTTAAAACCTAAAATTACTAAGGACTGTGCCCCTAAAATTTCACCAGTCCCGATTTCAAAGATAATATCTGGTTTCGGATCTTTAAAATTTTCATAAACCAAATAACCTATTAAAACCGGTCTTTTTTCTGCCAAGGCTAGTTTAATGGAAGTTAGATCATGAGGTTCAATTCTATAAATTCTTTTTAATCGAGCTTTTCTACCCGATTCAACAATATTGGCTTTTGGTCTTGTTCGGAAACTAGAAGAAGACTCGTTCATCTGTTCCATTGAAACGGAACCTCTGCTTTCTGCGAGGATCAGGGCATCCAAAAGAGAAACTGCTTGGTCTTTTCCACTGTTTAATTGGTTGTATATAAAGTTAGGTGAATATAATATCTTTTGGCCATTGGCAGAAGAAGGCCCAACAGAAGATAGATTCCGAATCCCTTTTTTTTTCGCTTCTAAATAAGATATGAGTCCATATCCAACCGTATAACCAACATTATCTTTATAGATCCCTTGGTCTGCTGGAAGTGGAAATTCGTTGCTTAGGTCGTAACTTCCTGGCAAGTCGGAACTTGACATTTCGGATTGGAAAGGAGGGATTGATTGGTAAAGTTCGAAGGGATCGGGAACGAGCCCCGGTTTTTTTGAAGACGATTTGGATTCGGTTTTTCCGGTGATGGGTTTAGGTTGGAACCCGAAAGTGATCAGGGAAACTGTGATAAAAATGGTTCCAATCGCAATTCGTTGTTTGGTGTTCCGTAACATTTCAGTCCTCTTCTAAATCAAAGCTGATTGGTAGTCTATGTGCCATACGAGTTGGTTTTCCTTTATCGTAACCTGGCGAAAACCGAGCTCTTTGGATGATCCGGATGGCTGCTTCATCAAACCCGTATCCGGCCCTCCCAGAAACAATTTTTACTCCTTGGAGCACACCTTGTTCATCCACTTGCACCATCACCACGACGGTTCTTTGACTGATGTTGGCCGCTTTTGCAGCTTCTGGGAAATAAGCTTTCAAATCAAAATCAATGATAGGAGTGGGAGGCCGATCTCCGTTAAAGGAAAACAAATAACCATCTTTGTCGGTTCCATTTCCAGAGAGTTGGTTGGGATTTAAATCTGAATTGTCAGGTTTTTCTTCCGCATCTTTGTTAGATCCTTCGACCCATTCTTGTTTTTCTACTGGAGCCGGACTTGATGTTCCACCGATCAGTTCAGGAGGAATTTCTTCAAAAGATACATCCATATCTTCCATAGATGTTTCTTGGAAAGCCGCACTGCTGGGAAGAGTCAGTATAAAATAAATCAGATAACAAAGTATATGCAAACTCACTGATGCAAAAAGACTGGCTCGGAAAAGTCCGAACCGTCTCAGTTTGTATTGCAGATACAAGGTAAATGACTTCATGGTTTGTAATTTCTAGTGATGAATATTCGGAGTAGAACTAGAAGACTGGTTGTGTTTTCCGCTAGTGATGAAACTTGCATGGATTTCTTTGGATAGGATTTCCAAGTGACCAATGATGAGTTTCATTTTACGAGTGAAGTAGTTGTTTGCCATCACCACTGGAATCGCAACCGCAAGTCCCGCAGCCGTCGCCAGTAGGGCAGTAGAAATACTACGCATCACCACTTCTGCTCCCGAGTTACCAAGTGTCCCTAGACCATAAAAAGCTTTGATGACTCCAAGTACTGTTCCTAGTAATCCGATGAAGGGAGTGTTATTTCCGAGAGTGTTGAGAATTGGAAGTCTTTCTTCCAAACTCAATCGTTCTTTCAGAATTTTCCCTTCCATCAGTTCCTCTAAGCCTTTGTGGTTTTCCTTCTCTCGTTCCAAAACAAAATGCATAAACCGAGTGTAGGAGTTTTCCATGGGATGGGTTTCCAATAGTTTTTCTGTACCTTTTAGGTCGCGATGGCGGACGAGGAGAGTGAGTGAATCCAGAAGCGACTCTGATTCTTTGTTAAAATTACGTTTATAAACAATCAACCTTTCAATAAATACGGCAATCGCGAGAATACTTGCGAATAACATAACGAGGAATATGATTTTTTCCCCAAGGTCTACGAAATCTTGCATTTGGAACCTTCTAACGGACAGAATTCTTTACCTTGGACTGCAATCAAAGAGAAAAATTACGGAAAAAGAACTTCGGTTGATTCCAAGCCGACCCCAAAGAAAGAATGATTCCAAGGATTGGTATGAAGGCAAAAAACATTCTTCCCAGTTTTTTGGGGCTCATTTTCATCATTTTAGGCGTTTCGTTGGTAGTGTTCTATGCTACAAAGTCATGGGAGGTTTTCCTGAACCTCTGTCCCAACAAAGACTTTTTGTCTTGGGATGAAAATATTCGACTGAACCAGGTATTAGATCAGTATGTCGACTTTCGAAATGGGAATTGGTTTCGCGGGATTTTGCCTTTTGTGGAAAGTCCTACTTGGCCACCCCTCCGATCCTTTCTAACCTTTGTTACGCTTTATTTACCAATAGACGCCTATGAAACCTATCGTGATTCTTTTTTAGGACTTTTGTTTTTGATTTTGGTTTATCCGGCACTGGTTTACATATCGTATCGCATAACAACGTCTCTACTTTGGTCAGGAATCATTTCAAGCCTTGTATTTATTCTTACCATCCAAACAGGAGAGGTCCCAGCATATTCCCTTTCTTCGATGTTAGAAACGCAGTCTATGTTTTTTCTCTTATTTTCCATTTACGCCATCTATCGGTTGTATGATGTGGATAACAGAGAATCGGAAATTGATTCCGGGACCAAGTGGCTTGTTTTCTTCTCATTGTTTGGGTTTTATTTTACTAAGTATCCATATGGGATTTTATTCTTTATGGCATGTTTTGCCTATGAACTCTTACGATCCACATCCACATACAAAGATGCTTTACTCCATCTATTAAAAAATTATGCCAAAGGCATTCGGTTAATGTATTTGATCTTTGTGGTGGTTATGGTTTTTTCTTTGCCCGTACTTCGAGTGGTTACAAAAATCAATTTAAACCAAAAGGGATTCAAACAATTTATGTTTGGGATCACCTTTGTTTTGTTTGTTGATCTTTCTGTTTATTTTTTCCGCAAACGGGATGTGATCCAAAAAATATTTCCAAAAACGGCCGTGGTTCTTTGGGTTTATGCCATTTTTCCTGCCTTTTTATGGTTATTTATGAACCCAGACCGCGTGAATGCTCTTATCGATGCGCAGATGATCGTGAATGCATACACTCGAAGCTTTTTCTTAACACTTTGGACAGAACCAGGACTTGATCCTTCCACACCTGGTGTCTTCGACTTTATCTGGGGATTTCGCACTCTCATTCTCTTTTCTGTTTTGTCTTTGTTGTATTTTCTCCTTCGATCGGGGACAAAATTCCAAACAAAATTAAAAGATCCCCTCCTTGCAGGCACTCTCATTCTATTTTTAGAACTTCTCATTTTGGAACTCACTACTGGGAACAAACAACCAAGGCATGTTTTACAATTCATCCCTGCCATTGGGCTTGTTGGGTATCTTTGGATTTTGCGATTGTACGAACTCGCCGATACAAAAATAGAAAGATTGGCTTCAGTTTCTGTATTTTTGCTTACCTCCCTTTTTGTATTTTCCAATTCTGTTTATTCCCAAGGCATTTTGTCTGGCGAGTTTTTTGAAAAGAAAATGTTTTGTTATCGGGGAATGAATGCGAGTGATTTCCAACCGGCAAGAGAGATCGCCGAACAGATATCATCTGACAAAAAATATGTTCTCATCAATGCATTTCATTTTGAAGAGAAATATGGATCGAAAGGTCGTGTGCTTGCTTCCGATTTCGATCTTGCTATGAAACTAAAGACCTATAAACAGGGGATGGTAAGAAACGATCACAAGTATCGATGGAAAGAATGGACAGATTTTGATTCTGTTCTTTTATTAAGTGATGTTTGTCCTGATAGTTTTGTAGAAGAAAAATTTGAAAACAGAACAAAAATCTTGAATAGTAAGTCAACATTGCTGTCTACTTACAGAGAGAGCTCCGGTATTGCTTGTCTTCAAGAATATAAACTGCTCAAATAGAGAAAAAGATTTATGAGTATTGCTTCCTTTTCCATCAAACGACCTATTTTTATATCCTCACTAGTCATCATTATGGTGATTACTGGTTTTATTTCCCTGAAACGAATTGGAGTCGATCTTTTTCCCGACATCAACATTCCCTTCGTTGTGGTTTCGACTGTGTATCCTGGTGCAGGACCAGAAGAGATTGAAACTTCGATTTCCAAACCATTGGAAGAAGAACTCAGTTCCATCTCTGGTCTCAAACGAATCACATCTCGGAACCAAGAAGGAATCTCTATGGTGTTTGCCGAGTTCAACCTAACCACAGACATCAAATACGCGGAACAACAAGTTCGGGATAAAACAGCTCGAGTGAAACCGCTCTTTCCTGATTCTTCTAAAGAACCTTTGGTCCAGAGGTTTGATCCTTCTGACCAACCCATCATGCGGATCTCACTCTTTGCTGATCTACCGGAGGGGGAACTCTATGATTTGGCAAAAGAGAAAATCAAAACCAAACTCGAACAAGTAAACAACGTAGGTGCTGTCAAAATCATTGGGGGATCTCGTAGAGAAATCCATATTGAGCTTGATCGAAACAAAATCAATGCCTTCCAAGTTCCCGCCATTTCCATTGGAAACCAAATCAAAAATTCAGGAGTCAATATTCCTGCCGGAAAAGTAGAAGGGGGAGATAAAGAAACTTCCTTTCGAACTGTTGCCAAATATGAATCTTTATCTCAAATTGAGAACACGGTTGTGTCTTTTGGTGGTGAATTTGGTCGAGGGGTTCTAGTAAAGGATTTGGGGCAAGTTAAGGACACCCTCCAAGACCGCCAAACGCTGGGTATGTTGTATGCACCGATCAGTGCGGAAGAACATGACGAACCTTCCCTCATCGGAAAGTTATTATTCAAATACGAGGCTCCTAAAAAAGAAAGGATTCAAAAGAAAGCACTTTTCCTAGATGTATACAAACAATCAGGAGCCAACACAGTAGAAGTTGCCGATGGAATCCTTGGCAAAATTGATACCATCAATGCTCAAATCAAAGATCTCAAAGGGACACCGAAAGTAATTTTGATTCGAGATGGATCCAAATGGATTCGGGCAAACATCGAAGACGTGACCATAGCCATCATCCTTGGGATTTTACTGGCTGTAATTGTAGTGTATCTCTTTCTTGGGAACATACGTTCCACACTCATCACCGGTATGGCACTCCCCAACTCTATGTTAGGTGCTTTTATCATCATGTATGCCATGGGTTTTACCATGAATGTGATGACTCTCCTTGCGCTATCACTTGCGGTCGGACTGCTTGTGGATGATGCCATTGTGGTCCGGGAAAATATCTTCCGTAAACTAGAAGAAGGGGAATCTGTCATTGTAGCGGCAAGGAAAGGAACAGAAGAAGTAACTCTTGCTGTCATTGGAACTTCCTTAACGGTCATTGCTGTATTTCTTCCGATTGGATTTCTTTCCGGGATTGTAGGTCAGTTTTTTAAACAATTCGGTCTAACCGTAGTTTTTGCGATGATCATCTCCCTTTTTGATGGTCTGACCGTAGCACCCATGTTATCTGCTTATTTTGCAGGGAAAACAGACATCCATAAAAAGAAAAACATAGTCCTTCGTAACTTTGATAAGTTTCAAAATTTTTTGGACAGAATGTACGGAATCATCATGAAGTTTGCCCTAAAAAAACCATGGGCAGTCATTTTACTTACCTTCCTTACTTTGATTACTAGTATTTTTTCACTTGCATTTGTAAAAAAGACCTTTCTCCCGGCCAATGACCAAGGGGAATTTATGGTGAATGTGGAAATGGCTCCAGGAACTTCCTTACAAGGGACGTCTGAAACAGTGGAACAAATCCAGAATGAAATCATCAAAGCCATTCCTGAATTAGAACTTCTGGCAACGGTTGTTGGAAATAGCGATGGCGAATCCAATATCGCCACCATCGGGGTTGCCCTCCTACCGGCAGAATATCGCAAACGAACCACAGGAGATGTGAAAGACCAAATCCGCGAATTCCTAAAGGCCTACCCACAAGCAAGACCCAAAGTGAACGACTATTCCGCGATAGGTGGTGGGGTACAATACCCGTTCAACTTAAATCTAAAAGGGGAAAACTTAAAAGATTTAGAAACCTATTCCTTTAAAGTGATGGAAGAATTACGTAAAGTTCCAGATCTAACCGACGTGGATACAACCTATCGAACCGGAAAACCAGAATTCCAAGTGGTGCCAAACCGAGCCAAAATGCAGACAGTCGGTGTGGTTGCTGGTGTGATGGGCGCAGAACTTCGTTACCATATTGAAGGTGGGGAAGTGGCTAAGTATTTGGAAAACGGAATTGAATATGACGTTCGCCTAAGGTTAAAAGAAGACCAACGTAACTTACGTAAGTCCTTCTATGAAACTCGAGTTCCAAATATCCAAAACCGACTGATTCCTCTCAGTGCCATTGCCGAAGGAAAAGAAAGTAGTTCTCCTGCTAGGATCATCCGAGAAGACAGATCTCGAGTGGTTCCTATCAACGCAAATCTTGCCCCCGGGGGAGCCATTGCTTCGGCGTCGGAATCAGCAGCAAAGATATTAAAAGAAAAACTCCCTCCACCTCCGGGAATCACTTATTCCTTTGTGGGCCAATCGGAAGACTTTAAGGAACTGTTACAAAACATCGTCCTTGCTTTTGGAATGGCACTTATTTTCATCTATCTTGTGTTAGCTTCTCTTTATGAGTCTTTTATCACACCGATCACCATTCTTTTTGCGATCCCGCCAGCCATTTCGGGAGCTTTCTTTGCTCTGGCTTTGACGGGTGAGATGCTGAATCTATTTAGTATGATTGGACTCATTCTCCTGATGGGACTTGTGGCCAAAAACTCCATCCTTCTTGTGGATCACGCCATCCTTGCCATGAAAGAACATGGAATGACTAGAGAGGAAGCTATCTTTGATGCGGGTTCCAAACGACTTCGTCCCATCCTTATGACATCTCTTGCGATGATTGCGGGAACTCTACCGATTGCTTTGGGAATTGGAGAAGCATCGAAATCAAGAACAGCGATGGGGATTGCCATCATTGGGGGACTTGTCCTTTCGACTCTCATCACTCTCATTGTAGTGCCTGCCGTGTTTGGATACATTGATCGTTTGCGTGAAAAGATCGAAGGTGCCTTCCGCCCTGATTTTGAAATCCGACCAGAGGATTTAGAAGACTAACTAGAAAACTTACTGATTCCCCGGCATAAATTTAAACTTGCCCAAACTTTGAATTCGGCGTTCCCTTGCTTACATGTCCAGCGAACGCCGAATCTACAAACGCATCTCCGAAAAAGTCCATCTCACATACCGAGTGATCCAATCGGGGGCCGGCTCGGCCCAGTTTTTACCCAAAGACAAAGGAGAGGGGGAATCCCAAGACATTTCTGAAGGTGGACTATTGTTCCGAACCAAAGAACCCATGTCTCTTGGGACAAGGTTGGAATTAGAATTAAGATTCCCCGATGTAAAGTACGTTTTGTACCCAAAAGCAAAGGTTGTACGTTTGGAAGAATTTGGAGAGGGAGCTTTTTATGAAGTGGGTCTTGAATTTAACCAAATGTTCGACGATGATCAAAAACTTTTGTTAGAACATATTAGCCGATTAGAAATCTAGAATTCAATGTTCGCCTATCTTAAACAATCGATTGGTGTTTAGGTAGAACATGTCTATTTTCCATCGGCTGTTTGTTTTTTTCCGAGGAAACCCTCTTGATCCTATTTCGCTTTTTGCCGTTTATTCAGAAATCCTAAGTAAACTATACTTCCTTGGATTTGCCTATTGTCTAGCCTACATTCAGAGTGTGTATTTGGAATGGAACGCCCCAGACCAAACTAACTGTATCCTTTCTGCCATCGAACTGGTGCTGAGCATTCTACTTGTTTGTACTTCCTTTTTCTATCGGCGGATCTTCCGGATCGCACCGATCCTTGTTCGTTTGACTTTTTTTCTTTTGGTTCTCGTGGAAATGGAGACAGGATTTCATGATCCCAGCATCCCTTATTTTGATCCAAGGAATTGGTTAACCATTACGGCACTCCTCGCGACATCTTCTTTTTTTTACCCCGGACTTGTGTGGCAGTACATTTCGGAATGGTCACTCGTTCTGATGGTTTATATTATCCGCGTCTACTTTGCCAACCAAACCGTCATTCCAGAAGAAACTTGGCGAGAGATGTCGACGATTTTTCCTTTGTTTCTGATCGCCTTTTTTTTAAACCATTGGTGGTTTCGCACTCGGTACATCGCAGCCTATCGAGGTATGTTACTCGAAGAAAAACGCAGAACATTTTTTCAAGATATCCATGACAGTTTGGGTTCCCAACTTACCGACTTGGTTCTACTCAGCCAAAGGATGGAAAAAACTCCCTCTGAGATTACAGATACCCAACTGCAAAAACTAAAACAACTTTCTGAGTCTGCACTTCAGTCCTTACGTACACAAGTCCAAGAAGAAGACCAGAGGGAATTATTCCAAGAGTCGCTGTTAGATGGATTAAAACTATCAATCAAAAAAAGATACAAACTTGCCGGCCGCAATATAGAGTTGGAATGGAATTCCATTGGGGAAGAAACCATTATCAAAATTCGAGATCCAGAAGTGGCACATCATATCCTTCAAATCTTTAAAGAAGTAACTACCAATGATTTACGTCATGGGGCAGGAACTTCCAGTTGGTCGATAGAGCGAAAGAATGAACATTTACAATTCCGGTTTGCGACGGAATCTCTGAATCTATCGGTTAAGGAAGAAAGTTCTCTAGTCCGACACAAAGAACTTTTGGTTGATCCCGGTATCGGCGAACGAGGATTACATCATAGAATTAAATCTTTAAACGGGAAAATTAACATTACCGAATCCCCATCATACCAAATCAATATGAAACTTCCCATTGGGCTCTTCGATTTATGAATTCAATTTCTATCGGAATCATTGAAGATAATTTGGATTTTTTATTATCTCTTTGCGGAGTTTTAGAAGAAAACCCTAGTTTACAATTAAGAACATGGAATTCCGCAGAAGCGTTTTGGGCTGAGGAGGAGGCCAAAGAACTGGACCTTCTTATTTTGGATATTGGATTGCCTGGTATGAGTGGGATTGATGTACTCAAAACCTACCATACGATTGAATCTAGAAAGAGCCTCGTGATTTCTTCCCTTCAAACAGATGATACAATTTTTTCTGCCCTACGGAATGGAGCTTCTGGATATATTTGGAAGTCAGAACTAGATTCATTACATGATACCATCCAAACATTACTGGATGGGGGCAGTGTGATTTCTCCTTCGATAGCCGCAAAAGTATTGTTATCTTTTCGCAAACCCCAAATGACTACGGATGTATCGGGTATTGGGGTAGAGGTGCTAACTCCGAGAGAAAGACAAATTTTGGAACTCATTGTAGAAGGGGATAATCCCCACCAAATTGCCTCTTTATTTGGAACTACCGTAGGCACAGTCCGCCAGCAAATTAAGGCGATTTATAAAAAGCTCCAGGTCAATACGAGAGTGCAAATGTTGAAAAAAGCCCGTCAATTCGGAATCTTTTGAAAGAGATACAAATCTCCATTTTATACCATCTGGTAAATAGACAAAAGGTTGAGAATCGGATACCATAATAGGATCAACTTACTGAAATACAAACAAACTGGATTAGAGTATGTGGAATGGTTCTCAGCTCTTTTGATAAAACTAAGGTTAGTTTTGTGGTTTGGTGTGTACTGCGCCCTTGTTTTTTTTATGAATCGGGTTTTGTAGATCTAACTAGGAATGGCAAAATAGGGAATACAAAGAACCAGAAGAGAGCTTCTTTTTGTTCCGTCTTTCTGAGATAACCCTCTTTTTTATACCATTTGGTAGATAGACAATTTTCTTACATTCTGTTACGATAACGACGGAATGCCAATCTTACTACTTTTTGATTGGACCTCAAGCGTATGATTTCCATTAGACATTCTATTGCTCAAGGCAGATGCCGTTATGCGTAAAAATGCAAACGGCTTTTTTTTTAATCAATCCATCAAATATTTGATTTCTTTTAAGAGAGTGGACTGGCCGGACATTAGTTTTTTTTCAGAGGCTTTGATGGATTCTTTTTTGCCAGGCCTAGCAAAGAACTGTTCGAGAACTACTTCTTTGAGGGTTTCTTCAAACCACATCCGTGTTTGGTCTTCTCTGTTTTTCGCATAATAACCATTTGTTTTTGTTGTGGAAACATAATCCAAAATCAGTTTCCAAATTTCATCAATTCCCTTCCCGGCAATGCTACTACAAGTGGTGGCTCTTGGTGTCCATTTGGATTCGGGAGCAGGAAAAAGATGGAGGGCAGATTCGTATTCCACCCGAGCACGCATCGCATAAGGTTCGTTTGTCCCATCAGCTTTATTGATGGCAATGAGGTCTGCCATCTCCATAATCCCTCGTTTGATCCCTTGGAGTTCGTCCCCAGCACCTGCAAGCATGAGTAACAAGAAAAAATCCACCATGGAGTGGACTTGTGTTTCCGATTGTCCGACACCGACTGTTTCAATGATGATGGTATCAAACCCTGCCGCCTCGCAGAGATACATGGATTCCCTGGTTTTTCTGGCAACCCCTCCCAGAGAACCACTGCTAGGCGAAGGGCGAATGAAGGCGTTGGCAGATTTAGAAAGAATCTCCATCCTTGTTTTGTCTCCCAAAATAGAGCCTTTGGTTCTTTGGCTACTCGGATCAATCGCAAGTACTGCGAGTTTGTGATTTTGTTCGAGGAGATAACTTCCAAAACTTTCAATGAAGGTTGATTTTCCAACACCAGGAACTCCAGTAATTCCAATCCGAATGGAATTACCAACCTTAGGCATCACAAGTTCTAAGATAGCTTGGGCTTTGTCGTTATGGGATTCCAAGTTGCTTTCTACGAGAGTAATGGCTTTGGCAAGATGGGTTCGGTTTCCCGCTAGAACTCCTTCGGCTAATTCTTTTGCTGTGGTTTCTTTACGACTGAGAGTTTTTCTTTGGTCACGAATGTAGGGAGAAATGGCAGGGGCATCGGCGACACCGGGGTTTACCGAAAGAGCCGACTTTGGAATTGGATCCGGTTCTTTCGTTTTCTTTTTGCCCATGTCCTCGTTTGGTGTTTCCATAATGGTTTTTATCTGCCTGCGGAAATTTAAAAAACACCGACTGCCCGTATAGACAAATCGGTGTTTGGTGGATAGAGATCCTCTCTTTGAATCTTAAGCCGCTCTTCTTTCGCCGAGAAGGAGATTCAGAATTTGTTTGGCTGCTTCTGAAATCACAGTTCCCGGTCCAAAAATCGCTGTGGCTCCAGATTTATAGAGGAAGTCATAGTCTTGGGCTGGGATCACTCCGCCGACGACCACAAGCACATCCTCGGCCCCGAGTTTCTTTAATTCCTCAATCACTTGGGGAACCAAAGTTTTGTGGCCTGCAGCTAGGGAAGAGACTCCTAAAATATGGCAATCGTTTTCGACGACTTGTTTGGCGACCTCTGCGGGAGTTTGGAAAAGAGGCCCGATATCAACGTCAAAGCCCATATCAGCAAAACTAGTAGAGATCACTTTGGCACCACGGTCATGTCCGTCTTGGCCCATCTTGGCTACCATGATCCGCGGACGACGTCCTTCTAGTTTGGCAAATTCATCGGCAAGATCTCTTGCTTCCAGATACCCTTTGTCTTCGGAAATTTCGGAGGAATACACTCCTGAGATGGAACGAATCACTGCTTTGTACCTCCCAAATACTTTTTCCATGGCATAAGAAATTTCACCAAGAGAGGCACGTTTGCGCGCTGCATCCACTGCTAGTTCCAAAAGATTTCCATCCCCGGTTTCAGCACATTTGGTAATGGCATTTAACGCGGCTTCTACGGCGGTATTATCGCGATCTTTTTTCATTTGTTCCAAACGTTTGATTTGGGCAATTCTTACGGCAGTATTATCAATGTCTAAAATATCAATGGGAGCTTCTTTTTCCAAACGGAAACGGTTCACTCCCACAATCACATCTTTTCCAGAGTCGATCCGGGCTTGTTTTCTTGCGGATGCTTCTTCGATACGCATCTTAGGAATCCCCGTCTCAATGGCTTCTGCCATACCACCTAACTTTTGTACTTCGAGGATTAGGTTCCAAGCCTTGTGAACTAGGTCGTTTGTGAGTTTTTCTACATAAAAGGAACCACCCCAAGGATCAATCACTCGGTTGATATTGGTTTCTTCTTGCAGATAAATTTGTGTATTTCTTGCAATCCTTGCCGAGAAGTCGGTTGGAAGCGCAATCGCTTCATCCAGTGCATTTGTATGTAAGGACTGAGTGTGACCTAGGGCTGCGGCCATAGCTTCAATACAAGTCCTTCCTACGTTGTTGAATGGATCTTGTTCGGTGAGGGACCAACCTGAAGTTTGGCAGTGGGTTCGTAGCGCCAAAGATTTGTTAGACTTTGGTTGGAATTGGTTCACTATTTTTGCCCAAAGGAGACGGCCCGCACGCATTTTGGCAATCTCCATAAAATGGTTCATCCCAATCGCCCAGAAGAAGGAAAGTCTTGGAGCAAATTCATCTACAGTAAGTCCAGAAGCAATCCCCGTTTTGATGTATTCCCAACCATCAGCAAGGGTATAGGCAAGCTCTAAGTCGGCGGTCGCACCCGCTTCTTGCATATGATACCCAGAGATGGAAATCGAGTTAAACTTGGGCATATATTTAGAAGTATAACCAAAGATATCTGCGATGATTTTCATGGAATGTTTGGGTGGGTAAATGTAAGTATTACGCACCATAAACTCTTTCAAAATATCATTTTGGATGGTGCCGGAAAGTTTGTCTTTGGAGACACCTTGTTCTTCTGCGGCAACAATATAAAAGGCAAGAACAGGAATGACGGCCCCATTCATAGTCATGGAAACTGACATTTGGTCGAGTGGGATTTGGTCAAAAAGGATCTTCATATCCAAAACCGAATCGATCGCCACACCGGCCTTTCCCACGTCTCCTACCACTCGTTCGTGGTCTGAGTCGTACCCGCGGTGGGTGGCAAGGTCAAAGGCAACAGAAAGTCCCTTTTGTCCAGCAGCTAAGTTTCTACGATAAAAGGCATTGGATTCTTCTGCAGTGGAAAATCCTGCATACTGACGGACCGTCCAGGGTTTGTTGACATACATAGTGGAATAGGGCCCACGTAAGTAAGGGGGAATCCCTGCCGCATAGTTTAGGTGTTCCATTCCTTCCAAATCAGCCTTCGCATAACGAGACTGAATGGAGATTCCTTCTGCCGTTTGCCAAAGGGAAATGGCCTTGGGGTCAGGTTTCTCTGAACCGAAAGAAAGAGGGAGTTTTGCAAAATTAGGTTTGTTCATTTTATTTCCCGATCCATTTGGTTTGGGCTTTTTCCATAAATTCCACGATGTTTCGTTTCATATGGATGAAGTCATCGATCCCGAGAGATTCTGCTTGTGTGATGAGATCTTTCGGATAACCGGCAAGTAACTTCCAAGAGTTCGGCAATTGGGTTTTCATCTCGGACGCAAATTCGGCAAGATAGTTCGCATACTCTTCGTCAGACGAACATAAGACAACCATGTCGGCTCCCAATTCTTTTGCCCGAGACACACCTTCTTTGACCGAAGGAAATCCAAGGGAATCGATGATTTCATACCCAAGGCAACCGAGAAAGTTAGAACTAAAACCTGCCCTTGCTTTACGCATGGTTAAGTCGCCGATGGTGAGTAAAAATATCTTTGGTAATTTTTTACCAGAAGCCACATGGGTATCGGTGATATTTCTCCATTTGTCAAATTCATACGAAAGGCGGATGGGAGCCAAACGTGTGTAAGTTGACGGGTTGGAAAAGTTCTTAAGTTTAGTTGTCTCTTCTAAAGATTTGGTAAGTTCAGGATGTCTTTCCGAGGGGAGAGGGTATTGGTTTGTACCAAGCAGGATTTCTTTTTTAGTGGCGAGGGCATCTCTTTTTTTATCGGCCCGAGATTTGATTTCTTTTTGAATCGTACCTTTTTTTAAGGCCTCTCCAAATCCACCTTCTGTTTCTAGGGTTTGGAATTTGGCCCAAGCCGTTTCTGCCAGTTTTTTGGTAAGGACTTCTAAATAATACGAACCGGCAGCCGGGTCTTCCACTTTATCGAGAAAGGATTCATAACGAAGGAGGAGCTGAGAGTTTCTTGCAATTCGTTTGCCTAACTCTTGTTGTGTGGAGTATTCGGAATCGAATGGCAATACCGAAACAAAATCGGCTCCACCCATCACAGCAGACATAGCTGCGGTCGTTCCTCGTAACATGTTTACATAAGGATCGTAGGCTGTGAATTGAAAACTAGACGTTCTTGCTAAGATGAGGGCTGGAACTGTCTCTCCAAGTCCTGGTTTGTAAGCATTTAATATTTCTGTCCAGAGGATTCGTATGGCTCGGAACTTTGCGATTTCTGTGAAGTAGTCGGAGCCGATGCCCATCCAAAACCAAATGTTGTCAGCCGCATCTTCGATAGAAACCCCGGCGTCCAAATGGCGATTTAAGTAATCCACTCCCCAGGAAAGGGAGTAGGCCAACTCCTGTCCGATCGAGGCACCTGAATCGCGAAGGTAATGACTGTGGACTGCCACTCCCGAAAATCCTTTGGTTCCGGAAAGTGTGGCAAAGGATTTATCGATGCTTGTTTCTTCAGTACCTAGTTCCCCACACAAAAGTGCGGTTCCATAAGGATCAAAATCACCAAGTACTATGTTATGCGAAGAAGTGAGTTTTTTTAAAGAGTCAGCAAAGGATACTGTTCTTGTGGCAAGAGAAATTACAAAAGGAAGGTTTCCCGTAAGGCCAGCCATTTTTTCTAAGTCAGCGTTTGAGCCTATTTTTAATCCAAACTGATTTCCTTTTTCTTCATGAGAGATAAGGATTGCGGCATCGGCACCTTTTTTGGAGAGGTCACTCAAGTCTGATTCCGAAGTTACGGTTTCCGTCACATTCCAACCAGGGTTACGTTTATAAACTCTGGGAAGGTCTTTCGTATCTTCTTTGCGGTAGAAGGGTTCAATTTTGAAACCTTCTTCTGTTTCCCAAGTGACTTTGTCCCAAGGGTTACCTTTTAAATCTTTAAGGATTTGGTTTTTCCAATCCTCAGTCGAAACTTCAGGGAAGTCTGAAAATAGAAATTCGTTCAATTTATTCCTCTACGATTTGGTAATCTTCCATATAACCTGGGAAGTCGCCTAACCCACGTGTGAAGGTGAATTTTGCTGGGTAAACTACAAGGCGTCTGCCTGACTGAAGGAAAGTTCCTGACAGGAGTGTGAAAGGGGAGGCAACGATAAAGGCTGCGGTTCCGAGAACGGTTCCGGCAAGTCCCATCGGACGCGCCACCATCAGATCAATCAACATTTCGCCACCAGAGGGCACTTCTCTTGCGGACAAAGTCTGGGTCCACAGGAGACAGATTAAGAAAAGGATGGACAAGGGTCGTGTTTGTTTCATAGGCTGATCACTCGGGCTTTCCATCTGATGAAATCTCGAGAATGATATCCCTGTAAAGTAAGAAATATGGCTAAAGAAATTGTTTTGTTTGTTCTCTATTCTGTTGTGCATCTTTTTGCGATCGCTACGATCACAAAAGAGGATGCCCTCTATCTCCCTTCAAAAATCATTCCTATTTTGATCTTGATTGTAGCACTCTTTCGCTACTTCCCAACTTTAGAAAAACGTGGAAAATTGGTTGCGGTGGGTCTTGTGTTTTCCCTTTTTGGAGATAGCTTTTTAGCCTTACCCAAACAAGGATACTTTGTTTTTGGACTTGGATCCTTTCTCATTGCACAATTAATTTACTCCTATGCGTTTACATTGGACTCGAAAGTAAAACCCATTCTGGCTGTCCCATTTTTACTTTTTGGTTGTTCCTTCTTTCTTGTGTTGGTTCCAAAACTTGGTTCGCTCCTTATACCGGTGGGCATTTATATATCTGCGATTTGTCTGATGGGTTGGCGTGCTGCTGCAAGAAATTCCGTATCGAAACCTTTTTATCTAGGTCTTATCGGAGCATTGGTATTCATTCTTTCTGATTCCATTATTGCCTATTCTATGTTTCTAAAACCAGAAATGGACCGATTCACTGCTTCTATGGGAATTATGGTAACATATTATATTGCTCAAGTGCTCATCTACTCTGCCACAAAGTCGGAAGAGTTGGATGTTCAATCAGTGAAAAATACTTGATTCGATTACAACTCACGAGTATCGTATTTATGGTTTTTGAAAACCGGGGAATGGGATTATGAAATCACTAAAAAAAACATCCTTTATTGAGGCAGTTGCTGCCGCAATTGAACATGAAGTTCAATGTTTCAATTTTTATTTAAAACTTTCCGAAAGTTTACCGGAAGGCCAGATCAGAGAATTATTCAGCCAACTTGCGTTAGATGGTGATGAGCACATTAAATTTATCAAAGATATTTATAAAAGTGCCGAAGGAAAAGAACTTCCTAACTTAAAACAACTTTCTGAAATTGAAAAGTTCCATTCTTCAACCATCCAAAAGGTAATGGACAGGTTAGATCGTAACAAAAACGAAGAAGTGAAAGCTGACGAAAGAAAAGCAATAGAGCTTGCCATCCGAGAAGGGGAAGATGCGCGTAATTTTTATGCGACGATTCGTAACAAATTCCAAGATCCAAAAATCAATTTATTATTCCAAAAATTGGCCAATTTTAATGAGTCCAACAATTCATTGTTAGAAGCGCAAGCAATGGCAATGGAGCAGGCCACTCCTGCAGACCAAGTTTTCTATTGGGAAGATGAGGATTTGATGGAAGAGGTCAATCGCCCTACTAAGGCGGCTCCAAAACCAAAAGCTTCTAAAACGGCGGAAAAACCGAAAACGGCAAAGCCAAAGTCATCTGCTAAAAAAACTTCTAAACCAACTAAACCGGCAAACAAAAAGTCGGCAAAGAAAGCTGTAAAAAAGGCAGCGAAAAAAGCCGTAAAAAAAACAGTAGCGAAACCAAAATCAAAACCCGCTAAGAAAAAAGGTAAGAAAAAATAGTGAAATACCAAGTAACTCATTCATTTCCCGTTTCTCTCGAGAAACTCCTTCATGCAAGAGAAGAGAGATACAAACACCTAGATCAGTTTCCTGATTTAAAAAATGTTACTCTTTTGGAAGAAACAAAGGATGGGAACATCATCCGACAAAAACGGAAAGTGAGTTTGGAAGGTTCCATGCCTGCCGTTCTTTCGGCAGCACTCAACGACCTCTCTCTTTTGGAAGAATCCACTTTTGATATCACAACGAACACTCATGAATTCAAAATCTCTCCTCCAGGGAAAGACAATGTGTTTGTGATCAAAGGGAAAAGTAAATACGAAGCGGATGGCGCCGAATCCAAACGATCTTATGATGTGGATGTGGTTTCTAGTCTTCTATTTGTTTCTCCGATTGTGGAAAAAGCCATTGAAGAAATTCACAAACATAGTTTGGAAAAAGATAGAAAATCCATCGCCAAATTTCTGGGGGTCGAATCTTAAGTAAGAAGTGAAGTCTTCTTCTCCTAGCTTTTTACGATCTGTATTGGAACTCAATTTGACGATCCTCATTATGGGGAACGTCACTTTGTTTGCCAAACTCCTTCCCTTTCCTGCAGTTACGATCATCTCTGGTAGAGCTTTATTTTCTGTTATCCTGCTCGGTCTTTTTTTCTGGCTTCGCGGTAAGTCGGTTTCCTACAGAAGTTTTAAGGACTTTTTATTTGTTTTCGGGATAGGGATTTTATTTGCTCTACATTGGGTGACTTACTTTCACTCCATCCAAGTGTCCACTGTCGCTGTCGGAATGTTGTCTCTTTTCACCTATCCTGTGTTTTCTGCTCTCATGGAACCATTATTTGGTGGAAAAAGACCCGATCCTTTTGCTTTTTTTCTGGCATGTTTTTCCTTATTTGGCCTCTTTCTCATTGTGCCGGATCTTTCTTGGGATAACCAAATGTTCCAAGGAGTGGTTTGGGGTGTGGTCTCTGCGGTTTTGTATGCGATTCGCAACTTACTCATTAAAGAAATGCATGTCCACTACCCCAGTGCCCAAATCCTCTTCACCCAACTGATTGCCACGGCACTGGTTTTACTTCCCTTTGCCGATGGACTTTTTGTGATGCTTGCAGAACCCAAATACCTGCTATTTCAAGTGGTCTTGGCCGGTGTATTTACCTCACTTGCTCATACGATTTGGATTCGCAGTTTATCGAATTTGTCTGTGACCACCGCCGGCACCTTGTCTACCTTAAGTCCGATATACGGAAGTTTAGCGGCTTGGTATTTTCTCGGAGAGGTGCCACCCGAAAGACTTTGGTTAGGTGGCGCTGTGATTTTATTTTGTGCGGTCCTCGAGGTGTTTCGAAAAAAAACGGAAAGTGAGAAAAGGGGAGAGGTGGGTTCGGGGTAGGGATTGAGCGATACCTTGTGTATGAAGTGTAGTTGGGATCTGCAGTATTTTAATTTAGTTTATCTTTTTTATTCATTTTAAATTCAAAAATAATGACCACAAAATTGTTTTTATACTGCAGGACTGTATTTGGACAACATCTCCTCCAATATTTTGGAAGGTGTTTCAAAGTAAGGATGATCCCGGAAGATTTCCTGATAGTCTAACCTTTGAAAGTCTTCGTATTCGCAATGGATTTCGCTCACCTGTTCCTTTAATCTCCGAACATGGGGCATAGAAAAACGGGGTATGTTAGGATCAATCCATCCATTGTTTTGAAAACTTTTCATTTTTTTAGAACAACGACAGGGATTTTTTTCATTTATGAGTCCACACTGGTCATCCATAAAAGTATATAGATCTTTTCGTGCTCTACTTAATCTCTTTCGAAACGCATCATTGGAAATTTCGAGTAACTCTGCACAGTCCTTGTCACTCAGTCCCATCAAATCAGCAAGGATCAAACTGATTCTTTGTTCCCGATCCAAACAAAGTAACATTCCGAGTGTACAAGATGCTTTTGCTTCTTCTACTAGAATTAAATTTTCAGGGTTTGATAGTTCGTTTGTTGGAATTTCTATATCTGGCATTTTCTCTAATTCATTTGCATAACCAGAAAACCCTGTTGTAATTTCCTCTAAACGGCCTCGCTTTCCATTTAACGCGTGATTAACGGCAATACGGTAAACCCAAGTTTTGAAACTAGCACGGATTGGATCATAAGCGGCAAGATTAGTGGCAATTTTTAAAAGTACCTCTTGTGTCGCATCTTCTGATTCTTGCGGATTTAAAAGGATACGACGAATGACATTATAAATCCAAGTTTGGACCTCAGAGAGTAGGGATTCTAAGGCACGGCGGTCTCCCGTCCGTGCCTTTTCGATTAATTGTGTTTCCTTAGGTAAATTTTTCTTCATTAGAGTGCTTGTCGTTCGAACATTTCAAAGATTAAGGTTTGTTTCATCAAGGTGAAAAACTGTTTTCCCGTTTCTGAATTTTGCAATATTTCTCCTGCTTTATGGCAATCTTCGACGTTTTCCCAATACAAAAGATCTAACATAATTCCTTCTCTTGTTTTTGACTGAAAGGCTCGCCAGGCGAGAAATCCTTTTTGGGTTTGCAGAAGCGGTAACATTTTTTTTCGCATTTCGTGGTATCTCTCCGAGTCCTCTACTGCACATTCTACAATCGCAATTTCGATTGCTGTTGATGGGGGTAAACTTTCCAGGGTAAGTAAATCTTGGCCTTGGGTTTTTAAACTTTCTAACATAATGGGTATCCTTCCTTGAGGTTTTTTGCCTCTGTAGTGGATACCCAAGAATGGGGGAGTTGTGACCGAGTTGTGGAAAAAAGTTAGAAAAAAAAGAGGACTGAAGTCCACGGGCATCCTCGGACCAATCGAAATTCTTCAGTAGCAAGCCAATAAATCATAGTGATTTACCATATACCTCTTGTTTTGTGGTTATTGATTCCTTAAAATTGAAAAATTAATAAAGATAGTTAGGATATAGTTTGACTTACTTCAAAAATTTCAGTTTCTAATCTCTCTTTGTAGAAATAATAAATTTCTACAAAGGAGTAAGTTTTGAAAAAAATTAGTTTAATCATCGCATTGGCAGTTTCTGTCTCTGCATTCCATTGCCAGTCAGGAGAAAAAACAAATGTTGATGATTCCCGGACGATATTAGAAGGGAGTTGGGTTCTAACAAATAATTGTGTCAACAACCCGAGCCCTAACCCCGTAGCATGGCTTCTCATTAGCAACAATCGAGATATCAAATCTTGTTACAAAAGTAATAGTTCTGTTGTGAAGGGATTACTCATCAAACAAAGTGAGGGAAATTATAACATCGATTGGGCGGAAGGTCCTGCGTCAACAGCTCAGTATCCAGTGGGAGGACCTCTGAATCTTTTCGGAATGACCACGCAAGGATCAACGGTTTGTTATACTCGTGTGAAAGGTCCAAAATACAATCCACCAGCTTTTTGTAAGTGATAGGGAATCCTCAATTCTAAAAACAGGGGAGTTTGTTGTTGATACAAAGTTTCCCCGCGCCACCGATTGCAGCGAAAATCCTTTCTGGTTGGAGAAGCCAAGTTTTCTAAAGGCAACCCTTCCAGAAAGATTGGAGCGTAAAGCGGGATCGCCTAATCGATGGAATGTGAAAAAAGAGATCCATTGGCGAGGCGCCCAAAATACATTCTTAAAAAAATACCTAAATCATTCGTGTAAGTGGTGGATGACCTGAATTAATTTTTCTTGTACTTCTTTGGCAATTTTTTCAAGTTCGGGATTTTGTACTAGTTTTGTCATGGTCATGGGATCAAAGATAGAGACTTTCGTTTCCCCATTTTTTTCTTCTGTGACAACAACGTTGCAAGGTAGTAATAGTCCAATTTCATCAGCAGTTTGGAGGGCTTTGTGCGCAAAACCAGGGTTACAAGCTCCGAGGATGGTATAACGTTTGAAATCGACTCCGATTTTTTCTTTGAGGGTGTGTTTGACGTCGATGGTGGTGAGAACGCCGAACCCTTCTTTTTTTAAGGCTTCGGTTGTATCGGTAATGGTATCTTCAAAACTCTTTTTTCTGTGAACGGTTAGTCCTAACATAAATCCTCCGCTGACCTATACCCCATAGGGTATAGGAGTCAAAACGAAGTTGCAAGAAATTTTTGGTTAGGATTTAAAAAAGATCATTCTTTTTTCGGGAGTTTTTGCATTTCTTCCACACTTGGAAGCTGCGTGGACATATGACGAATTTCCCCGGTTGAGTTTAAGAGGAAGTATTGCGGAAGCGGTTCGGTTTTTAAGGAAGCAAACCGATCATCCAAAATGAGGGTTTGGAATTCTTGTTCTCTTGGGGTGTAGTTAAGAAGGACATAGGTGCCGAGGTCTGGTTTTCCTTCCCCACATTCAAGGCCTTGCAACATTTCACATCGAGATTTGGTCACGGCAAGGAGAATGAGTTTTCCTTCACGAGAAGCCTGTCCAAAAGCGAAGGATTTGTTATGGCCCCAATGGATTTCTTCACTCACCATCTCGTTGATTTTGATATAACCATAAACGAGTAGTAAAATAAAAAGTGGCATGGATAAAAAACCAACGAGGTAAAAAACACGGGAATATTTCTGCATACAAGGCAATGGAACCTAAGGGTCTGGTTCCCGCCAAGTTGAATTTTTAATCTTTAGTAAACCCAAATTTTCAAAAAAAACTACACCTTCTTCTTCCCATATCAAATCTGGTTTAAAGAGAGAAACCTTAGGAGAAATCAATGGAGATTTGGTATACCGAAAAATTGGAATTAGAAAAAGGCCGTGCTGTGAGTTACCGGGTAACAAAAACAATCGAAAGCCTACAATCTCCGTTCCAAAAAATCGATATTTTTGAAACACAATCCTTTGGTAGAATGTTTACACTCGACGGTGTAACAATGGTTACAAATAAGGATGAACATTCTTATCATGAAATGATTGCCCATATCCCAATGATGAGCCATCCCAACCCAGAATCCGTTCTTGTGATTGGTGGAGGTGATGGGGGAACTGTTCGCGAAGTATTAAAACACCCTTCTGTCAAAGAAGTTGTGTTATGCGAGATTGACAAAGCTGTCGTAGATATTAGTTATAAATACTTTCCTGAATGTGCGGATGCCATGAAAGACCCTAAGGTCATCCATTATTACGATGATGGGGCCAAATTTGCCCGAGACAACAAAGGCCGTTTTGATGTGATACTCGTCGATTCGAGTGATCCTGTGGGGCCTGCAGAAGTACTCTTTAAAGAACCATTCTTTCGCGATATGGCAAGTGCCCTAAAACCAACAGGGATCATTGCCACTCAAGCGGAATCTTTTTGGTATCATGGAGATGTGATCTCTTCACTATTTGATTTCATTCCCAAAATTTTTCCTGAGTATGGATACTATTACACTACGATTCCTACGTATCCTTCCGGAATCATTGGGTTTACTTTTTTATCCAATGCGATTGATCCATATTCCGTAACACCAGATCCGAAACGTGTTCCCAAAGGACTCAAATACTATAGTCCAGAAATCCACAAAGCAGCTTTTGTACTTCCTGAATTTGCAAAAGCTTATATCAAACGAAAAGGATAAAAACTTTGTGAAAAGGGTTTCCGTTTTCTTTTTCCTTCTTACCTTTACTTTTGTTATCTGGCCCAATTTTCTTTGGGCACAGGAAACTAGGGCAACAGAGTTGGAATTGGAAGCGGAATCTTATGAGGAACGTGGGTTCCCAAAAAAAGCAGAGGAAATTCGTTCTAAGGTAAAACGCATTCGGGCCGATCAGTTCCGAGATCGAAATCGTCAGTCTAACGACTACCCAACCACAACTGCCATTCCGGCAACTAACAAGGGTATCCTAGAGTTTCACCAAGGAACCTGGGAAATTGGATTTCGGAGTTTGAGCCAATCTGGGTTTTTTTATTCTGGAACCGAATCAGCTTTAGACGATGGTCGTATTGCCTTCCAAGCAGGATCGCCATATTACCCTCGTTCGCCGATCGGTTACCAAAACATTCGAAGCCTTCCCTTTGCCTACGATATACAAAGTCCAAATCAAATTTCAAGATCTGTTTCTCCGAGGGTGGCATACAAACACAAATCGGCGAAATGGGGATTGGAATATAATTATTTTCAATTTCAGACTACAAATGATTATCTTTCGTTAGGTTTTTCTGGAGTTCCTTTGTCCGCTTATCATTCGGATCGTTTGTCTAGTGCCGAACATAAATTAGTGGTGAAAATCTACGAAGATTATTCTAAAAATATCGGTTATAGTTGGGACTTTGGAATCCGAACTGGTTCCTTTCATACCAATTCAGTGTTTTCCTCCCAATCCTTGGGCCAAGCGGGAGTTATGCGAGACTCAATGCAGTACCTTGCTCCGAGTGCTGGATTTCGATTTTATCATAAGTTAGGGGAAGGTCTTTCCTATGATTTGGGAGGGGATTTGTTTGTCTCTCCAATCGGTAAACTACAATATAGGCGAGATGTTCTGACCCAAAGTGGGGGGGCTACTAGGTTCGGGGAAGGTGTGGTGATAGGTGATGAAGCTTATTCCTTATTTTCGGAAAAACCGTTGCAAACCACAATGACAGGAATTGATTTACTTGGCCAAATGAACTGGCAACCGTTTGAACATCATAAATTTCATTTGGGATTTCAAGTCATTCAATACATCTGGAGATCGAATGAGTCTTATGCGCCTGGAATTCGGGCCTTAAACCAAGAGTCTTTTTATTCGGGAGTGAGAGATTATTATTTAAGCTCTGCGTATTACGAAGCGGATGGTCGGGACAAACGTCCTTCCCGAAGTTATTTGATTCAGAATTTATACTTTGGATATACCTATGTTTTTTAAAGTTAGTTGTTCTACGCTATCACTTTTGTTGGTTTCTTTTTTGGTCATGGGTTGCGGAATTTCTTTGCGAGTGTATCGCCCTTTCCCGAAGGAATCAACTTTTGAATTCGTCAAAAAAATGGATCAGATCGAAATTCAAGTCAAAGACGAAAACCGAATGAAGATGGCAATCTATGATGGCTATTTTTCAAACCCTGAGGGACTACCGAATGAATATGGACCTTTATCTTATCTGATACGTAAGGAACTTTCTATCCGAGGGAACCGTTATCCGTTGTTACTCGATAAGGGCGGAAAAATTTTCATCGATGAGTATCAGTTGGTTTCTCTTGACAGGTGTTCGAAAAATTTAAGTTTTGTGCGTTTGAAAGCAAGAATTCAAATCGCAGGTGGTGCTGAAGAAGTATTTTCTTATTATGATGAAATTGATTCTCGGGTCACCAATTGTTATTTAACAGGAAGTATCTTAACTTTAGTACCATTAATTTGGTATGTGCCATACAATGGATTTCGGGGAAATCGGGAAGACCAATTGAACCAATTGGGTAGAAATTCGCTTTCGGAATTTTTTTCTAAGTTGGAGGCCCTGTCTGGATATAACGGTAGTTTGCCGATAGAGGAAACTCAGCAACCAGAAACACCATCTACCAAACCAAAACAAATCCCTGGAAAACAAGAACCCGTAGATCCAAAACTCAAGGAAATCCTGGAAAGTTTATGAAATCCTTTGGTTTTATCCTTTTTTTTTGGATTGGGTTTAGTCTCACAAACTGTTATTCTCTAGAGAAACCATACAATTATGGGAATCCTTATCTACCGAGTCCAGAGTTTACGGAAGAGGATCCACAATTTGAAGAAGGGGAACCAGTTTGGATTTTGGACCAAACTGGAAATTGGATTTTTTCACTTCCTTCCAAGTTAGTGTTATGGAATCTAAAAGCAGATAACCACCATATCTCAAAAGAAACCAAAGACTATCTGATTCGTTATATCAAAGAAAATAACTTACGAGATGTAAAGGTTCGTTTCAATCAATATGCTCCCCTTTCGGAATGGAAACGACTCCCAAAAAATAAAAACATCAATCCAGTGGTTCGGTATTTTTTTGGATCAATTTCCTTACTTGCATATACCTTTCTTCCTGGCCGGTTGTTTGCAGGAACCATTGGTGGAGATCATTACAATTCATTTACCAATACAATCAATGTGTATTCAGACTTACCTCCAGTAGTCATCCACGAGGGGGGTCATGCCAAAGACTTTGCTCAGAGAGAAAAACGAACGTTATATGCAACTGTTTATGCCATTCCTGTAATCGGAGCACTTTACCATGAAGCAAGGGCGTCCGACGATGCATTAAATTATTTTGCAGAAAAGAATGATAGGGAACAATTGGAATCTTCCTACGAACTCCTCACTCCAGCTTATTCTACTTATGTAGGAGGAGCCATAGGAGACGTGGTGGCCAATCCCATTACCGCTGTTACCGTAATCCCCGGTCATCTCTATGGTCGTTATAAAAAAAGAGACATTGACCAGGAAATAGAAAAGAGAAAACAAAAGATCCAAATTAAGGAACCCAAGTGAATCCAAGATCCAACTTCATCCAAAAATTCAGTTCACGTAGAGACTCACTCAAGTCTTTACTTTGTATTGGTCTTGATCCAGAATTAGAAAAATTACCAAAGTTGAGTTTGGATTCGAAGGCACCACTCGTTCATTTTACAGAAACTATCGTTCGTTATACTCATTCCTATGCCTCTGCTTGGAAACCAAATGTTGCTTTCTTTGAAAGATTAGGAGCAGAAGGATACTTTGCCTTAGAACATATGGTGCGTTTAATGAAAGAAGTTTCACCGGATGTACCGATTGTGATGGATGCAAAAAGAGGGGACCTTGCCAATACCTCTAAAGAGTATGCAAAATACTTTTTCCAAACCCTGGGTGTAGATGCATTGACCGTCAATCCGTACATGGGTCGGGATAGTCTCCTCCCTTTCTTGGATTTAGGTGGATATATTTTTGTTTTGGGATTAACATCCAATCCTGGCTCTACTGACTTTCAAAAACAAAAGTTGGTTGGACAGGATAACTTTCTCTATGAAGAAGTGAGTGATCAGATGGCAAGGCTCGGGGAAGAGTATCCCGATCAAGTGGGGCTTGTTGTGGGGGGAACCCACCCTTCAGAGATCCAATCCTTACGAATCCGTCATCCTGAAATGTATTTTCTTGTCCCAGGATTTGGGGCTCAAGGTGGGGATTTAGAATCCATCATCCAGGCATCAGGAAAACGTTCACTGATCAATTCTTCTCGCGGAATTACTCTCAGCACTTTAGAAGAAAATTTCGGACAAGTCGCAGAAAAGAAAGCGGAAGAAGTCCACCTACAAATGAACCAACTCTTTCTCTGACGGTCTAATCACCATTAGGGAAACAAGTGAAAGAAACATTAGCCATAGTCGGTACAGGAATCGCAGGTCTCGGTTCCGCTTACTTTTTAAAAAATGATTTTGATTTAACAATTTTTGATAGTGCCGATTATATCGGTGGGCATACCAACACGGTTATGGTAGAAGAAGAGGGAGTCTCCATTCCGATAGATACTGGTTTTATTGTATTTAACCATGTAACTTATCCGAATTTACTTCGTCTGTTCCAAACTCTAAATGTTCCCACTAAAAAATCAGATATGTCGTTTAGTGTTCAACATGATCCCACCAAACTGGAGTTTTGTGGATCTGGACTTTCAGGGCTTTTTGCACAGAAAAAAAATCTTTTTCGACCCCGTTATTTAAAGATGTTACTTGAGATTGACCGGTTCAACAAATCGGCACCAAAGATTTTGGACGATCCTAAGTATGATACCTGGAATTTGGGTAAGTACATGGAGGCATTTGGGTTTGGAAAAGACATTCTGAATTTCTATTTGATCCCCATGAGTTCTGCTGTTTGGTCTACTCCTCCTGATTTGATGTTAGAATTTCCAGCAAAGTCACTCATCCGTTTTTTTTACAACCATGGATTTTTGGGACTTAATACCCAACACCAATGGTATACGGTGGATGGAGGATCTCATGAATATAGCAAACGAATTTCCGCACCCATTAAAGATCGTTTTCGTCTGAATCACCCGGTGAAACAAGTGAATCGAACCGTCGATGGAAAGGTGGAACTTGTGTTTGGTGAAGGTAAGAGAGAGATTTTCGATAAAGTTTTACTTGCTACACATGGACATATTTCTGCAAAATTGTTAGGAAATCCGACGAAATTGGAGAGTGAGTTACTCCCTCTCTACCGTTACCAAAACAATACAGCCACACTTCATACCGATGCCAGCGATATGCCAAAAATTCCATCCTGTTGGTCGAGTTGGAATTACAAAATTGTCGAAGGGACTAGTGGAAAACAGGAACCATATACCATCTATTGGATGAACCGATTGCAAAATGTTTCCGAAAAAAGAAACTATTTTGTGACGATCAATGATCCAGAACGTGTGGAAAAGGATAAAATCATTAAAAAAATTGATTATGAACACCCACTATTTTCTGTAGAAGCATCTCTTGGTCAAAATCGTCTGCCTGAGTTAAACGAATCAGGTCCCATCTACTTTGCGGGAGCTTACTTTCGGTATGGGTTCCATGAAGATGGATTTTTGTCTGCGGTGAATGTTTCCCGTAGCATTTTAAAAAGGGATCCATGGACATAAATTCTTGTATGTACGAAGCGGACGTGTTCCACGCACGGACCGCTCCCAAACCCAACAAATTCCAATATAGGATTTTTAATTTTTATTTAGATTTGTCAGAAATAGACCAGTTGTCTCACAAAAGTTTCTGGTTTTCTAGAAACCGTTGGAACCTGTTTTCCTTTTATGACAAAGACCATATCCAATTTGGAAAAGAGAACGTTTATGAAAATATAAAGGCTTTTCTTGAGGCATCGGGGGTAACAAACATTGGAAAGATATTTTTATTAACCAATCTTCGTATCCTTGGATATGTGTTCAATCCAGTCAGTTTTTACTTTTGTTATGATAGTTCAGGACAACCACTAGTATCGATTGCTGAAGTCGGAAATACTTACGGTGAAACCAAACCTTATCTTGGTTACTTCAAAAACACAAAGGGAACCATTGCAGATCCTGAAGTGTACATAAGAGAACAAAAGAATTTTTATGTCTCGCCTTTCATTCCTTTAGATTCCGAATTTGAATTTCGATTGAACCTACCAAAAGAACAATTGCAGATTGGTGTCGACTCTTTCGAGAATGGAAAAAGAATTCTCACCACTTCCTTTCTTGGAAAAAAAATTCCATTTCATTCTCAATACTTGTTAAAACTTTTTGCCCGATTCCCATTCATCACCGTCAAAATAATAACATTGATTCATTGGCAAGCTTTCAAGTTATGGATGAAAAAAATTCCATACATTCAGAAAGACCAAAACTTAGAGAAACAAACAGGAGTTCCCCTTGGAAAAATCACAGAACCAGTCCCTCTTACAAGACACGATTGATTCAGAACTTTTTACCGAATTAAAGAACAAGTCTACCGTCGATCAGTTCCCAATTTATAGGAAGATATTTTTTAAAGCTATGAGTTCCATGAAAAGAGGATCCCTTCGAATGATCCTGCCTGATGGAGAACAGATGATCATTGGAGATCCTAATTCTCCCTTTGATCCTAAATTTCATTCGGCTCTGGTTCACGTGAAGAATCCTCTCTTCTTCAAGAAATCGGTGTTATATGGTGATATTGGATTTTCAGAATCTTATTTAACCGGAGATTGGGATACGGATTCGATTGAAAATGTGATTTCATGGTTTATTTTGAATGTTGATGATAGTCCTAGTTTATCAGGGGCAAAAAAGAAACTATTCCATTTGGATTTGTTCAATTTAGGCAATAAATTCCTACATTTTTTGCGAAAGAACACCCTAACGGGGAGTAAAAAAAATATCGTAGAACATTATGATCTGGGTAATAAATTCTATAAATTGTTCTTAGATCCAACAATGACTTATAGTTCTGCCTATTTTCAATCATTGGACGAAACACTAGAAGAGGCTCAAACCAGAAAAGTAGACAAACTTTGCCAAAAGTTAAGACTAAATCCAGCCGATCATCTTTTGGAAATCGGAAGCGGTTGGGGATTTTTATCGATTCATGCGGCAAAAAATTATGGATGCAGGGTAACTACTGTAACTTTATCTGAAGAACAATATGCGTATGCAAAGGCAAGAATTGAGAAAGAAGGACTCACTGACAAAATTGAAATTCTAATTCAAGATTATCGTAAAATTGAAGGACAGTATAGTAAGATTGTTTCTGTGGAGATGTTAGAAGCAGTAGGGGATGCCTATTACGAAACTTTTTTTCAGAAATGCCAAGACCTTCTTGTTAGGGATGGAATTATGGCTCTCCAAGTCATCACATGCCCTGATTCTAGATTTACATCCTTTAAAAATGGAATCGATTTTATTCAGAAACATATTTTCCCTGGTTCTCTTTTGCCTTCTATTGGCCGGATGAACCAAGCCATCAATCGGACGGGTGATATGTATCTTTTCCATTTAGAAGATATGGGTCTTAGTTATGCGAAGACTTTGAGAATTTGGCTCAGGAGTTTTGAAGAAAATCTGACAGAAGTAAGAAACCAAGGGTATAGCGAAACTTTTATCAGAAAGTGGAGATACTACTTGGCATATTGTGCGGCTGCCTTCCAAATGAGAAACATCAGTGTCGTTCAATCTGTCTATGTTAGACCAAACAATCTCAATATATAAATTCGTAAGGGATATGCTACCGATACGGAAACAGAATCGGTAGCGTTCTACTAAAAAAAACATCTTGCCAAAGAAAACATAAGTCTTTACTACTCTGTCTATGAGAGAAACGAAATCTGTTTTTACCTTTGATGAACCAATAGAACGATTGTGGTCGGGAGTTACCGTCTACGAAGTGTTAGTGCATTGGTTGGCCGATGAGGTAAGAGGTAGGCCAAAGGTTGGCGGTGATTTTTCTTGGACATGGAAATTGGGACTCGAAGGCGATTTTACCACTCACGGGATCTATAAAAAGATAGAACCATTAAAAGAGTTGGTTATGGAGTGGAAGGATCACCCAGCAGATCCCACTGGGACTATTTATTTACAATTATTATTTGAATCTTTAGGACCAAATCAGTCACAGTTAACAATTGTTAATGGAGGTTTTCCTGATGGAGATGGTTCCGACGTGTGGATCGAAGGAGCAAAAGAGGCTTGGGATGGGCAGGCTGTTCATTTAAAAGACTTTCTAAAGCAGAACCCAGATATCACCAAATTTTTTAAAAAGACTTGATCTCTCGACCCTTTCTAAAATCCTGGTAAAAGTAAGGGTTGTTAAGGAGGGTTGGAAGATGGAATATCCCGAATTGGAAACATATTTCCAGAAATTAACTGATATAACAGACCGTATCGCAATGATGAACAATCATTTTGATGCGACACCTGAGATCGACATACCACAGTTATCTGAGTTTTACAGTGACATTCAGTCAAAGGATTGGGAAAATACCGATAGAGAGTATTACGAACTCTTTACCAGTTATTTTACCTTTCATGTGAAAACCGTGGAAGAAATCATTCAAGAAGCACGTGAGATTTTGAATCCAGAAAATCGGGAATACGTGAAAAAATTAGTAAGCCATGTCCGTAATTCGGATGATTGGTTTGTAAATCTAAAAAAGAAACGTAAACTCGCTCGTATCCAAGTCGCTTAAAGTTTTTACTCCCTCGAACGAAAGCTCGGGGGAGCCACCTCAATTCGCTTTACAATTTAATCCGTTTCCTTTCTCCTTTCAGATATGCTCAAGGCACGGTTCCTTTTTTACCCAGTTATTCTTTTACTATTTTTATTTTTAGTAGATTCGATCTTTCGAATCCCCTATATCCAGACAATCACAAAGATTGATTTAACTGCGGTTAACTATAAGGCCAAATCAGATTTCTTAGAAAAACTCATCGCGAAAAAACCAGGAGTTCATTCACCTAAAACAAAAAAAATCATGTTAATTTTGGGGTCTTCTCGACTTCTTTATTTTGATCATGATGAACTGGTTTCTTTTTACCCGGATTGGGATATTTATAATCTTTCGTCTGCTGTGACTACACCCGCTTATTACGACTTTCAACTAACAAAAGTATTGGATGCAGGGATCAAACCCGATTTAGTGATTATGGAAACTGATCCAAATCAATTTAACCAAAATTCGGTATTTAAAAGTTCGAATCTCACTTATAGTTTTGATTTATCCTATGTACTTTCTAACTTGCGTTTGTTTGGAAAAGACCACGTATCATTTTATCTGGGCCGTAAATTTTTTGCAGTAGGAACATACAAACCCTATCTAGACCAAATGTGGAGAAACTATAAAAATCCTTATTTGGAAAATGCCTTTGAAATGCATAAGGCTACTTATGATTATATTCTCACTCATAACGGGAATGGACTTTCTCCTATCGACAATTATATGGAAAAGGATTCTAACTCTTTACAAATGACAAGTCATAGGACGTTGGACTGGTTGTTTGCATCTTACATACGGAGTCCGATGCAGTTTGGTTTTTATGAAAAGATTTTAGATCGTTTGCAGGCAGAAAATATAAAAACAATTGTCATCTGGCCACTTTCTTCTCCGGACTTCGAAGCTTTAATGGAAAAAGAGGCGCTTGTCAAAACTTGGGAGAAAGAAATAGATACCCTGACTGCTAGTAAAAATTTCTCTATTTTGAAATTAAAAAACGATCCATCTTATACTTGTAATGCGTTTGCAGATGGTGGGCACGTAGCAAAAGATTGTTACCGTAGTTTGATGCGATCTATTCTATTGGAATATTTTCGGAAGTACGAACCAAATCGTTTGTAAATTCGATTCCACAAATGGGCATAGGACCAGAAGTCGGATTGCCTTCGATCACTGATTTTAAGGATCGAGGTTTTTGAGGGATGGTCGGAGATGTTCCTTCTTCATTCGTCTGCACATACTTTACATTGGCATTGAGTCCCGCAGGAGAATCTGCCCAAAAGAAAATCCCTTTCGTTGTTCCCGTAGTCACACGTCCGTAGTTTTTTCTGGAACTTGTTGGAATGGTTGGAGTTCCTCCCAATGCAACTGTATAAAAGTTTGTGGATCCCTGTTTGATGGAACTACGTGCTGTTGTGGGTGTGACAGGATTTGCTATGATCCTAGCTAAACTTGCAGAGAGTGGGTATCTTGTCAGGGCAGCAGATAAATTGACCGTGGTTGCGGTAGCTCCATCGCTTGTCACTTGTTCTACGGCAGTGAGATTTGGACTGGCACCTAAAAAACTTTGGGCACTAAGTAAAGCATAGGTTCTAAAGAACACATCTGAATTTTGGGATCCAAGTAAAGTAGAATCATAATTTGCGGAAGTTCTAAATACATTCATTAAATTCCCTGTCGAGTTTGCCCGAGTTCCCGATGTCCCCATCACAGTTTCTCGAAAAAAGTTTTGTCTTTGGGAATCTGTTGTTCCAGAAATATCGTAGAGATAACGCATAAATACATAAGCAAAGGAATATTGTTTTAGGATGTCCGAATTACTATTATCCCAGTCGAGTAGAGACACCCCATTGATCCCATCGGAGCAGCGCGAGTCGTTTACGCCAGAATAACAATCCATCCGACTATTCTGCGGTCCATAACCCGCAATGTCACTGGCAACTTCACTTGTACCTTCGTTGATCCAAAGTTCGTCGGTTTGGTTTGCAGACCGCATTCTCGGGAACCGCAGCAAGTGTTGGAACTCATGAGCTGCTGTGGAGGCAAAGGCATTGGGATCATGATTGACTGCAGCAATGAGTTCTTTTCCATCTAAATATAAAACTTCTGCATAATTGGATCGAACACGGGAAAAAAAATTGTCGGGGAAGTAGTTTATCGGATCGTAATACCCTGCCACATATGCACTATTTGCTGTAGCACCATCTCGAATATCCATAACCAAAATTTTTACTTTCCCATCTTCATCCACATCACTCGGGGTTCCAAATGTAGCGATTAAGGCGGGATAGGTGATTGTGTCAAAGTCCCTTGCGAATTTTACTAGGTCGTAATTAATGGATAAGGATCTTTCTTTGTAAACTTCTACTCTGGTACCGGAGCTTACCAAATCAACAGGAACACAAACACTGGTTTGTGTGGTTAAATCTCTCGCCCAAAGATCAGGGCCATTCGCACAACTGCCACTGGCTAGTGAATATACACCTAGGAGAAGAACCAGATCGTCATTTTTTTCTATTTTTGAATTTAGCGGATTGCAATAGAATGTGAATGATGTTATGAAAAAGATAGGAATCAGGATCAGTTTTTTTAAATGCATAAATTCCTAGTAGTGGCACTTTTCTCCCTTACATTTCTTTGGACGAATCCAAACTTTGCAAAGCCATGGGATGGCTTGTATTTTTCAGAACGACTGCCGATGGAGAATGGTTACTTATTATTAGGCATAGAAATTTTTACCGAAAAGGGAAACACTTTTTACAATGCCCAGGAACTAAGATACCAAAATTACCGTGGTTGGGAAGAGGTGATCTTTGTAGGGAAAGTCACTAGGGAAGGTCAGGGTCTTCTCCTTGTTCCCGAGGCCTGCCAAATCCGTGCTACCGATACTTGGGGTAAAAAAATGGCATTGCTGCGCCGGTTTGATTGTGACCATTTGCAGTTCCGGCTAGACCTTCGGGAATCGGGTTTGTTTGTCATCTCCGAATCCTTACTCGGGACTTTGAAGGAGGTTTCTCTGCCCTATGTTTTGGACCACAGTGCGGGGAATCCTGTCGCAGTTCGGTTTGATGCAGATCAGATGACCTCGGAGGGCATTTGGGGCTTCCATTTGAATGGTCTGGGTGGAAAGGATCCCGAAAAGTCCTGGAATCCTTCTAACCACAGTTGGGGGGCATTTCGCGGATACCAAACAGGAAAGGGATTACAATTCTACCGGTGGAAACGAACCTTTTCTAATTGACCCATTGGTCCGTTTCAGGGACTTTCCTTTTACATTGAAAAAGATCAGAATTGGGGTCATTGCAGCTGCCGGAAAAGGAACCCGAGCATATCCCCGAACCAGTTTCATTCCAAAACCTCTCTTTGTCATCGAAGGAAAGACCATCCTCCATCGAAACGTGGAACTAATGGTAAAGACCTTTGGAATTGAAAAGGTCTATGTTTTGGTAGGTTATCTCAAAGAACAAATTATCGCTGAGATCGATCACATTCGATTGGCAATTCCTAAAGTGGTGATAGAACCTGTGGAATGGACCCAAAAGGGTTTAGCCTCTGATGTAGCAAGTTTGGAAAAAACCATCCATGAACCTTTTCTCACTATCCTTGGGGACGAATTTTATTACCGCACGGATCACGATCGCTTTTTAAAAGTTTTAAATAAACATCCTAATATGGCGGCTTCCATTGGGATTGTAAAAACATCCTTACTTTCTAGAATTCGAAAAAACTATTCCGTTGTATTAGAAAATGATAAAATACTGAATTTGGTTGAAAAACCTGAGAACCCTCCTAATGAACTTTTAGGATTAGGAAGTTACTTTTTTACACCGGAGTATTTTGAATTTTTTAAGAAAACTCCCATTTCTACAAAGTCAGGTGTCATAGAAATAACGGATGTTATTGATAAGATGGCTAAAGAGTCCAAGGGTGGGGTGTATGCAACTATGTTAAGTTGCGAATACTTTAATATTAACTCTATGCAGGACTACTATCACGCAGTTTATGAAGTGAGAAATGATTTATTTCATAAGTTTAAAACTAGTTTGGTTATTCCAACCAACAACAACGGAAGATCCATTACAGATGTAATTGTGGACTTTAAAGATAAATTTAACGAAATCATAGTCATTGATAACGAATCTACCGATGAAACTTTTGCCTTAAGTAAAAAAGAAAAAGTCAAAACCTATATTTTCCCTGGTGATGGAGACCCCACAAGACTGGGAGAACAAGTAAGAAGGGGAATTGAATATACAACCGGTGATATCATAGTAGTTGTTTCACCAGATGGGTCCTTCCGCTCCAAAGATTTCCCTAAGTTACTCGAATACATGAAAGATTCTGATATGGTGATTGGCACTCGTACCACAAGACAGATGATCGAACAAGGTTCCAATCTGAAACCTCTCTATCGTTTAGTGAATTTACTGATGGGTAAATTGGTGGAAGTGTTCTGGTGGGGACAAGAACCGCGATTCACTGACGTGGATTGTCAATTTTTTTCCGTATGGCGAGAGTCATATGAAAGAGTGAAACCGCAATTGGTGGTGGAAGATCATAAGTTCACAGTAGAACTTATGATCGATATTGTTAGATCTCATATGCGTTGTATTGAAATCCCAGTGTCCTACTTTAAACCGGTGGGGCAAGTGGAATACCGGTTACGAGATATGATTTCAGATTCAATTCAAATAATGAAATTGATTTTATCTAAAAAGTTTTACCTAGGAGAAGATCGCGATGGCGAATAAAGTATTGGTAACAGGCGGATGTGGATTTTTGGGATCCCATGTTTGTGAATTATTTCGTAAAGAAGGTTGGGATGTTGTTAGTTTCGATAACATGACCAAATATGAATTAAAACGAACTGGTTATGGTTCGGATGCAACTCGTGACTATAACTGGAATTATTTGAAATCCATTGGTGTTACTATGGTAAAGGGTGACATTCGAAACTTAGAACATTTAATGGATCGTTCTTCTGATTGTGACTATATCATTCATACAGCGGCACAACCTGCCATGACAATCTCTTGGGAAGATCCTGAGTTAGATTTTTCAACGAACGTAATTGGGACTTTTAATGTGATGGAAGCGGCAAGAAAACATAAAATTCCTGTTGTGAATACTTCATCCATCCACGTCTATGGAAACTCAATTAATGATAGTTTGACGGAAGGAAAAACTTCCTATGAAAGACAACCCGTAGAAATTTCGGTAGAGCAACCTACAATGGTAGGACAAATTTCACCTCTCCATGCCTCCAAGATGAGTGCTGAACACTATGTACGTTCTTACACAGATATGTATGGAGTGAAAGCAGCTAGTTTTCGATTCACTGGAATTTACGGCGAACGCCAGTTTGGTGGTGAAGATCATGGTTGGGTGGCAAACTTTGCTATTCGTTCCGTGTTTGGACTTCCACTCCGTATTTTCGGAACCGGAAAACAAACAAGAGACATCTTACACGCCGAAGATGGCGCTAAGTCTTATTTAGAATTTTTTAAGAATCCGATTCCTGGTGTGTACAACATTGGTGGCGCAAGTCCTCATAAGATTTCTCTTTTGGAATGTATCCATTTGATTGGTGAAATTCTAGGTAAAAAACAAGAAATTCTTTTTGAAGTGGAAAGACCGGGTGACATGCGTTACTTTATCTGCGATATCAAAGAAGCAAAAAAATTCGGATTCAATCCAAAAATCCTTCCAAAAGAGGGTGTGACACGCCTTCTGAAATGGATTGAAGCGAACAAAGACGTATTCAATATCGCTGGGAAGTAATATGTCAGCTAAAACACTGGTCATCATTCCAGCGTACAATGAAGCCGAAACCATCGAAGAGGTGGTTCGAGGCGCCATTGTATATGCAGATGTTTCTGTAACAGATGATGCCAGCAAAGATGCAACACCAACCATTTTGGCCAAACTACAGAAAGAATTTGGGAAACGACTTCATGTCATTCGGCATGAGAAAAATACTCACATTCCAAAAGGAATCCAAGATGGAATGAAATACGCCGTTGAAAAAGAGTATGACTGGGTCATAACGATGGATGCTGGTTTATCGCATGACGCAGGTTATTTGAAAGACTTCCAGTCTTTCCCCGATTGCGATTTAGTCATTGGCTCTCGAACTTCTACTGTCAATGTCCCGATGTATCGTAAGTTCATTTCCTGGTTTGCTGCAAAAGTAATGAATTATTGTTTGTCAAAAGGAATTTTTAATTTGTTTGGAGCAAACTTACGAGATTGTACAAGCGGGTATAGACGTTACTCCAAACCTATGTTCCAAAAAATCGCCTCATACCCTTTGGAATCGGTAGCTTTTGATTTTCATATGGAAGCATTGTCGATTGTTGCGAACAATGATGGTTCTATCAAAGAATTACCGATTCGTTATGTTTTTTCGAATAGTAGTTTCAATCGCAAAGTATTGAAACTGGCAATCCAATTTGCTAAAAAACTTTTGTTAAGAAAATGGAAACTAATCCCACAACATCTGTAAATAAATCCCATCTCGGACTGAGATGGAAGGTTTTTTTTGTTACCTGTGGTTTGTTTGTTGGCATACTACTGTTAGATCGAATTTTATTTTTTGATCTTTATTTTAAATTTCCTAATGAAACCGAATGGGATTCCTCTCCTTGGTATAATTTTATTCACAAAACCAAAGAGTTACAATCCACTAAAGACAAACATAGAACCATCATTACAGGAAGTTCAGTCGCTTTGTATTCCGTATTACCTGACGAACTCAATCAAAAAGAAAATCCTAAAACCAAATATTCTTTTTTTTCTCATGTGGCAATGGCTCCAACGGATCTAGATTATTACAAAAAAGACCTTTTGGATTCACACCCTAACTTAGTAGTTTATATACATAACTTTGCTGATTTGCAGTGGGAATACCAAGAACCAATTGGTGACAAATTGGAGTTCAATGAAAAAATTTGGGTATCTCAGTTTGGCGAACGATATCCCGCAAAAACAATCTATCCAAGAGCCTATTTACAAGATCATTGGACGGAGTTACCAAGGAAAACTTTATCTAAACTTGCCACCAAATCATTGTTTTATGTGAGTCGGTTCAGAGTTTTCTTTTGGGATCCTATAGAAGTATACCTAGACAATCACTTCCGTAGCGGGAGAAAATACCATCTCTACCAAGGCGAAAAACCAATGGAAGGGATTTGGTCAAAGGGATGGACAAGGGAATCAGCAACAGTACTTTGTTCCGAAAAAAAATCGAAAGAATCCATCTTCTTCCAAAAGCCAAAAACAAAATTAAGATTTCGTTTTTACTCCGAAACAAATTCTATACCAAATCAAAAACCAATTCATGAAATAGAAAAAACTTTTGCACGTTCTGGTTGGAATGATTTGGAATGGTACTCTTTAGTCCCAAACTCCATCCAGTGGTCAGTGGTTCAAATTCAAGTTCTATCGGAGTTATCGTCTGCAAAAGAAGTCAAACTCATTCGTTATGGTCGAGATGAGTTTGTCGGTGTTCGATTATCTCATTTTTTCTGTAAAACATCAAATTTTGAAAATCGAGCGTATTCGAGAGGAAGTTATTGGGATGACACCCGTCTCGCTAGAATGACAGTTCCAGATTTTAAAGAAGACTACATAGAACGGATGGTTCGTGATGCAGAGTCAAGGGCTGAACTGATGCGGTTACACTTGGTGAGAGAAGCAAAAAAAAATGTAAACTCGGTGACCTTTACACCTTGGTCGGAATTCAATCGTATCCTTACTATTTCTAATTACTTTTACAAACATCAGATTCCTTTTGTGTTGGTGTTAAGTCCAGAAAACCCTATGGAATTCGAATATTATAAAAATTCAAAGTGGCGAAAGGATTGGATTTCTAGTCTAAAATCTCATTTAGAAAACCGTGGGCAAACCTTGATTGATCATACAGAAGTTATAACCGATGTCAGATATTTTTTTGATCCGCACCATCTAACGTACGAAGGTGCCAATGAATATAATTCGATTTTTTCTCAATCTTTAGAGAGCCAATTCCCAAAAACAAATCCTTAACTGGAGTTAAACCAATGTTTCAAAAACGTTTATTACCTATTTTTTTATTTTTCAATTCAAAGCAGTGGCTTACTATTGTAACATTTTTTCTGATTTGGGGAATTTCCACTCTAGCATATTGGAAAAAGTATGAATGGAATCCTAGCTCCATGGTGAACTTCGGTTACGAATTCGCATTACAAAACCAGACGGGAACACCAGAAAATGCTGTTTTATTCAAAGGAGAAGTGGGAGATTTAGGTGCAGGTTATGATGGTCAGATTTTCTATTATTTTTCAAGACCTCTTTCTGAATTTAATCTCAATTGGCCAAAAGGTTTTGATGAATCATATCGGGCACCCAGGATAGGTTATCCTTTGTTAATTGCTCTTTTTGGTTTTTTTGGAAAAACAGCAGCGATTTTAGGAATGTATTTTTGGAATATTGTGCTAACTTTTGTTTCCTATTTCTATTTACGTAAATTGCTAAATGAAGATACAAAACCATACGCCATTTTATACCTTTTAAGTCCTTTTGCCTTGGGTAGTTATTATGTACTCGTTAGTGATACAGTAATGGTATCCATTCTGATTATTGCATATTATTATTATGTGAAAGAAAATTATCTCCCTTTTATATTTCTTTCGAGTTTGGCAATTTTAACAAAAGAACCTGCACTTTTTTTACTATTTCCTTTGGGACTTGCAGCGGTTTTTCGTAGAGAATGGACACGGATGTTCGTTGTCGGATCGGTTCTCATTATCCCTGTTTGTTGGCATTTGTACTTAGCCTATCGTTTCCCTAATTGGAGACCGGGTCGGCTTACTGATTTCATTCTACCGCTAGAAGGTCTTATTTCCTATATGGAATCCATCTGGAGATCACTTGCCAGTGGATTACATTGGAAAGATTTAGCTAGATTATTTTCCAGATTCCCTCTTGTTGTTTTATTTTTCCTTGGGTTGTTTTTGCCATTTACTGGAAAAGTTCGTAAAGGTTGGGAATTTCGAATTTCGTTTTTGCTTGTTATGTTTATGATAGGAACAGCCGGATATTATCATTTTTGGTCAGTTTATGAAAATGTATCTCGCATGTTTACCCTTTCCATTCCGGTTTTATTATTATTAGTAAATGCAGACAAAACCGTCAGAAAACAAGAATATATACTTTTTACTTTATTCATTCTCGTTTTGTTTCTCGTGAAGGTTTTACTAATTTCAAAACAATTGACTTACCAAGTGGGATTTCTTGGATTCTAAAAGTTAGAATCCTTTGGAATTTGAAAACTTTGTTTAGCTTCTGCGTTCAGCGTTTGGATTTCTTCTTTTTTGAAGATCATTTCAAAACCGTCGGACATCATAAAACGGATGTATGCTGAATCTGACTCTCTGACCAAACTTTCTAAGTGTTCCAATGATTGGACTTGGTTTCCATTCACAGTTTTTAGAATCATCTGGTGCGCTGTATGGTAGGCTTTATTTCCTGCGAGTGGTAACACTTGTGATAAAAATACAACTTTCCCCTCGTTTGTATTTCGTTTGATACGATAGAAATCGTTGAGATAGAGAAGTTCCTTACTCACACGATTTCTCCACTGGTTTCCATGTTCAGTTAAATATTGTTCAGAAAGTTCTTGGAAAATAACACCCGCTAACATTAAATATTTGGGAGTTTGGAATCTAGAATTTCCATGGGGAATTCGGATCGCTGATTCCGGTAGCGGTTTTAAATCTAACTCAAGAATGATTGGCTTTTTGTTTCTAAATACTTTTAATTTAATTTTTTTCCCGAAGTGAGAATCTGAATCATTAGTATTGTGAAATAAATAAGATACATTAAGTTTACCAAATTTGGGATGGTCGAAGTATCCTTTGGGATCGATTTTGGAATTCGAAACTTCGAGTAGTACGTCCTCTAACTGTAAAACTCCATCAGCGGAAGAGCCTGGATAAATTTCCGCTACAAGAACTCCGAAATCATCTTTTCTTAATCCATAATGATTTCTGGTGGCCGTATCAGTGAGTGGTTTGAAACGAAAACCTTTAAATGGAAAGGATTTCCCTTCTATAAAATGTTTGATAGAAAAAGAAGGGATAACTCTGCCTGTATTGTTCTCTTTGAATTGATATAAAATTCCTTGCGGAATTCTTGCAGTAGCATCAACGATGAGTTCGCCCACACCATCTAATTTTTCTTCTGATTGGATTTCTACAAAGGGAAGTTCCACGTAACCGCTGGAATAAGAATCTATATCTAGGCGGATCATTCTAATTTTTTTTTCTTCCAGATTCCTTTGGTCTTTGCTTTCCATCACAAGGCCGGTTCCTGGTATAAAAACTTCACTAGGAAACGTAACGGCTTTTAAATCTTTTGAAGCCGAAGGATCGTTGAATTTTAAAATGGCAAGTCCTAAGTCCGGATCCATTCGTTCTAGTTCTGCGGTATATACTTTGAGAGCATCTGGTTTTTTGATTTCAATGCTTGTATAAAAATAAATCGCTTGTGCAGGGATGATAATTCTATTTTCTCCAATATAAATTCCAGTTGATTGGCGAATTTCTGGAGTTTTAAACCTCCAGGGTTGAATGAACTGAGGGTATTGAACTGTTACCTTTACTTGTAAGATGGAAACATCGGTCATAGCCACAGGGACAGATTTCCCGAATATTGGGCTAATAAAAAATAGGAAGAGAATGAATACGAATCGATAATATGGATTCAAAAAAAACATGTTACTGATTTCCTGTTAGGTGGTAAGATTTTCTGATTTCAAAGTCTGCGTGGTCTGATTCTTCTTTATCCAAAATCATAGGCAATTGGATCCCATAAAATTGGATGCGTATGGTTTTTTCTTTGGAAGATTGCAAAAGCTCTTTTAAGTGGTTTAAGTTTTTTACATTTTCGCCGTTCAAAGCTTCCACCACCATATTCAAATAAAAATCGGAATTTGAATTGATAGGGTGGGGTAACTTACGATACAAGACTACATCTTCAGACTGCCCATCCGAAAGTGTCGTGGCATCATAAAACCGGTAAACAAGCAAACTCCCTCCTTGTGTTTGCCCATTTTTACTCCATGCTTCGAGTAAGTCTCTGTTGACAGTTTGAAATATTAGACCGCCAAACATAAGGTAGTCGTAATTGATTCCATATCTTGATCTTTGTCTTTCCATCTGAGGCATTTTTTTAGCAGGGAATTTTAGATTTATTTTTTTCTTATCTCGAATGAGATCAAATTGAATCTCTTCTCCCGCAAACTTATTGTCTATAAGCTCCAAAAAATCAATAGAATTAGATTCGAGTAAATTTCCATTCCTACCAATTTTACGTCCATCAATTGCCGTTAAGTAGTCACCTGGTTTTAAATAACCATCGGCAGAGCCTGCTTTGAGAACTTTTGTAACAAACACTCCTTCTTCTGGGTTGGGGATCCCATAAAATTTTCTATGCGATTCTGAAAAAGATGTTTGGGTTTGGATCCCCAACTCGACATATCCATGATAGATTCCATCCTCTATATCTTTTAGAAAATGTTGGATGACAACTGTAGGAATGATATAACCGATGTTCTCTCCCTTAGTGGATGCTTGGAAGGCTACACCGACTACTTTCCCATCTTGTAATGCGGGTCCACCTGAGTTTCCTGGATTGATTGCAGCATCCACTTGAACCACCAGATGACTATCAATTTGGCTATGGGCATAAGTTGACTGTTCGATTCGGGATACGATTCCTCGACTAACGGATATTTTGCTTCCACCAATGGGATATCCTATGATATCTACAGGGCTTGCAAGTTCAGGCAAATTACCTAATTCTAAGTAGTTGCTGTCTTCATAAAACTGTGGATCTGAAACCTCTAAAACTGCCAAATCACAATCATGCGCAATAAACAATACTTTCAGTTCAAACCATTCGGTTTGGTTGTTCCTTTGTGCCTCCATAAATTTTGCATTGGATACAACATGAGCATTGGTGAGGATACGATTTTTGGAGATCAAAAACCCGGAGCCAGTGGAAGCAGAAATTCCAGAAGACATCCAGGGAGAGAATGGGTCTTTGGCTTGCGAAAACACTCGGATTTGGACTACAGATTTCTTAATTTCGTCAATAGATTGTCTGGATTCCTCGGGGTAAAGTGGGCTTAGGAATAAACTTGTAAAAAATAAAATAGTACTCGCAAAGAGAAATGGGGAGAGGAGAATTTTTTTTTGTTTTTGCATGAGTTTGTTTGAATCCATCATATTCGGAATTACCGCCTTTTTTTCATTGATTGCCGGCATTGTTTCATTTAGAAAGAATCCGCGAACAAGAATGAAAACAAGTTTTTCTATCCTCGCGGCTTTTTTCTGTATCGGAGATTTGACAATTCTTACCAATAGTTTGTTCTTAGAAAACAAGATCCTTAACCAACCGCATACTATCTCCACATATTTAGTTTTTTTATCATTTATTCTATTATACTTTGGATTACAGTTCCCAACTTTCTTTCGAAATTTCCCAAGGCTTGTTGTCATATGTTCGTTTGTATTGGGAATGGGTATCATGTTGCTGCTTGTAGATTTGGGGCTTTTGAATGAAGTCTATCCACAAGCAAGTTTGATTTTATTGAAATATTACTATAATACCTATTATGTGTTAGCATTTTTCGCTTTTGCTTATCTTATCATTGCTAAACTCAGATACAACTTCCCTGCTATCCAAAGGTTTATGGAATATATTTATTGGGTTACCTTGTTCACTTGTGTAGTTTTCGTTTCTTTATGTTTTTTGCCTGATGCAATACCATTAACGACTCAATATTTTTTACATTTTTTTTTATTTGTGAATTTGTTATTCCTCTCTTGTTTCATTGTATTTCTATTTCATTATTCCTTCACCGAAGAGTATTTAACTCACCCTTTTTCCTTTCTTTTCGAAAGGTCTACCCAGATTTTTGAAGACCAAATCCCTGCTACTAGATCTAACTCCAGGCTAATCAAAGAAAAACTCTGGAATCTTTATGATAAACGAAATTGGCGTCAAGTGATGGATAGTTTTTGGTTCCAGATTTTGGTAGACGAAACTTTGGACAACGCCTTGGAACATGGTGGCAAAAGAGAAGACGATATCATCACCGTACACGTATTTGAATCAAGAAAGTACATTGATGTTTATGTGATTGATAGTGGAAAAGGTTTTAATCCGAGACTCGTTCCAAGCCCAATTGAATCGGATCGAAAATTAGTTACCGGAGGACGCGGAATTCATATTTTGAAAAAACTATTTGTCGTTCGTTGGAATTTTCTCGGAAACGAGGTGAGTATTCGCGTGGATAAAACAAAGAGTAATGACTGGAAATCCGTAACCTAACCAAAACTCTTTGTTTTCAGTAAAAACTATATTTCTATGTTAATGCCCTTCAAATTCACAAATAGAGAATACATCGATTCCGTAAGTATCTTTGATTCGTTTTGCTCCACCTAAATCTGGTAAGTTGATGATTGTGGAACATTCATGAACCACACCTTTTAGACTTTGTACCAATTTGATTGACGCTTCCAGAGTTCCCCCAGTGGCAATCAAATCGTCCATAATCAAAACTCTTTCGCCGGGGCTGATTGCATCTGTATGGATTTCCACATGATCCACACCGTATTCCAACGCATAAGATTCAGAAATAGTTTCTCCTGGTAATTTTCCTTTTTTACGGATAGGAACAAATCCCACACCCAACTGGAATGCCAAAGCAGCACCAGGGATAAACCCTCTTGCGTCAATGGCAGCAATTTTATTCAATTTAGCATTTTGGTATCGTTCTACAAACATTCCAATTGTCAGTTGGAATCCCTCGGGATCAATGAGAAGGGATGTAATATCGCGAAAAAGAATCCCTGGTTTTGGGTAATCGGGAATGGTACGAATCTTTGATTTAACAATGGACATATTAGGATGAAACCAAAGAAGACTAGGGCTTTGCAATAAAAAAAGGCCGGCAAAGAGCCGACCTTTTTTTCACAAACCAGAGTCGCTTGCAATTCTATCTCATTTGTTTGAGTGCTAGAATTCTTTCCTCTAAAGCTGGGTGAGTGGCAAATAGGGAAAGGAATCCCCCTTTGTTGGAAGATATTTTTAGGGAAGCTAAGGCCTCTCCTCTTGGATCTTCTGGCATCTCCACCATTTGGCGTAGTGATTCCAATGCAGAAATCATAGACTCTCTACCCGCAAGTTTAGCACCGCCAGCATCAGCACGGAACTCACGTTTGCGTGAGAAGTATGCGACTGCCATGGAACCTAAAATTGAGAACACAATGTCTAGAGCAATGGTGACAACAATTCTTACGATATGTGCCATCTCTTCTTTTACCGCATTTGATGCAATATAAGCAATGATACGAGAGAAGAACATTGCAAATGAGTTCACAACACCTTGAATCAGCGTGAGTGTGACCATGTCTCCATTGGCAACGTGTGACAATTCGTGGGCTAACACTCCTTCCAATTCTTGTGCATTCATACGGTTGAGGAGTCCCGTAGATACAGCCACAAGTGCGCTGGATTTACTAGGACCCGTTGCAAATGCGTTCACTTCGGGAGATTCGTAAATTCCCACTTCCGGCATCGGAAGGTGAGCTCTTTGTGCGAGTGATTGCACACGGCGATAAACATCCATCTCTGGTGCAGAAGCTTGTTTCGGATCGATGACTTTGACACCCATCGTCCACTTCGCCATCATCTTCGAAAGTAATAGGGAAATGAAAGATCCCGCCATACCCCACATTAAACAGAATACAATGAGTTGTGTTAGATCCAAACCATAGGCACGGATACTAAATCCCATCGAACCAAGCAGTGTGGTTACGATAGAGATGGTAGTCATAATCAAAATATTGGTTAACAGGAAAAAACCGATTCGTTTGATCCAAGTCATAGGAAATTGTTCTCCTTAAGGTCCTTTGTGGAACCTATTGTTTAGACTAGAATTGTACTTGTTTGAGCATGAGATTACAAGCAAAATTAATGTCCTAATTTCTCCGCTTTTCCCTTTGAATCCAGGAACCTAATTAACAAAAATAAGGTAGCAAGGGAAAAGTAAGCGATAGGGAAGTCTAGGCTCGCAAGTTCCGTAAATCGATTGAGAATGGCATTCCCTTGCAATTCATAAGCGTGAATCCAACCAACGATAGAAAGCACGGCGGCAATGGAAGCCCAAATCGCAGCTTTATTCCATTCCCTTTCTAAAACAAAAACCACCATTGCTGACCAAATCATCGAAGTGATGAGAAACCCTTGAGACAAAGCGAGCACTCCACTCAGAGCATAAGGAAGAAAAGTTAAATGCGGAGGGATATCAGATAAAGAAAAATGGACTACTTGCTTTACGCCAAGCTCCTGTAAGGTGGTTTGTAATTTCCCATCTAAAAAAATAAATACATTTTGGATAATAAGGACTGCCCAACCCGCAAAGGCCGGTAAAAGTCCCACCACAACCGCAGGGGAATGATGTTTGGGAATGGCTTGGAAGGCTTGGCTTGTAATCACAATCCCAATCCAAAGCACTATGGCCATTCCCGCTTCCACAGGAATTAAAGCTTGGATAAGGCCCATGAGTCCAAATAAACTTACGATAGTCATAAAGATTCCGGAAAGCACCGAATAACTATGTTTAGCTCCCAGTGCCTTCCATCCTGGATGTCCAATATAGATGGTAGTTGGAAAAGGGGAACCAAAAGCAGTACCTGCCAGAGTACCAAGGCCATTGACAAGTAACGAAGTTTTCGTATCAAAACTATCACCTGAGGCTTCAGCAGATTCTATATTCTGAAGAGAACCAATCACATTAAAAATTCCCATAGGTAGGATGATGGAAAAATACGCTTTGATATTTGCGTATGTGAGTGTTTCTATCAGGGGACTAATTGAAAGTTGAGGGAAGTAGAAACCCAAAGTTTTTAGTCCACTTTCGACGGCTCCAGGTTGGTAAATTGGATCTCCCCAAAAGGAAGATAAATAAGATAATAAAATCCCAAGTATAACAGAAAGTAACCCACCAGGAATACCGAAAGGAAAACGAACTTTCCCGAAGTATTGTAGAAGAATTACACCTAGCGGGATAAAGGCGACTATTGGTCTTTCGAAGGTACGGAGTAAAAAATCCATAGAGATAAAGGTGATCGCAATTCCGGCTAATGCGGAAAGTAAAGCGGCTCTGGGAGTGTATTTACGGATTTTTGCTGCAACAAAAGATCCGATCACTTCAATACATCCGGAAACAAAAGATACGAGAAGCCCCGCTTTCCAGGCCGCAACATAGTTACCTGTTGCTTGGTAAGTGGGGAACATTACAAAAAATACAAAGGCAAAAAGAGAAACCGTATTAATACCATAAGGGATGGCTGTAACATCTGTACGTTTTGTTTTTTGTCCTAGTTTCCACGCTTGCCAGGCATAAAACATATTTCCTACAAGCAAAGAAACGGCAGCTCCAGGCAAAACAACAGCAGTAATAAAGACAAGTGGGAACCCGCAAACTCCGATACAGAGAGCGGAAAGGACCAGAAGTTGGATGAGGTTGTCTACCATGAGACCAAAAAAACCGTCTAGATCTCCTCGAGTGATGGTAAAAAAATTCATTCGTTTCGTTTCCCTCCAAAATCAACTCGAATCACGTTTCCATCTCCAGTTACTTCCGGTTTTGTCACTTTTGGTTTGGTACTAATTTCTTCTGCATTGGGTGCGACTTCCACTTGCAGAAAACGAAGTTGGGTGGCTGAGTTTTGGAACTTATCATAGATACGAAATACGGCATCCCAGGGAATCATAGTGGGTTCCCAGGCAGAACCAAACTGAAGTTCTGCAAATAAATAATCAGGTTTACTATCCAATACTTTTACAGCTTTGTCACCAAACACGAGTACAATGCCAGATTCTTTTTCTGCATTGAGTAAACCCCGTTTCCCAATTTCTAGTTTTGGATGTGGCATTACGTGGATATAAAAAACTCCAAATCGTTCCCAATAGAGATTGAATAAATCTCTTTTAAACTCACGTAATGTTGTGATTTCTTCCTGCGTGAGTTTTTCGCTCATAAATTCCTTTTACCATGTGAAGTTTCCCACTCGATGTACTCGTCGTGGATTTTATATTCGGGGATAATATCTTTGAACGCGCCGAAAATTTCTCTATTTTTGTTTGCTTTTGCAAGAGAAAACAATCGATTCAATTTATTTTGGAAGAGCAGTAGGTTATAGTTTTCCAATGGTGCCGCAATTCGAATTTTTGGATGATGTGTTTTTTTAATTCCTTCTTGGTTTAAAAGGAGTTCTTCATACAGCTTTTCACCAGGGCGAAGGCCAGAAAATTCAATGGCTATATCTTTGTGAGGAGTATATCCCGAAAGACGGATCATCTCTTCAGCAAGAGAAAGAATTTTTACAGGTTCTCCCATATCCAAAAGAAAAATTTCTCCATGTTCACCCATACTTCCAGCTTGTAACACTAGTTGTGTGGCTTCTGGAATGGTCATAAAGTAACGAATGACTTCTGGATGGGTGACAGTAACTGGTCCACCTCGTTTGATTTGTTCTCGGAATCGTGGAATGACACTTCCATTGGAACCTAGAACATTCCCAAAACGGACAGTAATGAATTTTGTCCTGGAATTTTGCGAAATATGTTGTAAGTAAATTTCAGCGGCGCGTTTCGAAGCTCCCATCACATTGACGGGATTTACCGCTTTGTCAGTCGAGATTAAAACAAAACGATCTACCCCAATAAGGCGGCAAACATCTGCTACGTTCTTTGTCCCCATCACGTTGTTTAAAACTGCTTCTGAAGGGTTGATTTCCATCATCGGTACATGTTTATAAGCAGCGGAATGAAAAACAACAGAGGGTCGGTGTTCTTCAAAAATGGCAGAAATTCGTGATAGGTTCTTTACATCAGCAATCACAGGACGAATGTCTATATTTAAATCGGCAAAACTTTTTCGTAATTCATAATCAATTTCATATAACGGAGTTTCTGCGGCATCGAGTATAACAAGTACGCTGGGTTTGAACAAAGCCACTTGACGGCAAATTTCGGAACCAATAGATCCACCAGCGCCAGTCACAAGGATTACTTTTTTTTCTAAGTAAGATCGAATGGATTCAATTTCTAAATCCACAGTCGGTCTACCCAAAAGATCCTCTACTTGAACTTCACGAAGTTGTGTGATATTTGGTTTCCCTGAAAGATACTCACCAAAAGTGGGAAGGATTTTAAAATCCACACCTTCATTTTCACACTCTTTCATAAGTTTGCTAACCACACGTCCATCTGGTTGGGGTACAGTCATAATGACTCTTTTCACACCGTAACGAACTAAAATTTTGCCAATTTCATCAGTGGAACCGAGGATTGGAACTCCTTGGATGTAGCCACCTTTTTTAGATAAGTTGTCATCCAAAAATCCGATGGGTAGGTAATCTGAATCCGCATTTCGTCTAATCTCTGTTAGGAATGAACTTCCAAGTTTTCCTGCCCCTACGAGAAGTACAGGTGTTCCACGTTTGGACCTATCGGAATTAAAGATTTGTTCTCGGAGCATTCTCCAACTCAAACTTCTTAAACATAAAAATCCAAGTAGGATGAGGGTGTCGAGGATTGGAACCATTCGAGACAGTTGGTAGAAACGGTTGTAGAAAAGGAGTGCAAGAGTAGATACTAGAGACGAAAGGACAGTGGCTTTGATGATAGAGAGCAGATCGTGCAACGAAGCATAAGACCAAAGAGATCTGTAAATTCCAGAAAATAGAAAAACCATACTTCGCGAGAGGACTACGATTGCCGCGCAGACCCAGAAGTCAGGATAATTATCTAAAAATCGTATGTTCTCAAAACGCACAAGGTGTGCGAGAAAATACGACAAGAACATGAAGAGTATGTCTACAGGAAAAACCCAGTATCGTCTCGGAATCGATTTCATATCTGATAAATAAGGGTATTTGGAACAAAATTCCTTGTAAATACAGAATCTGTTCCGAAGAATAGAAAAGAGGAAAAACCTGTTTGAAATCACTTCTTTTCCGCTTAGCGGGAACATTTTCTGCGGAAATTGGCTCCGAACTCTATCTGAAATTGAAGGAGGAAACTCTTTCCCCCTCTCTTTTTTGCCTTGACTTTTTAGAAGTCGAAGAAATCACAGAGGTCGGCTGGGAGTTTATAAGAAAGATTGCTGAACGTTGCAAAGAAACAGGCTCGAAAGTGGCAGGGTTTGGACTGAAAGTATCGGTTCCCGAAGCGATCATTACTGTCTTATCCATATTTCCAACAGAATCGGATTGCATTCATTATTTAGAATCGCAAATTGTCAGCGAAACTCCCGCAAACGAACTCACCCCAAAATCAGAAGAAAAAACTGTCCATTGCCCTGAATGCCAAACCCTTCTCCGATGGAAATTGGCAGGAGATTATCTTTGCCCTAACTGTAAGATTAAATTTTTTGTGAATAAAAAAGGATGGGTGTCCACTTACGAACGTTTGGTGTGATTCAAATGTTTTGTAGGGACAGCTTCCCAAGGTTTGTCGGGCCAGGGATGTCTCGGATACCTTCCTTTTAACTCTTTTTTTACTTCATGGTATCCATGGTTCCAAAAACTTTCTAAGTCTTTTGTAATTTGCACGGGCCTCCGTGCGGGAGAAAGTAAATGGATCAGAATACTCGCCTTCCCATTGGCCAATTTTGGCAAAGATTTTAGACCAAATAACTCTTGTAATTTGACATGAAGTTCAGGTTCTATTCCGTCATAGTTCAATTGGATTCTAGATCCAGAAGGAACTTGGATGGACATGGGAGCCTGGGAATCAATTAAACCTAATTTATCGTAACCTATATATGCTTTCAACGCTTCTAGGTAGGGAAGTTTATCTAAAGATAATTTTCCAGATTCCAAATCTATAAATGGGAACAACCATTGTTTACTGATTTGTTTTAAATAATTGACATCTGTTTTTGTATCCAAAACGCCATTTCGTTCCAGAAACCTTACTCGGTTGTAGAAATTCTTTAATTCTGGATCCTTTTTCCATTCTTCTTCCCAAGGAGATTTAGTTAAGTATTCCTCTAGCGCCAAACCAAGTACTGTCGGGTTGGGTGATTTTGTTTCTTTGGAATCTAAAACCAAATCTCCTAAACTCACTTCTTCTTTGACAACAAGAAATGATTCTCCGCGTTGGTTGGTCCTCTTTTCGGGAACAACCTTTTTGGTAATGATCTGGGAAAAGTTTTTCTCAATGAATTCTTCATCAATAGGAAGAAAATGGGTAATATAAAGATCTTGGCCGAATGAAAAAGTATCTAAAACGATTATAAATTCTGGAATTTGGATGGAGGTTGTATTTAAAATTCCTAATTTACCATTCGAAAGTTTAAAATCTTGCCCATTGAGAACCTTTGCTTTTGCAATCCGATCAGGGAATCCAGAAGCAATATATAACAATCGGTTTCCATTTATTTTGGTTGTTGAAAAATCCGTTTTTTCCCTGTAAATACGCAAAATTTGATCAAAAGTAGAACGCAACTCATAAGAAAATTGTGATGCATCGATATCTTCAGTAAACAGTTTGGCTTCGGTCCCTGAATTTTCTTTGCCAACTAACGAAACAACGTCGGCAACTATTTTTTCTTTCTCTTTCGGTAGGATAGACAGAATTTTTCCCAATCGGATGGGAAGAGGATATCTCAAACATTCTTTTCCCAGATTTGTAAGATTTGAATCTGCATCAAGACATCCGAGTAATTTCAGGCGTTGGATACTTTGAATCACCGATCCTTTGTTTGGTGGATCTAAAAATCGCAAATCTTGGATTTCCTCCCCCCAAGATTTTAATTCCAGAACCAAACGATCAATATCCCCTTCGAGAATTTCAGGTTTTGTTCGGTCTAAAAAAGAATCTTCTTCTTCCTTGGACCAGAGACGATAAACTAAACCTTTGCCTTCTCTGGCAGCACGGCCCGCACGTTGTTTGGCGCTACTCAAACTAATTCGTTCCTTTACTAATTGAGAAACTCCAGATTCTGAATCAAACACAACATGTTTGTGGAACCCTGTATCAAAAACAATGCGGACTCCTGGAATGGTTACTGAAGATTCAGCAATGTTTGTGGAAAGAATGATCTTTTTTTTGCCCTTTGGTGAAGGTAAAAAAATTCGCTCTTGGTCTATCAAATCCATATCACCATATAAACCCATTACGACGGCATTCGATTTGATTTGCGGTATGGATTCCAAACCATTCCTTAGATTATGGATTTCTTTTTTCCCAGATAAAAAAACTAAAATATCACCTTCTATTTGTTCTACGGCTTTAGGAATAAGATCCAGTAATCTCTGATTTGTATTTTTATTGGAATTTCCCATATGGAAAATTTCCAACGGATGGGTTTCTATACTAACTCGGATGGGTTTCGAGTGAATTCCTATGGATTCAAAATTTTGGCCATCTAAAGTCGCAGACATAATCAGTAACTTCAAGTCACTGCGAAAGATTTCTTGGGTGCGACGTGCCAACGCAAAACATAAATCAGAATCCAGTCGTCTTTCATGAAATTCGTCAAAGATGACAAGGCCATATTCTTTGAGTTCTGGGTCATTCAGTAAGATCTTTGTTAAAACTCCGTCGGTGACAAATTCGATTTTCGTATCTTTGCCAACTTTCGAATCGAACCTGACCCGATATCCAACAGTTTTTCCGACTTCTTCCTTTAGGTTTTGGCTGATTCGTTTTGCGGCAGTTTTGGCAGCAATGCGCCTCGGTTCTAAAATACAGATTTTTTTTCCAGAAGCAAGAGCATGTTTTAGAAGTTCTGTCGGAAGTGCGGTTGTTTTCCCTGTTCCAGGAGGTGCATCTAAAATGGTAACCGGGTTATTTTTGATAGATTCGACAATCGATTGTAAGGCGGTAATTACTGGGAATGGATCCAAAGGAGGTGACACTGTTGATTCTAATTGAAGAGTGTGATTTTACCGAGAAAAAAATCAAACAATTTGTATTTTATTTTCAGAAATCGCAAGAATCGGGTTTTCAGCATCGTTAGAATCCAGTAATCTTTCCTTGTGGATGCCAATCACAAACACTACAATATCATAAAAGACTCCATTGAGTATTTACTGGAGCATTTTGAAGACCAACCAAACTTAAATGTTTTGGCCGAACGAGTTTCTCTCAGCCCCTTCCATTTCCAAAAAGTGTTCCGTTTGTGGGCGGGTGTTTCTCCCAAGGAATTTTTACAATTTGTTACAGTTACTCACGCCAAACAGCTGCTAAAAGAATCATCTGTTTTAGATACAACCTATACTTTGGGATTATCGGGAACGGGGCGATTACATGACTTATTTGTAAAATTAGAAGCGATGACACCAGGAGAATACAGGCGAGGAGGGGAAGGTCTTGTATTAAAGTATGAAGTATTCCCCTCTCCATTTGGAGACATCCTTCTTGTATCTTCGGAACGGGGAATCCAATCACTCCAGTTCATCGATTCTTTTGAAAAAGGAATGTTGGAGATTAAAGGAGAATTCCCTCATGCGATTTGGAAAGAAGGAGGATCTTCCGAACACCAAAATTTAAAAGATTATTTTCAAAAGATGATCATCCCTAAAACTCCAATTCCTTTGTATGTGTTTGGAACTGAATTCCAAATGAAAGTATGGAGATCTCTATTAAAAATACCTATGGGAAGTATTTGTACTTATGGAGATATTGCTGAATCCATTGGGCAAACATCAGCACAAAGAGCAGTGGGGACAGCAATAGGAAAAAATCCCATTGCCTTTCTCATTCCTTGCCATCGTGTGATCCAAACCTCAGGACTGTTTGGCGGTTATCGGTGGGATCCAAATCGGAAAAGGATGATCATTGCTTGGGAACAATCAAAGATTATTGCACCAAACAATGATTTGTCTTATACTATTGGTAGATAACTGTTAAATTTAAATCAAATGTCTCGTATGAGAGACTAAAAAGAAACCAACGAGTAAAAAACTTTGTGCAATGAGGTAAGTGACCCAAGGAACTTGGAATTCCCATTTCGGATGTCTTGTCCCATTGATCGTAGTTTCTCCCATGACAGCATCGGAAAGTAAAAAGAATCCAGCTCCGATTGCCAAATAAATCCAAACTCCACCAAATGTAAGGTAGGCGTTAAAACATAAAGAAACAAAAAAGCAGAGGATGAGTCCATAAACAAAGGCCGATGCCATTACCCATTTTGATCGATTCGAGTTATACACTCGAAAATAGAAAATCAGGGCTGGTAAAACCAATAAAGCCCCGGTGATCACATAAGGCAAAACACCAGTATACAATTCATTCCAACTTGTTAACTTCCAAAACGATAACAAAAAGAAAACTTGGGCGATAGCAAAACTGAAGATTCCACCAAGGACAGGATCCTGCATCTGTTTTTTGGCAATCGGAAATTGGAGATTAAACCAATCTCCTAAAAAAGAAAATCCAATGGCATACAAAGGATAGGAAAATCTGGCATGGCCTAATTGAAATAATAACCAAGCAAAAAGCAGGATTTGAAACGAAAAACCTAGATAAATTCCGCGAGAATGTTCTAATCTTTTGAGCGGATTTGATTCTCCCTGCATTGTAAACCAATGGATAAAAAAAGCCGAAACAATGGCGAGTGGAATGGTCGTGAGAATTAAGTAATATACCATAAGTGATTCTAACATGGTTCTAATGAAAAGGCAACCAGGAAGTTTGATGAAACGATCCCACTGTAATCTCCTTTTATTCCTTTTTTTCAATGCACATTGTAGGATTCTCGAGTCATTGCAAAAGGAAGAACCAAACATGACTCCGCTTTCTTCATTTTTTAGATGAGTTCTAAAGTGAGAGAACTAAAATACAAAATGGATCACACAACATGAGTTTTTTTTCATAAAATAATTCCTAATGATTGGCAAGGCAACCTCACCAAATACTGGAAATACGATCTTAATCATAGCGAAATTAATGACAAAATCAACTATCCTCTCGTCTTACAGGCATTTGGAGAGAGAAGATGACATTCGGCAGCGTAAGGAAATCCCTAAAATAGATTTAATAAGAGCTCTAGAAGGAGACTGACCATAGAACGAAACTTAGGGGAGAGGTAAACTTCACATCTCTTGGGCCTTTATTTGGAAAAAAAATTCAGGCAAACCAGAATGAACGTTCTAGAACACCGTAAAAAACAGTTTTAGCGTTTTTTTCTAAGTAGAAGGCAAAAGGTACGATTGATAAAAATTGATCCCAGATGACGATAGGTCAAAGGTTATGCGCTGTTTACCCATGAATCAAAAACTGAATCTTCTAATATTATTAACATTCACCTCTTTATTTTCCATTGGATGTCCCGGCGGTGGAGGTGGTGGAGGTTTAGGACTGTTAGCACTCCTTGGTGGCGGTGGAGGCGGGGATGTTCCTGCTCCAAAATTAGAAATCGTTTATGAGGGCGTTAGCCGAGAAAGTGGATCCACTCTTGATATGGGGGCCGAACCAGTATTAACTGCGGATGGTAAAACGGGAACCGTTACCATTAAAAATAGCGGTAATGTTTCCATTACCTTACCTGGATCACCTAACATAGTGGTTCTGTCTGGCACAGATGCAACCCAATTTTCAGTGACTCAACCAGGTACTACAAGTTTGGCAGCAGGGTCATCAGTTACTTTTACTATTAATTTTAAACCAACAGGTAGTGCTGGGCCTCGATCAGCGACCATCAAAATTCAATCCAGTGATGCTGCCGTAGGTTCGTTTCAGTTGAATCTCACAGGAACAGCGGGTGCAGCGGTACCACGCTTAGCGGTTTCCGTCGGAGCCACGCAAATTGCTTCTAATGGCAGTTATGGAATGGGTTCGGTAGAAATTGATTCTTCTGGGACTGCGGTGACATTTACTGTAAAAAACACAGGAAGTGCCACGGCAAACCTTGATGGTCCACCTGCGGTTTCTTCCACGGATTCACAATTTATATTAAACCTTGCCGGTTTTCCTGCAACGATTGCTGCCAATGCGTCAGCTACCTTTACCATTCAATTCTCGCCGACGGGAGTTGCAGGAGCAAAATCATCGAATATCGCTGTCTCTTATGACGGATCTTCTGCATTTTTATTTTCGGTTACAGGAACCGGTACACCAAAGCCAGTTCCAACAATTGCCATTTCGCATAATTCTAGTAACTTTACAACTGGTGGTTCGATTCCTACCTTTGGTGCCGTTTGGCCTACGATCACTTCTAGTGCAAAAACTGTCACCATTAGCAATACAGGTACGGCAACCATGACTGGTATTGCTCTTTCCAAACCAAGTGGGGATACTGGAGATTTCATTATTAGTGCATTTAGTGCTGGTACCACTCTTGCTGCCGGTGCCTCTGGAACATTTACCATTCAGTTCGCTCCATCCACAACGAATGCAAGATCGGCAGTGGTCAGAGTTGCCACAACGAACGGCAACAATGGCACTGCCTCAAGTGCTGACTTAAACGTTTCGGGAACAGGAAAAACAGGCGCACAAGTATTGGTAAGTTGGACAGACACGAATGAAAAGGCTGCCAATGATACCGATGGTGGTTATAAAGTTTGTTATAGCAAAACTTCTGGGTTTACAGCCGTTCACAATGGTACTACAATATTTTGTTCGGACGTACCTAATACAGGAGGGACTACCCCTGTTTCCACGGTAATCACAGTACCAACTTTCGGGGATTGGTATTTCAAAGTATATTCTTACGGGAAATACAACACAACAGGTGGGACTCCTTCCGCCCAAACTTCTGCAGTCAATGTTCCGAGCACATAGGAAAGGAATGAATCATATGAATTTTATTAAAAAGTCGACTTCAAAACTTTTGCTTCTAACATCAATGTTAGTTGCTACAAACATCCTAATTTCCGAGCCAGTTTTTAACTTTGAGCAAACCAAACTAGATTTGGATGAACTTCGCGCTAAGTCTAAAGCAGGGCAGAAACTTCCCTACCTCCCAGGAGAAGTAGTCATTACTTTTAAAAAACAGGTTCCAGATACTGAATTAGTGCACCAAACTTCGAAGTTAGCAACTAACACTGGAGTTCTCAACCTTAAAGGTCATTTTACTACAGCAAAACTAGCTGATTCTGAAACAATAGAAGAAGGTATCGCTAGAATTAAAAAAGATCCCAATGTTGAATCTGTTGAACCTAGATATTTGTATTACAAACAAGCATCCGCACCAAATGATCCTGAGTTTGCTAGACTTTGGGGCCTCAATAATTCTGGCCAGACACTGGCTTCTCCTAGTTATACAGCTAACTCTAGTAATCCGGGAACTTCCGGAAAAGACATGAATGTTCTCGGTGCTTGGGATGTGACTACTAGTTGTAATAATATCATCGTCGCTGTTCTTGATACGGGAGTTACCTACACACATCAGGATTTAGTAGGAAACATGTGGGATGGTTCTGCAGGTTGTGTGAATCAAAACGGAACTGCTATTGGTGGTGGTTGCCCAAATCACGGTTATGATTTTGCAAGTAGTGATAATAACCCTCGTGATGAAGAAGGACATGGAACTCATGTAGCAATGACAATTGGAGCTGTCGGGAACAACAACATTGGAATATCAGGAGTTTGCCAGTCTGCAAAGATTATGGCAGTCCGTGTTTTGGGTCTTGGTGGAGGAACAAACGATAATATCGCCAACGGAATTTATTTCGCAGTGCGTAACGGCGCCAAGGTCATCAATATGAGTCTTGGTGGGTCTAGTTTTAGCTCTGCTATCGATTCAGCGATTGAATTTGCTCGAACCAATGATGTTTTGGTAGTAGTAGCAGCTGGAAATGATGGGAAAAACCTCAATACTAACGGAGCCGCATATCCTTGCGAAAATACAAATGCAAATGTGATTTGTATTGCGGCACTCGACCAAAAACATGCGTTGGCAAATTTTTCAAATTATGATTCGAATTCTACAGTTGCTAGTCGCTCTGCCGACTTTGGTGCTCCAGGAACCAATATCTATAGTGGATATGGAACAGAAGTAAGCTACAACGAAAATTCTACCAGTTACTCAGATTGGACTTATTCCACAGTAGGAACTACTTGGGCATCCTCCACTTGTACTCTGTCAAATTATAAGATGCTTGTATCGGCTGATTGTACTTTAGCAAATGTTTTGTTCGATAGTTCTGCAAATACGATCACGACTATGGCGTTAAGTACGAATAGCATTGTTTATAAAAATTTTACAATCCCAACGGGATCCACCAATGTTTCTCTTTCTCATTTCATAGTGAGTGTCGGAGAGAGGCAAAATTCTACCACTTGTTATGACTATATCCAAGCGAAGTATTCTGCCACTGCGGGCAACCCGGTAGCTGGTACAACTCTCACTATGTTTGACGGGAATATTGCCTCTCCAAATCAATACCAATTGCAGCTTTGTCGAAATGGTAGCAATCCTTTTGTGAGTAATTCAGCTGATACTAAAATTCTCACGAATTGTATCGGAGGAGCTGGGACAAATTGTACGGTAGGTTACAGATTAGTAACTGACACTTCCGGTGCCTATGCAGGCGGGTTAGTTGGGGATGTATTTCTAACGGCTTGGGCTCCTTCAACAACAGCATATGCCAACTTGAACGGGACTTCCATGGCTACTCCCAATGCAGCGGGCGTTGCAGCTCTCATTCGTTCTTACAATCCAAGTTTTACTTATTTAGATGTCATCACAAAACTCATCGAAGGTGGAGTCACTGAAGCAGCATTAACTGGGACTACTCAATACGGGAAGGCCATCAATGCCAATGCCTCTCTCAAACATCTCAAACAGGTGACAGGAGTTACCGCTGTTTTACAGTAAAACCATTTGGTGTGGCCTGATTTTATTAATAATAACGACAGGCTGTACCTTGTTTGGTGAACCAAAACAAAATTCGAAGGTGCCTCCCTTGCAAGAAAAAACTCCGATGTTCAAGGAAGGAGAATATATCTTTTCCGCGGAAAAGGGTGTGCCCATCGAAGAATTACGCTCTTTATTTCACGAATTTGGTATCATCAAGTTAGATTCTCTTATCATTCATGATCGAACATATCTTCTTGTTTTGAAAGAGGATCCGGGCCTAACCATATTAGAAAATAAAACAAAAGCATCTGGAAAAATTAGATACATAGAAAGGAATGGAATGATTCAAAAGTACAATAGAAATCCATAGTTTTGTTAACTCACAGTTCAGTAAAAAAACACTACCATTCACTTCAATCCAAACGAAAAAACTGATTCTCAATTTGAACTCCGTGCAGTCTAAAAAATTTCAATGTGACGCTGAACGGTTGATAGGTTCTTATCTTTGTGAAGACATTAAGAAAAAAACCTGTGGTACAAAATAAGGATCATTTTGGCATTGTTTTCAATTTTAAGTTTTTTAGTTCCCAAATCTATCGATTGTAGCGGAAATCTCTGTATACAAAGAAGGAATGTTCCGAAGATTCATTGGGTTTTCCCTAAAATTATCTTGCATATTCACAATTTGTCTCAAATTCTTATGCCGTTCTGAATGCTAGAATTTCAGGACTTGATAGCCAATGTGCTTCTGACGTAAACAAACCTTCTAGTAGTACTAGCACTTACAAAGCACTCGTTGCCGATGGTACAAATCGTATTGCTTGTGCATCAGCCAATTGTGCCACTGGTGGTACGGCAGAACAAACGGACTGGGTTCTCAAACCGAATAAAGAATACAGAAGGACTGATGGGTTCATCGTGATTGGTACGACAACTTCAAGTGGAATCTTTACTGCAGATCTGACGAATGAGGTCTCAACCACAGTCAGTGGGACATCGACAATTGCTACTGGTTTGAGTGCAAATTGGACAAACAGTGCCAATGATTGTTCCAATTTTACTGATAGCGCAGGAAATGTTTCCAATGGAAATCACCTTAATAAAACCATAGGAACTTTTCTAGCAGTGGGTAATGCCGGATGTGCCAACAACAGTTGGAAACTGGTTTGTGTGGAACAGTAAAAGTTTCGTAGAACTTTGCAAGGTAAGTTTGGTCTGGAACGTTTCGAAAGACAAAACTGTAAAGGATGTATGAGTACACTCAACAAAGGTATGAGAAGGTCAGATAGGTAACAAAAGAGACAACTCACATGGGTAATACCTACATTGTGTATCGGAGGAAAATCCGATGCCTTGGAAGGAAACCAAAGTGATAGAAGAAAGAATCAAGTTTATAGCAGCTGTTAAAAGTGGTCAGTGGTGTTTTGCTGATCTTTGCCGAGACTTTAATATATCGAGAAAGACTGGCTATAAGTATCTAAAGAACTACGAGTCGGAAGGTATCGACGGACTCAAAGATAAATCTAGAAAAAGAATCACACAGTCCAATGAAACTTCAGAGAAAATCGTTCACCTAATCGTATCGTTACGTGAAGACCATCCGTCTTGGGGTCCCAAAAAACTCCGTCCCATACTCAAAGCAAAGTTTCATCGTATGAAGCAGATTCCAAGTGAAACCACAATCGGAAACATTCTTCGCAAAAAAGGCTTAGTCAAACCTAAGAAAAAAAGACCAAGAGTGCCACAGTCTCTATTTCCTTTTTCTGATGTAGTCGCTCCTAATGATGTCTGGTGTGTTGACTTTAAAGGCCATTTTACTGTAGGAAACGGGCATCGTTGTGATCCATTAACGATAACCGATGCGCATAGTCGTTATCTACTAGCCTGTGAAATCTTAAACAAAACGAATGTAGAGCATACAAAAGCCGTATTTGAAAGGGTTTTTAAAGAATATGGACTACCACAGGCAATCAAATCAGATAATGGATCACCTTTTGCAAGTAAGGCCATTGGCGGCTTAACTAGTCTTTCTATATGGTGGTTGAAATTAGGGATCCGACCGGAACGCATTGAACCAGGGAAACCATCTCAGAATGGTCGTCATGAGAGAATGCACAGAACACTCAAAGAAGAAACCGCATTACCTCCAAGATCTAGTTTGGATGCACAACAGACCGCCTTTGATTCATTCCGTGATGAATTTAACAAGGTAAGACCACATGAAGCATTGGGTTTTCTGACACCTGCAAAAGTTTATAAATCTTCGAAAAGGACATTTCCCAAAAAGATTCTAGAAGTAGCTTATCCCACACATATTGTTACCGATAAAGTTCATGAAAGTGGTTTTGCGCAGTACGGGCCCCATCGTGTGTTCTTTGGGAATCCTTTCATTGGAGAGGTAGTTGGCTTTGAAGAAATCTCTGATCGGCATTGTCGTCTTTACTTTGCGAATGCGATTCTTGGAATTTTGGATTTGTATACGAGTAAAGTCTTGAAATACCAGAGGCTATTGTATAGAATTGACTAGTAAAAGTGTAACCCATGTGAGTGATCTAAAGTGTTACCGATGTGCCTTTCCATACACAAATTGGAACCACTAATGCGACATAAGATCAATTATGGGAAGTAACATATTGCTTCATAATTAATAGTATTCCAAATCAAAATAATGCTTCAAAAGTAAAAGTATTCATAACTCTTTGGGACCCAATTGCGCCTCGCGATTGGATTCTTAATCGAAATCTAATCTGAAAAGCGATCCTGCTCTTCGCTCCAATCTTTCGCACTTGCGAAAGGATTTACGCTGCGATCGGTGGCAGGACTCTATCGGATGATATAGATTTCAAGAAGGTCCATTGTGCAGAATACTTTATCTTGTGTTGTAGTATTTAGGAAAAAAACGATTAGAGTAACAGTTCTAGGAAGGGAATTCCAAAATATGAACAAACTAAAATAAAAAGTTAGGAATGGGAAGTAGGAGTTGCCAGATAAGTGAATTTCTGTTAGGTGTAATTTTCGAAAAGCCCACTAGCCCGCCTCCACCACCCAATTCAGGGTGGGGGCTACCAAGTTATAATGCGACATAGTCCAATTATGTTTATTTCTTCGAGCTATCGCCCACTCGTTTTTGAATCACCTCATTCAGCACTTCTACAAGCTCCTGAAACTCATCTCCCTTCCGAATCCGAATGGTCTCAATAGGTTCGCCCGAAGCCATACGTTGCAAAGAACGTTTGATGCTAAACACAGGGCCCGCCATCTTATGGGATTTAAAGACCGAAAAAACTGTAATCAAAAGCAAATACAAAACGGAAAGTGTCACCACGGCATCAAATTGGATGGTATACATATTCAATTGGTGGTCATAGTTCGGAAGGTAAATCTCCCTCGGAACAAATTTGTCTTTTACTTCACCCGGTGCCGCATCCTCATTTTCCACTTTCCAATACACTGTTTGCGCATCTTGGCGAAGGCGAAACACTGCGCCACCATCATACTTAGCCTGGTTCAGCCAATAGAGAAAACCCAAAGTCACAAGAACCCCAGATATAAACAAAAGAGAATAATGAGCTAAAAACTTTAACTGGAATTCCTTATCGATGAGATAGTGAAAGCGAAAGGTCTTTTTATGATTTTGCGGCATGGCTTCCTTTAAGGTGTTCCCCTAGGTTATTGGAGATGAGCCTCTCAGAAAAAGACAAAATTGTCAAAAACTTATAGAGATTAACGGATTTTTTCTGTTTCTAGAATCTTTTGGATCGGGATTTCGATAAGACCTTCCAATCCCTGGAAGTGAAGATGTGTTTCCGACTGACCAAGGATCACTCCTCGGTATTCCGTTCCATCTTCCAATCTTACAAGTTCTAATCTAGCATGTTCTTCATATAGCATTGATTCGCGTGCCAAAATAGTTTGTGTTTGGAAGGCTTTGAGTTCCTTATCTTCTTTCGGATTTACAGGAGAAGCAATTACTGGGAATGTTTCGCCTAATTTTACCACTGTTTGTTGTTTCGAAGTTAAGATGAGATCCCCAACTGCGACAGAACCTTCGCGCACTGCCACCACTTCGGATTTCCCATCAAATTGAACGCTAAAAACAGTTCCTCTAACTTGTGTAAGATGTTCTCCAGCTTGGACAACAAACTGACTGTCCTTAGAAAGTTTGGAGACAGAGGCAAACAACTTCCCTTTTTTTACGGAGAACTTTTGCGATTGAGCCTCATTGGTTTTTTCAATCACATCCAAAACCACTTCTGAATTAGGAGTAATTCGCATCCAAGAACCAGTTTCAAAATCCAAATCGATTTGAGACGAACCTTCTGTAATAATCACATCCCCCGATGCCAATTGGTATTTTTTCACCAGTGGGACAGGGCTAGAACTCCCTTGTGGTTGGACAGCAACCTTTCCTTTCACAGAGGAGACTAGAACCTTCAATGGAGAAACCACCTCTACGGTTTTTTTAACGGAAGGGGCGACCGCTAATTCGGACTGTTTTGTTTGGGATGATGGATTTAAGAAAAAAACAAAAAATAAAGCCGCAGCAAGTGAAAGAGTCGAACCGCCAACAAAGGCAAGACCAACAGGTTTTCTGAAAAAAGAAACAATATTAGATGAAGGAACTTGGCCTGGATTGTATTCGAACTGGATGTTTCGTTTCGATACAGTCTCCCAAGAAGGGAATTCTCTGGACTCTGTAACCTTTGCGGGTTTACGTAGGAGTTCTTCCCATTTAGCGATTGTATGTTGCTTATCAAATTCGTTCATTATACTAATCCGGTACCAGATTTTCTCTTTTAGCAATGGCTAACACTTTCTCTGTGGCCCGAATGACCAACCGAGAAGCAGTAGAAACCGAAACCCCCAAAACCTCAGCGATCTGGACCAGCTGAAATCCTTCCACATTCTTGAGTAACAAAGCAGAGCGCTCTTCTTCCGATAACTCTCCCAAAAAGGAATAGAGCCTATCTTCTAAATCTTGATATTCGGCCTTGATTTCGAGTTTAGGATTGTGGCTATGAAACTCGATCTCATCGGAGACAATCTCTCTTGTTGTAGAAAACTTTTTAGCATAATTGATAGATAAATTGCGGGCAATCGTGTACAAAACCATTACAGACTTCTCTTCCGAGAGACCGGCTTCGCCGTAGTGCTTATGGAAACTTAAAAAGCTGTCTTGCATCAAATCCATTGCCGTGTCCGCGTTTTGAGTGTACTTGTAAAGGAAGTCATAAATACGCTTATGGCTTCTTTCATAAATTTGACTCATAGAGACAGCTTTGTCTGACACAATCTTGTATGTGTTGGTAAAACCGAGTCTCTGACAAGTAAAATCCCGTTCCTCTCTGTAAAAGTAAACAACCGGGACAGGCCAGATTCTCAAGGGATCAGATTATTTTTCTCTTAAAAGGGCGTCATTAGCAGCATTCTTATAGGCACCGATCATGGTTGGGTAGTTGAATATGTGCTCGGTGAAATACTCAATGGGAGCTTTGAGATTGACCACACATTGTCCAAGAGCAATGAGCTCCGTTGCTTTGTCAGAAATGATATGAACCCCTAGAACTCGTCTTGTTTGTCTATCAAAAAGAATTTTTAGAAGTCCAACTTGGTCTCCACTGATTTGAGCACGAGTGATGGTATCAAAACGAGCCATCCCCACTCCATAATTGACTCCACGGGATTTTAATGCTTCTTCTGTTGGTCCGATGGTTGCAATTTCTGGTAAGGTATAGATTCCAATAGGAAACTCTTCGGCGTCTACAGGGGCAGAAGAATGACCAAACATATGTTTTGCGACATAAGTTCCTTGGTACATGGAAACAGAGGCCAAACTAGGAAATCCGATGACATCCCCACAAGCGTAAATATTCGGGATATTGGTTTGATAGTGTTCGTTTACTAAAATTTGTTTTCTGTCATTGGGTGTTATACCCACAGATTCCAAACCTAAATTGTCTACATTTCCTAAACGCCCACGAGAGATCAGCACCTGATTGACACACACCACTTCACCTCTGTTAGTTGTGAGTTCGAACCCTTCGTCGTTCGGTAGTTTGTGATATTTTGTGATGGAAGAATCTACGTGAATCGAAATCCCTGATTGTTGCATAATGCCAGTCATTTCATTCGAAATATCTTCATCTAAAAAACCAAGGATCCTACTTTGTGAATCGAATAGATGAACTTGCACTCCGATATGTGCAAAGATCGTTGCGTATTCCGATCCAATGATTCCGGCACCTACCACAGCCAAGGATGTAGGCATCTTTTTCATGGCAAAGAGTCCATCGCTATCGTAAATCAATCCATCTTCAAAAGGGATGTTTTCGTTTGTGGGCCTCCGTGGACTACTCCCGGTTGCAATTAATATGTTTTCAGTTTCGTAGACTTTTTTTCTTCCCGCAGAATCTGTGACCTCTACATGGTGGGCGTCTATTACTGTTCCCCAACCGGTAAGTGTGGTGACACGGTTTTGGATCATTTGTTCGCGGGTGACATCCTCTTCCTTTTCGATCACCGTAGAGGCACGAAACATAAGTTCCTGTAATGTTAGTGTTGCCGTTTGTGGGGATTGTAATCCGTGAAGTTTGGACAACTTTAAGTTCCTGTAGAACCGGCTGGTTTCTTGTAAGGATTTGGAAGGGATGGTTCCATAGTGGACACAACCACCACCCAAGTAAGGGTCTTTTTCTATGATGGCTGCTTTTTTTCCCATTTTGCTTGCTTGGATAGCAGCTTTTTGTGCGGCAGGACCGCCCCCGATGGCGAGTAAATCAAATCGATTGATGGACATTTGCTAAAAAAACAATACGAACGAATTGAAAAATAGCAAGCAAAATTGAAAGAACAAACCTACATTGGGTTCTTTCCATTTTTCGCCTAACAAAGTACTACATGAAATACAAAATATCTTGCTTTCGGAACTCATAGTCTCATGTTTCAGCTATCCCTATGGAATTCTTTAAAATGATCCAATCCGGGCTCATCTCCGCCTGGAAAATCCTTTCCGAAGGAATTAGAGCTAAACTTGCTTGGTTTACAGGCACCCTAATCGCCTTAACAATTCTTTTACTTTCCATCATTACCGTCCGCCAACAAACAGCCATTCTTTCGGAAAGTTATGAAAAACAAGCTGCTGTCTCCAAAAATTTTATCGCTAGTTTGGTAATGGAGATTGAGAATATATCGCAAAACTTAATCCGCATTGAAGAATTCAAATCCAGGATAGAGAGACAAAGAGAAGAACTAAAAAAATACCGAACTGCCAAAGTAGTGACCAAAAAAAAGACGGTTTCTGTATTTGGGTTTCAAACCAATCTTTTTGGATCTCTTGGAACGTCCAAAGTAGTCAAGAAGGTAGATACTTTTTTTTCCGTGTATCTAACCAAAGATGATGTGGATGTTTTGGAACGAGAGATCCGCCACCAACTAAAGGAAGCAGCCGGTAGAAATATCAGTGAAAGAGAATGGAACACTTTGGAAGGTCTTGCCTCTTCTTATGTTCGCAACGAAGAAAAATATTTAGAAGCCCAAAAACAAACACCTCCAGAAGATCCAGATGCTAAATTAAATTGGGAAACCAATCTTAAAAATCTAAAAAAAGAAATACGAAATCATAAATCACAACTAGACCTTTTCATTGCAAAGTTTTATGCTGATTCCAAAAAACGCAAACTGGAAGAGCTGGGTCTAGACACCCAACTCTTTAGAATCCAAACCTTCCCTCTATCAGCAATGATTCCAGGAGAAACTTCACTTGCTTCCTTTGATACACAAATCATCGACAATACCTCTCCCCTAGCACAAATCGATCAGTTTGATCAAATGGAGGAAAGTTTGGTGGAGTCCTTCCAACGTTTGTCAGATGTAATTTCTGCTTTAGACGAAGATGCAAAACAATATGTCTATGAATGGGAAGACAGAGAAATTCAAGCATTACATTCTCCACTTTTCCGTCACCAAAACTCTACAACACGTGCTTTCCATTTAGTTAGCGTACAATCGAAATTAGGCGACTACCGGGAAGTCATCAAAGAGGACTACCGAATCACAAACGAACTTTCGGAACTCATTCCCAAATTAAGAGAACGCATCCAATTCTTAAAAAATGCGAAACCACCCATTCCTCCTGCCAAGGACAAACTATTTACTAGTTTTTATAAATCCTATAAGGAACTCATTGAAGCAAGAGACCAGATCTTTGATGCGGTAACCACAAACTACCCAATCCCTCCAGAAAATTGGGAAAAAATTGAATCCTTAAGGAGTTTACGTGATGTGGCCTTGGAAGATTGGATTTTGATGAAATTCAAAACCGATCCCACCGAATACGAACGTTATTACCAAGATCCGGAATCTAGAGAAACACAAAGGAACCGATGGAAGGCCATTCGAAAATGGATTGTTACTGCTGAACAAGAAACTCCCACAAAAGAATTAAAAAGACTTTTTCCAGATGGAAGTTTTGGCCACTCCCGAAGTGAATCAGAAGAAATTATGTGGAAGTTGGATGGAACCCATCTTTTGGAATCGGAAAATGTTCCAAACTTGGTATTACGTGATAATTTTTCAGGACTCATTCGAACCCTTGTAGATAGGACAGATGGTATACGAGCCATCAAAGACAACAGAAATCAAATTGTGCTTTCTGCCATTACGATCTGTTTGGTGGCGATTCTATTTGCTATTTTTATCTCGGGTGTGGTAGTTCAAAAAATTAGAAAAATCATTCGCAGTGCTGAAGATGTAGGCCAAGGAAATCTTCACGTCCATTTTGATGATGGGGGAAATGATGAATTTGGAAATCTTACTGTCGCACTCAACCAAATGGTTTCAGGACTGAAAGAACGCGAAAAGATGCGTGGAGTTCTTGGAAGTATGGTGGACCCAGTTGTGGTAGGTGAAGCTCTAAAAGACTTAGAAAAACTAAAACAAGGGAGTGAAAAAATCATCACTGCCTTCTTTTCTGATATTGCGGGTTTTAGTGCTATTTCTGAAAAACTAAATTCCAAAGAACTTGCCAATTTACTGAACGAATACCTATCTGCGATGACTATCATTTTAAAACACCATGATGGAGTTTTGGATAAATACATCGGGGACGCCATCGTTGGGATTTTTAATGCACCACTCGATGTAGAAAACCATTGTTTGAAAGCAGTTTCTGCCAGTGTCGAAATGCGGGACAAATTAGAAGTTCTGAAAGAGGGATGGAAAACAAACAATAAATACATCCCAGAAGCTCACACAATGAAGTTCCGAATTGGATTAAACATGGGTTATGCGAAGGTTGGATTTATGGGAACCGATGCCTTAGCATCCTATACGATGATGGGTGATACAGTGAATCTTGCGGCAAGACTTGAAGCAGCCGGAAAAGACTATGGGGTTTGTATTTTAGTTTCTGAATTTGTCCATGACGAAGTCAAAGACCATTTTTTCACTCGTAAGTTAGATATCGTTCGCGTGAAAGGCAAAACCAAACCAGTCACACTCTTTGAAGTTCGGACCAAAAAAGGGGATGAAACAGAAGCAGACCATAAGTTGGTCGAGGCCTATGAGAGTGCCCTTTTCTCTTATTTGAATCGAAAGTTCGAGGAAGCGGGTAAAAAATTCTACACCATCCTGACTTCTACCGGGGATGAGGCCTGCAAACTCCTCTGGGAACGTTGCCAATACTATCTCGAGACTCCTCCAGAACCGGATTGGGACGGGGCTTTTACCAGAACAAAAAAGTAAGGAATCTGCGAATTATTTCAATAAAATGGAAATTTTGTCCAATAAAGTATAACAAATTCTTGCATTTTTAGACAAGATTTCTATATTGGGATCAACTGATCTTATAGGAGACAAATCATGGCACTACGTTTAGGCGATGAAGCACCCAATTTCCAAGCGGAAACCTCTGAAGGCAAAATAGACTTTCATGAATATTTAGGACAAGGTTGGGGGATTTTGTTTTCTCACCCCAAAGACTACACACCAGTTTGTACAACCGAACTTGGATATGTAGCAAAAATCAAACCTGAGTTCGAAAAACGAAATGTAAAAGTGATCGCACTTTCTGTTGACCCTGTTGACAGTCACAAAGGTTGGATCTCTGATATCAACGAAACACAGGGGACCGTAGTAAATTATCCTATTATCGCCGATGCCGATCGTAAAGTTTCCAATCTTTATGATATGATCCACCCGAATGCTAGTGAAACGACTACAGTTCGTTCCGTATTTGTTGTTGGCCCAGATAAAAAAGTAAAGTTAACTCTCACCTACCCTGCATCGACTGGAAGAAATTTTGACGAACTTTTACGCGTGATTGACTCTTTACAACTCACTTCTCAGTTTAGTGTGGCAACTCCTGCCAACTGGAAAGACGGAGAAGATACAATCATCGTTCCATCCGTTTCTGATGAAGATGCAAAGAAAAAATTCCCAAAAGGATTTCGCACCATCAAACCTTATTTACGTTACACTCCACAACCAAATAAGTAGTATTTAAAAGCGGGTCTTTGGCCCGCTTTGCTCTTTTGTATTTAAAAATTTATGAACATCAAACTGAATCGAATTGAATCCCCTTATGTTTTGGAAGCTCGGAACGAATCCGGAAACTCCATTCGTATCGATGCCTCACCGGAAATCGGTGGTAAAAATTCTGGTCCAAGGCCTATGGAACTTTTGATTATGGGACTTGCTGGCTGCAGTAGCATTGATGTTCTCATGATCCTAAACAAACATAGAATTGAAGTGAAAGATTACTCTGTGGAAGTGGATGCCAATCGCGAAAAAGTCGAAGAAGCTAATCTTTTTAAAAACATCCATATGAAATTCAAAGTAAAAGGTGACTTTAAAGAAGAACAAGTGAAACGTGCGATTGATCTCAGTTTAGAAAAATACTGTTCCGTTGCGAAAACGCTCGAAAAAACGGCAAAGATCACTTACGAATTCGAATTAGTTCCTTAAAACCAACTTACCTTCCGTTGTTAGCTGAAGTCCTATCGCCTTCACGGAAATTGACTGACGTAGCTACCGTTGGAGAAGTCGGTGATTCAAAAAATAATATTATTTACAATTTGTTCTTTTTTATGTTTTTCGCAAGTTTACTAATTGTTTTCCAATTTGCTTTTTCAATTGCACTTGCTTTCATGGTTTGTCTGTCTTCTAAATATTTAAACTCTTTCTTCAATTTTAAAAAACTTTCTAATCGTTTCGGATCAAGAGAATCATCACTTATAGCTTTTTTTACTGCGCAACCAGGTTCGTTTTCATGACTGCAATTGCGGTAGCGACAGTTTAAACTCAATTTCTCAATATCATCAAAAACATACTTCAATCCTTCTTCATCACCCCAAACTTGTAATTCTCGCATTCCAGGTGTATCAATGACCATACCGCCACTTGGAAGTATGATTAATTCACGATAAGTTGTTGTATGTCGACCCCGACTTCCTAATTCACTTACTTCGTTTACTTTTAGATGTTCCATCCCAAGCAGAGAGTTGATGATAGTAGATTTTCCAACTCCTGATGAACCGAGAAAAGCAATAGTTTTCCCTTTTTGAATGTATTGATTCAAAATATCAATTCCAGTATTTTGAGTTGCACTGAGTGTATACACATCAACTCCGATCGTTATTGATTCAACTTCGATTTTTCGTAATTCAGCCTCAGGACATAGGTCGGCTTTATTTAACAAAACAACTGGTAAAGCTTTGCTTTCCCATGCGATTGATAAAAAACGTTCGATACGTCGTAAATTATAATTTAAATCTAAGCCGGTAATAATGAATACTATGTCAATGTTAGCTGCAATTATTTGTTCATCAGTAATCTGGCCAGGAACTTTTCGACTGAATACACTCTTTCTAGGTAAAAGCGCGTGAATGATTGCTTTCATTTCATTTGAAATTACTGAAGTTACCACCCAATCACCCACTGCTGGAAATTCACTTTTACTTTCGGTACTAAATCGAAATTTTCCTGAAATTTCGCAGCTGAATTCTCCAAGTTCACAGCAAGCTATATATTTTTCTCTGTTCTCTCGAATGATACGCATCGCCGACAGACCTTGATTTTTATATTTATCAAAATTCAGTTCAAAAAAAGAATTCCATCCTAAATCAGACAATTGCATGATCATTCTCCATAAATTGCAGACGTCGTTCCATGAACCTTAGTCCCCGAGGTACTTGTTATGCGTAGTAGCGCGTTTGAATAGTGTTAATTAAATAAGAAAGCCATTGACCTTCTTTTACTTTCCCATCGAATGAAACGTAGCCGTCAGATTTATAAACATAGTTTACAGCCCACATTTTGTTCTTATTTCTTTTTTCATTAATATATTCTATAGAATCATTAACTCTTGTGTCTTTTATTTTATCTGTTTCGGAGATAAACCAGAGTAATTCTAAGATAGTGATATTGTAATTTTCTGGAAAATAAAGATCAAGTATGTGTTTCGTAATTGGGTTTCCATTTGACTGCCTCTTGAACAGATGGTGTTGAAGAATATACTCAGTACCTTCCTCGATTTTTAATTGCAGATCTTTATTCGATTCAAATTTGTTATATTCGTGCAAAGCTATGACTGATTTAGTTAAACCTATATAACATGGAGTAGATTTAAGGCATCCGCCATGTTTTAGGATTTCTACTTCTTTCCAATCGGAGTTAAAGTTTCTATGGAAAGCCTGATATTTTAAAATCCAGTTAACGGCATTCTTGACAATTTTGTTAGATTGTAGTCCCAATTTACAAAATGTTTTAATTAATATAGCATTGTAACATGGTAGTAAATTTTCCTTTTTCCCAGTGAGAGAAAATCCTTCAGAAGTTCCAAGGTTTTTAATAATTAAATCAATTATTTTCTTTGTATATGGTAGTTGTAAAGAATATGGAATTTCACTCAGCGCAATTAATTTCCAAACTAGAAATAAAGGATTTTGATTAATGTCCTTCGTTAAATTCTTAATTAATTCAGAATTTTCAAGTAAGGAAGTTATCTCGGATTTTGATAGACTTTCCTTCTTGTCATCTTTTATTCTTAATTCTAGAGCCGTATCAAATATCATTTTGTTTAAAATATAAAATGCGCCCTATTATGCATAACTTGTATTTCTATTTCAATTCGTTTAAATCCCAACTGTATTCATTGTAAACGATCTTTGCGTCTGGTTTGATTGGTTCTTCAAACCCTTCTTGTACATATAGGATGAGGGTTGTTTTTTTAGTGAAATCAGTTTGAAACCAACTAAAAATTTTACTTAAATACAAAGTGTTCGTTGTTTTATCATAAGAATTCTTTTTTGGATTTTTTAAGAAACCAAGTTTTGCTGATTGGAGTTGTTTCTCTAACGCGTTCGGTGTGTAAGCCTCGGAAATCAAATGAGGGCAACCGATAGAAGCACAAACAATTGCAAAATGGATTCTTGGTTCATTGAAGTCTTTTCGTAACTTTTCATGTTCAATCCAATCCAAGTTTCTTGATTTTCCAAGTAGGGAAAAGAATTCTTTTTTCCAAGGAATCCCGCGAGCTAAATTGATTTTGGAAAAAGGAGATCCAATTTCAGTGATACTTTCCACAGGATAGTGATCGAGAATCAATTTGATTGTAAAAGCATTGTAAGCGTTGATGAGAAAACTTTGTTTTTCTTTTTCTGTGAAACCTTGGTATTGGGTCTCAGATACTTTGGAAAGCGTTTCTAGGTATTGCCGAAACGAACTTTCTTCTGATTGGACTCCCTTATAGGAAACCAGGCCATTCTTTACATTCTTTTTCAGAAGTGAGTCCCAAACCAAATGTTTGTGATCGAAGCCTTCGGCAGAGATTCCTTGCCATAAACCAAAACAAAGAAATGTAATGAGAAACTGTTTCATAATGACCACCCACTGACTTAGACTGATCCAAACTGGTTTGCCAAGGAGAATTTTTACGACAAACTATTCAAATAACGACTGATCCCTTGAATGACAGGTGCCGGAATTTCATGGCCACCATTAAAAGCGATGAATTCACCAAGAAGTCCCGAGTTACGAAGTAACTTTTCTAATTTTTTCGCGTTCGCATAACCAAGGATAGGATCAAATTCACCATGCGATTGGAAAAATCGTAAAATTGATTTTTTTGGTGCTAACTCTTTCCAAAGAGATTCATTGACAAGTGCCCCCGAAAGGATCATAAGACCCTTGGATACTTCCTCTTTTCTGAGTGTTAGATCTGTGGCAAGCATAGCACCTTGTGAAAACCCACCCAATATTAATTGGTTCCAAGGAACTTCAAGAGCATCTAACATTAGATATGCTGCCTGACGTGCAACATCCATTCCTTCGGGATCTTTGTCGGCAAAATTCCTGAAATCATTTTTTCGAATGGCTTCCTCCAGAGCAGCCATATCAATCGGAAACCAGGCCCGACCTGAATATCCTGGCATAAGAGGGATACTCAAATGTCCATGCGGAAATACCCAGTTGAATTTTTGATCTGTGACTAAAACTTCATGGATGGGAAATAAATCAAAAGCACTAGCACCATAACCATGAAACAATACTACAGTAGGTGCATCTGGGTCACCTTGGACACGAAGTACTTTTAAAGGCCCGAGAGATTCTAAATCGTTGTCATTATCTAACATATATTATCCGAAGAGTGAAGGTTGGTCCTGATTGATTGTATCTGAAATAAAGTTGGTAACAGAAATTCCTAAAAGTCGAATTTTTTTAAATGGATCGGTGTTTTCCTTCCAAACATTTGCCAACAAATTCGAGGATTGTTGGAAAAGGTTGTCTGCCAAGTAGAAAATAGAATCGGATGAAATAGATTTTTGTTTTACTGTAAAATCTTCAAATTTGATTTTTAAAGTGAGTGTTTTGCCTTGTTTGTTTTTACGGCTCATCCTCTCTTCTAATTCTTTGGATAAAGTCTCCAAGGTGAGCACTAAATAGGCAAAGTCTTCTGAATCATGAGTAAAAGTAGTTTCCACGCCAATGGATTTGGGATCGCGAAAAGGGATCACATCCCGATCATCAAGTCCCCTTGCCATTCGATAAAAAACTGCTCCCATCTTCCCAAATTCCTCCACCAAAAAGGATTCCTCAGCTTTCCTTAGTTCCGATCCCTTAGTATACCCCAAGAGAGAAAGTCTTTCATAAGTTTTTTTCCCGATCCCGTGAAAGCTGTATAATGGTAGATCATCCAAAAATTTTTCTTCTTCTCCGGGGAGTACCACATAAAGTCCGTTAGGTTTATTTTTTTCAGAAGCCATCTTTGCTAAAAATTTATTTTGAGCCACGCCTGCAGAACAAGTAAGGCTTGTGCGTTCAAAGATTTTTTTTCTAATTTCTCTTGCGATTGTACTGGCAAGAGGGATTTCTAATTTATTAACTGTGACATCTAAGTAAGCTTCATCCAAAGAAAGTGGTTCTACTAAATCGGTGTATTCCAAAAAGATGGACCTTATTTCTTTGGAAACCGCTTTGTACACTTCAAACCTAGGTTTTGTAAAAATAGCTTCGGGACAAAGTTTATATGCCTGAAAACATGGAATGGCAGAGCGAACTCCAAATTTTCTCGCTTCATAACTGGCAGCACAGACTACTCCTCTAGAATGCGGAGATCCACCAACGACAACAGGTTTCCCTCGCATTTCAGGGAAGTCCCTCTGCTCCACTGATGCATAAAACGCGTCCATGTCGATGTGGATGATCTTTTTCATTTCTCTATCTGATAGAATCAAACTAGATTAAAAATCTCTTGCCAAATGTTTTTTGCACCGAATCCTTCATGAATTGTGCACACAAAACAAGCAGCAAAGATTTTGGTTGTGGATGATAACGAAACCAATATTGAAATTATCACTCATATTTTGCTAAACCAAGGATATGAAGTAGCAGTGGCTTACGACGGTGAGTATGCCTTAGAACTTGCAGAAGCACTCGATTTTGACTTAATTTTACTCGATATTTTGTTGCCAGGAATCAGTGGACTCGATGTCGCAAAACGACTGCTCACTATGGATCGTTCGAAAAACACTCCGATTCTCTTTTTATCGGCCTTAAATGAAACCAGCGACATTGTCAAAGGACTAGAAACGGGAGCTGTAGATTACATAACCAAACCTTTCCAAGAATCAGAAATTGTAGCTAGAATCCGAACCCATATCAAAATCAAATCTCTAGAAAAAGAAAGAATCGATCTACTACAGGCTATTCAAAAAGATTTGGAACTCGCGAAAGCCAACCAAGAGAATTTGGTTACTTTTCAATTCCCTCCTTCCCCACTTTATCAAATTTACACTTCTTACAAACCTATGGATTTAGTGGGTGGTGACCTTATCACCTACGATCTATTACCATCCGGTGATTTGGATATACTTTTTGGAGATGTGACTGGGCATGGAATTGCCGCAGCAATGGTTTCTCTTATGGCAATCATCACTTTCAAAACCATGAATAAATCTTTTTTATCGCCTAGCGAAAGTTTATATTGGATTCATAGCACACTTACACCTCTCATTAGTACTCATTTTATTAGTGCTATTTATATACGTTATAAAGCAGAAGAAAATCTACTGTCCTATTCGATGGCAGGCCACCACAATATGTTTCTAATTCGAGATCAAAACGTCATCAAACTCGGAACAAAAGGTTTTTGCCTTATGATGTTTCCTGATCAACTCAATGCTGAAAACCAAGATATCTTTTTGAATTCAGGTGACCGACTGTTTCTTTTCTCTGATGGAATGTTTGAGGTCCCCAACGAAAACGAAGAGTATTTAGGAGATCAAAAATTTTTGGAACTCATTGAAAGTCGGATCCATCTCACCTCAAGAGAATTCCTCGAATCGGTTCAAGAAGAAGTGTTGGTTTATTCCGGTGGGAAAGTTGCAGATGATATGACCATGTTACTATTGGAAATCAAATGATTGATGAATTCTTCGCAATCTTGATAGCATCTGGATTGTTATTTGTTGCCTATTACTATCATAATGCTTACAGGAGAGAGAAAAAACTTAGATTGATTCTTTTCAGAAAAAATCTAAGTAATTCCGAAGAAATCGAAAGAACCATCCGTGAAAAAGAGAAACAATACCAAGACATTTATGACACGGCAAACTCTATCATCATTCGTTGGAGTCCCGATTTCAAAATCCATTCCATCAATCCTTATGCAGAAGAATTTTTTCAAATTAACAAGGAAATAGCCGAAGGCAAAGATGTTGTTTTGGACTTATTTCAAATTCCCTTTGAAAAATCCAACGAAGTGAAGTCTCAGTTATGGAATATCTTCCATCGACCTGAACAAAACATTCGTCAAGAATATGATGTATTCATTGGCGAAAATGATAAAAGAACCGTTACCTGGTCTAATCGCATTTTAAAAAATGAATTTGGATATCCGTATGAAGTGTTGTCGATTGGAAACGACATCACCAACCGAAAAATCGCTGAAGAAAATTTAATGAAATCCTATGAAAGGATTTTAGATCTCTACAACAATGCACCTTGCGGGTACCATTCTCTCGACAAAGACAATACAATTGTTTCCATAAATGATACTGAATTAGATTGGTTAGGTTATGCCAGAGAAGAAATTGTTGGGAACTTCAAGTTTAGTGACTTACTTACAGAGAGTAGTCAGGACAAATACAAGTTGATCACAGACTCTTTCCCAAACGAAAACCTTACAGGAGTCGAATTGGAGTTTGTTAGAAAAGACAAATCTACTTTTTTTGTAAGTTTAAATTCAACTGCGACCTTCGACAAAAATGGGAATTTTGTAATCAGCAAATCTACTGTCTTTGATATCACGGATAGGAAACTTGCGGAAGACAAATTAAACGATTACTCTCAAAAGATCCAATTACAAAACAAACGATTACAAAAAGCAGTGGAAGCAGCCATCAAAGCAAATCGTTCCAAATCTGTTTTCTTTTCTAAAATTACTCATGAACTCAGAACTCCCCTTCATGCGGTGATCGGGTTTTCTCAGATTTTAGAAAAAGATCCAAACCTTCCGAACCACCTAAAAGGATATGTAGATTCTCTTTATGAAAATGGAGTCCATTTACTCGGAATGATTAATGATATTTTGGATTTATCGAAAATTGAAGCAGGAAAAATGACAGAATCCCGCGAACGTTTTTCACTGGTTCAACTTTGGGACACTTTATTTTCCATGTTCTCTTATCGGTTTTCTGAAAAATCAGTTAGTTTTGAGCTCCTAAATGCATCTGCCATTGAATCCTGTTACTACGAAGCAGATTTACAAAAAATACGCCAAATACTTGTTAATTTACTTGGGAACGCTTTAAAATTTACAAACCAAGGTTCTGTAAGTTTAGAAATTAGAATCCACCGCACACCCGAACATTCTTTTGATACTGTACAATTCAAGGTTAAGGATACGGGGATCGGAATTCCGAAAGACCAATTACACTCTATCTTTGAAGCATTCCAACAAACGGAACAAGGAAGTTCTTATAAAGAAGGGACAGGACTTGGTCTTTCCATTTGTCATCAGTTAGTTGAATTTTTAGGAGGTACAATCCATGTAAAAAGTAATATAAACGAAGGATCAGAATTCTCTTTTGAAATTCCTTTAACTCGATTAGAAATCATTCCAGAAGAATTGGTTCGTAAATCAAAAATAGGACCAATACACACAAAAGAACTGGGAGAAATAACCAAACTGGAAGACTCGGAAGAAGAGTTTGTGCAGAATTTTTTAAATACCTCTACACCAGAGTTAAAACGTGAGATTTTACAATTGATTCGGATTCAAAATTTCGGACAACTCATCGGTGTCCTTAATACAATCCAAACTGAAGATAAAGGGAAAAAAATCTTAGAACAAAAAGTAAAAAACAAAAGATATAAATTCCTAATTGATTTGGTCCAATCCTCTAATCCTTTAGAGTGATGATGTCTATTTTTTGATATCCCTTCGATTTCAATATGTCTGTTACTAACACAAAAGATTCGAATACTGCGTTTTTATCGACTTCCAAAACGATTCTAGATTTCCCATCTTCGTTTTTAGGAATGACAATCGGCAATGAGTCTTTTGAAGTTTCTTTCCCATCTAAATAAATAGAACCTTGATGGTTAATTTGAATTTTGAATTTTGGAGATTCTTCCCCGATGGAATCAGTTTTTGTTTTGGGTAGGTCCAATTGCAAAGTGGATGTCGTTTCCGTAAATCTGACGGCTAACATTAAAAAAATTAATAAGATAAACAATACATCGATGAGACTACTAATATCAATCGAAGAATCCGGATTTGATTTACGGAGTTTCATGGGTTTTGGAAAAATCCTTTACCATAAGTTCGGAAATATATCGAATTTTGTTTTCTGAAAATCGATGAAAATATAAAGAAGGGATTGCCACCAATAAACCAACGATCGTAGTATTCAATGCATCTTTGATTCCGCCAGCTAACACCTCTAAGCTGACTTTCCCTTGAGCTTCCATGGCACCAAAGGCTGAATTAATGCCAATCACCGTCCCGAGTAATCCGAGAAGCATGGAAAGAGAAGCAATTGTTGGAAACCAATGGATAGTCCTCTCTAAAGGGGAAAAAAATAATTCTAATTCCGCCTCTGTTGGTTCTTTCGGAAATACCGCAGAACGAAAATTCTGATTCTCGAGCCTTTGAAGTCCTAATACGATTCGAAAGAAAAAATAAAAGGAAGTGAGAGAAAAACAGAAAAGAAGAATAAAAATCAAAATTGCGGGAATTGAAAATGTCCAATTCATGGATGTATCGACCTCTATGAACCAATACCAACTGCCATCCCAAGAAAAGAAACCGGAATATGTTAGAACCAATTTTGATGGAATCGCCAAGGCCTATGACAGGTTCAACGATTGGAATAGCTTTTTTCTCCACCGTATTTGGAAAGATTGGGTGGTCAGAGAGGCCAAAAAAAGGGTTCCTGGGGCCAAATCTGCCCTAGACCTCTGTTGTGGGACAGGGGACATCGCACTTCGGCTCTGGAAGGAACCTACCCTAGAACGGATTGTTGGCCTCGATTTTTCAGAAAAAATGTTATCCTTTGCCATCCACAAAATCCCAAAAGACCCAAGAGTCCAACTCCTCATCGGGGATGCCATGGACCTCAGCCAATTTACCGATGGCAGCTTTGATATTGTAACTATGGGATTTGGATTAAGGAATGTTTCTGATTTAAAGAAATGCCTCCTAGAAATCAAACGAGTGTTAAAGAAAGATGGGGTATTTGTGAACTTGGATGTAGGCAGAGTCAGACCAAAATTTCTTAAATTCTTTGCGGACTTTTATTTTTTCAAAATTGTACCTATTTTCGGGTATTTACTCTACGGAAAGGAAAACGAGATGTTTGATTACCTCCCTCATTCTTCCAAGGCCTATCCAGACCAAGAAACCTTGGCAAAAATCTTAAGTGAATTGGGATTCCGAGAAGTTCGGTTTCAGAACTTTGTTTTTGGAAATGCAGTAGCACACTTAGCAACAAACTAAAGTTAGTGAGAAATAAATCAGGTTTATGTCTGATTTGTTTCCATTTTTGTTCTTTTTTTTGAACTGAATTCGTACTTTCCCCCAAAATCCAATGGATTTCCCTAAATTTTCCTAAATCTCCGTTGATTTTTTCGACGTTTTGTCGTTTAATTCCCTATACAGGTAGGAAATTTCGATATGAAACGATGGTTAGTTATTTTAACAATTCCCCTTTTATTTTTGGATTGCTCCAATAAGAAAAAGGGCGCTTTACTTCTCCCATTTTTAGGTCTAGGTGATGGATCCACCCAAACCACTACTCCAGAAGCAGCAAATACAGGTGATGGGACCTTTACTGTGGTTGGATTAGAAACCACTGATACAACCCAAATCACTGCTCCCACAGAAACGACTGGCGGTTCCAGCGGAGACCAAACTTCCACTACAGAACCTGAGGTTACAACACCGACAGCTCCTGCACCAGCACCCACTACGGTCAACAATGATACCACAACAGTTGTTGTAGACCAAACCAATGGTGGCAGCTTCAATTTTGAAACTAATATTACCGTTCCAGTGACTGTCGTTGTTGAAAACGAATCAGGTCCAGTGACGAACGCACCAGTAACGATTACAGAAACTACAACTACGGGAGATCCGAATGTAGTGGGAACTGGAACAACCGATTCTAATGGTTCGGTTACAATTCCTATCAGCGTTCCGCCGACTGTAATCACTGTAGATGTCAGCATCATTGGTGTGAACCCTACTACCGGCGAAGTCGTGGAAATCACAGGATCAGCTCCTGTACAACAACCATCGACTGGTTCAGAAGGAACTGTAGTGGTTGCACCCGTGGTTAATGTAGATACAACCAACTTCCAACCTGTGAACGGTTGCGTACAAGCAGTTGATTCTGATTGTGATGGAATCGCAAATGCTTACGATGAATTCCCAGAAGATCCAAGTCTTGCTACTACAGCACGTTCTGGTCGTTATACCATTGCTTTTGAAGATATGTATCCTTCTGCTGGAGATGCTGACTTAAACGACCACTCTACAATCTTCAGCACAGAAATGGACAAAACACCAACAAACAAAGTTAAGGTGATCCGTGGGACCTATACTCATGTTGCGAAGGGTGCCGGATATAACCATGAACTGAGACTTTCTTTAGATGTTCCGACGAATGCAACAGTGCAAGTAAGTTACGTTGACGGAAGCGGAAATCCATGGGACGGATGTACTTCGGCAGCGAAATACACTGCAAATGTTGTTGGAGATTGCACTGGAGGAACTTTGAATACAGCGCAACTCAAACGAGGAGTTCTGATCCTTCCAAGTTCTGACAAAACACTTTTCGGTAGCAAAAATGCGCCAAATGCAGGGTCCATTTTTACGATCAATGACTTTGTTCGTGGTGTGACTGCACAAGTTACCATTACTTTTGAAGAACCTGTAGATTTGAATGAGACAAAAAACCTTGTAGGTGGACATTTAAACTATTTCCTTGCTATCAACCAAAAGACAGATGGTGTGTATCGACAAATCTATCGTCCAGGTTACTTTAAAGACAGTAAGGGTAAGGATTCCTTTATCGATAAAAATGGTTTCCCTTGGGCCATTATCGTTCCAGGAGTATTCAACCATCCAACAGAAGGGAATGACATTCGCAAACCGTCTACTTCTGGTTATATCTTCTTTAATTCTTGGATGCACTCGAATGGCGTGGCACACAAAGATTGGTATTTGCATGTAGACCAAATCCCAGCACCGAATCGCCCTTCATACGTAGTTCGAGTCAGTGACTTTTATGCTGACAACGGTTTTTCCGCCTACTTAATCAAAGCTGTTCGTAAAAATGCTTTTGAAGTTTCGGCCAGTTTGATTGTTGTGGGAGCTGCCCTTGGGTTCCTCATGAAAAAACGTTTGGAAAAACAACAAGCAGCCTAGTTAAGGATCCTACCTCGGAAAAGAAATCCTTCCTCCAATCACTGGGGGGAGGATTTTTTGTTTTATGGCCTCTATTCTCCGATTTGCAGACACTGATTATTTCCTTTCTGGGAACTTTGAATCCGATTTAGAATCCGACCACCCTATCCTTGTGGATCCGCTCTGGAAAGGAACCAAACTAGAAAATCATTTAACAAACTTCCCTCTTCCCATTCTGACCTCTTCCAAATCATTTTGTCTTGTCACTTCCGGATCAACAGGCATTCCGAAAATGGTATGGAAAGAATGGAGTGAAATAGAACAGGAAATTTCCTATTGGGAAAAATTACCAGAGATCCAATCACTATATATGAGGGCAGGTACTGTCTATGTGCAAGTGCCCCTCTGCCACCTCTATGGATTACTCTGGGGGTATTTATTACCCAAACGCCTGGGTGTCTCCATCGAATGCGGTACTACATGGGAAGGTGGAAAACTTTCAATTACTTCAGCTCCTAAGTTACAATCCTTGTTAGCCCAAGATGGACCAATGCCGGAATCTGCAGTTGTCTCTGGAATGAAATTTCCGGTTCCTTTATCACGCAGTCTACGTGAGCGAGGTGGGATTTCCATTCTCGAAATCTATGGATCTACTGAGACAGGAGGGATTGGATACAGAGATCCATTAAGGCAAAACAGGTTCCAGATCCTAACAGGATTAGATATCCGTTTGATAGCTGAAGAAGGAGTTGATGAGAAGGAATTACAAATTCGAAGTCCCTTTCTTTCTCACCAGTCTTTTGTATTAGGCGGACAAGGTTGGACCAAAGAAGAGCTGCCAACTAATGATTACTATGCGACAGGGGACTTAGGAAATTGGTCTGAACTTGGATGGTATCTTTTAGGAAGAAAGGATCGGATTATCAAACACAATGGGAAACGAGTTTCCTTGGATAGGATTGAATCAGAAATCCTTGGACTTTCTTTAGAAGGAGAATTTGTCTGTGTACCTATCTCCAATGAATTTGGTCAAACGATTGGCCTTTATTCAACAGGAACACTAGCTACCACAGAAATAATAAAAATCTTAAGAAAGGAATTACCTGATAGCCATGTTCCTAGAGTAATCCTAAGAAATGTTTCCTTGCCAAAACTGCCCAATGGCAAACCAGACTATCAGACCATCACTAAACTTTGTAATGAGGAATACCAATCGATTCAAAATCAAAAGTTAAATTCCAAAACTTCTAAACTCATCGATTCTCATTCCAGCGTAGTAGAAATTCTAGAATCTATACTTGGGTTAAAACCGGAACCAGACAAACATTTAGTTTATGATTATGGAATGGATTCGATTCAATACGCCGATTTGATTTTAAGGTTAGAGAAAAAAATAGAACATACAATCCCAGAAGAAGACAAACAAACTAGTTACTTCGGTAGTCTTTCTGGGATTGAAGAGTATATTAAAGAAAAAATTTATTTGTTAAAATAAAAACCATTACCTCAACTTGACAAATATCCAACTGGAATCAGATGTTTTATCATGATACAAATGGATCACAACGTTCGTAGGTTTCATTTTATAAGTGAATACATAATTAAAGGCAATGTCTAAGTCCCCGGTTACCATTCCTTCCTTAAATCTTCCATAAAAAATTCTGTTATTTGTACAAATGGCAACTTCAGTGAAAAAATTCTTACCGACTGCAGTTTGGATGGGTACATTTGCAAGTTCCGATTCATATTTGTTGTATAGTAAAATTTTTCCGTTCCGATCTACCTTCACGATTCCATAAGCAGCTGCATCCGCCTCTGCTTGTGTCAATGTTCCCAGTTTTCCGAGAATATTTGGGTCTATAAATTTGCTCATCACTTTAGTTCCTAATCGAATTGTGTTTTTTTTAAGTTTCGTATTCTGAATACATGGAGTTCAATTGTTCTTCCATTCCCTGGATGAGAGCGATTACTTCTTCCATAGAATTTGTTTTTGTTTTTGCGAACAATAGTTCCTTTTCTTCATATAAGTTAGAGAGTTGTTCTTCCAATAACCCTACATCTAGAGAGTTTGACTGGTTTATATCAGGAATGGATATAGAATTTTCCTTTTCAGCATACAATGCTTCCACCTGAGTCACTAGTTCTTTGGTCACTTCAATGAGGCTAGTTACATCTTCTGCACCGCGCACTTGACTGCGAACCAATTCATTGATCCAATAGATGACAGAGTTTTGAGACTTTGCCTTTTCTAATCGCAGACGTTCAGGCAAAGGATAATGTTCGTCGATTTCCCTTTTTGTAAATATCATAGTCTAATGGATTAGATGGGGAAATAATGCATTTTCTCTAAAAAAAATATATAAAAAGTGATTTTTAATAAACCAATGGGAAATAATAGACATAAGTATGAAATACTCAATGAAAAATATGAGGTTTATCCTCAACTCATCCGTTTAGAAAATTTTTTAGTAACAATCCTAGTTATATTTACCAACACAATCATTCTGCAATCCTACCTTGGAAGTATCCCTGCTCCAGTCCCCATGTTGATTGCTTTGGGAGCCTTATTCTTAACAATCCTTTACTTCTTTTTACTGAATAGAAAACGAAAACTCATCAAACAATGGGTAGGGACAAAATCCCAAACGGCTGATCCTGTCCTTTTACTATCTGGACTAGGGATCGATATCCATGAATATTCAGATTCTCTATTAGAAAACTGTTCCTCTCTTAACAAACGAATGGATGCAATCAGTAATCATATCGTAGATTTAAATAAAAAAATCCAAACCGCAGGACAAGACATTGACCGCGTTTATCAGATCGTATCACAACTCGCAACAGATGAAGTTAAACTTATGGAAGCAGTCGGGAAAACTTCCGAAGAAATTGATATTATGTTTGATATTGTGAATATCGTAATCGCAGAAATCCAAAGTAGAACTGAAACTATGGAGAATTTAGTTTTTTTAAGTAAGGATGGGCGAATTAAGGTAGGTGATACAAATAAAACCATTAAAAAGTTTAGTGAATCTTCAGGTAATATCTTGAAACTAATTGATTTAATCAACGGAGTCTCAAAAGAAACAAACCTTCTTGCAATCAATGCTGCAATCGAAGCAACTCACTCTGGTTCGGAAGGAAAGGGATTCACTGTCATAGCCGATGAAATTGGGAAGTTATCTACTATGACTGCAAACAACGCTAGGCAAATTACAAAGATACTCAAAGAAAATGTAAGTGATTATGGTAAAGCGGAGAGATTGGGTATTGAATCTGGTAACGCTTTTCAATTTATTGCTGATGAAATTCATATTGTTCATGGAACTATAGCGGAAGTGATTCAATCCATTCAAGAATTGAAATCAAGAGGTGGTGCCATCCTATCGAAAGCAAAAACTCTTGATGATATTGCCGAAAGGGTAAGGGATACGTCCGGTGAAGTTTATGGTGAAATTGTAACGATACATACAAATTTAGAAGATATCCAAGGTCTGTCAGAGAAAATTCGTAGGGAATGTGAAGAAATTCGTGACGAACAACAAGGAATCTTACAATTTACCTTTAAAATGAAAGGCCAATTACAGGAAATTTCAAATCAAACGGATGAATTTTTAAATACCGCAAAACCTTAAATACTATTATTTCCTTTTTTGACTCCCAAGAATTAATAGACCGATCATTCTATGTTTTCCAATCTTGTGTTTATGAGACACCGAGATATCCTCCTGGAATACAAAGTAAACCCTTTATGGAATTTTTTAGAACAAACTTACGGGTTCGAACAGGCATTTCGGATGTTTAAACCCTATGAAGGTGCAAACATCCTACCTAAACTTGTGGATCAAAACACGATGGTTGTTACTATGCCACTCATTCTATCAAACACAAATTATGTGGGAACTCATTTCGGAGGATCCCTTTATTCGATGTGTGATCCTTTTTTTATGTTTTTACTGATGATGAATTTAGGAAAAGATTATATGGTTTGGGACAAAGGGGCAAAAATTGATTTTGTCAAACCTGGAGAAGGTACAGTCACCGCCACCTTCCATATTCCAAATAGCGAATTTGAAGATTTAAAAGACCTCTTAAAAAAAGAGAAAAAAACCATTCGAACCTATGAAACCGAAGTGGTAGGCGAAGACGGCAAAACCGTCGCCAAAATTACAAAGGATTTATACATTCGAAGGTTGGTATAAAACTCTAAAACTGGATTCGGTTGTTTCCATCAAACGCAGACCTGGGCAATCGAAATTCCAATCTCGACCTAGACTTAAGTCGGATATAGGATGCCCCCTTCGGACATTCTCCAGACCAGCTATATCCTTGTCCGACTTCAGAAAATAACTCTTGTTTGATGATAGTTCGGTCTGAATTCAAAAACAAAATTTCAACAACTAAACTTTTACTTTTTGTTTCCAATACGATTCTACCCTCTCGTGCAGCAGCAAATTCTGAAAGTTTCCATTCCCAAACTTTCCCATGAAATTCATATTCGTAGTTAGGTGACCTTGGGGGAAGTGTTGCTGCTGATTGGTATTCTCTTAATTGGGTCTTACGATACTCAGATCCAATTCCTAAGTCCCAATACCTCTGAGAATAAAAAAGAGCATAATTCAAAGGCAGACCCACAGAAAGAATCAGTAATAAGGGAGAAAACCAAATGGTTTTTCTGAATTTATCAAAAGAGGGAGAGTATCCAGATCCTTTTTCCCCGAGAAGGATTAGGTAAAAACAGAGGAAAGCACCGTCTGAGTTTTGAATCTGGGTTCCAAAAAGTAGAGGGAGAACCAGTAATAAAGTCTGTTTCCAAAGTCCCCTCTCCCATAAAAAAACTCCGATGAAAAAGAAAAATATGAAGGTACCAAGAAGACCTAAATCATGCAAAATCCATAAATAGAAGTTAGGTGGGAAGTCAATCATTGGAATAGAGGTTCTTGTTCCATTCCGAAATGGATCCAAAAGAGCAAGTGGGAAGGATCCAATTCCATTTCCAAGCCATAGGTTATTTTTGATTCCTTCTATGCATATGGTGAGTAATTCTGCTCGGATGAGATCCATGTGTTTGAAAGCCAGGTATGGTTGCGATTTCCAAACAGGGATTGTAGCCATAAACCGTTTGGATAACTCAATCAGGTCCCAATCTTTTTCTAAAAAACTAAGCCCATAAAGAGTGATAAAACCGAAGATTGGGAGAAAAAAATACAAGGTGACTCTTGTAATTCTTTTTTTTGTGATGGAGATTATCCATAGATCAGTTGTTAGGTGAATTATCCCTACTGCGCAAGAAATGGACCAAACCACCCAAAAGGCTTTCCCTTGTTTGAGTCCAAGCCAAGTCACAAAAAGAAAAGATAGAATGGCAAGAACCAAACTAAACCTTTCTTTGGATTTACGCCAATTGGAGATAAGCTTTGTGATCCATAATAACGAAAGAGCAGGTATAATCCAAGAAGCAGAACCTGAGTCTTGCAGAAGTCCTGTGGTTCGGCCCGCTTTCACACTTTCCAAAGTCCCTTCGGAAAAAAAATCCAAACTCCATAGAGATTGGATTACCATTACCAGTAAATTGATTCCTAGTCCTAAAAAAATTCCAAACCTAATCTGCTCCGACAAACTGTCCTTAGATGGTGTAGGCATTGATCTTTCTTCAGAGAAAAGGTAAAGAATCACGAAGAACATGGGAACTAGAATCTTACAAGAAAGACCCATGGCTTCTCTAGAAGAAAGAGAGGGAAAATACAAATACTCCTGAACTCCAAGTCCTGAAATCAAACCAAGTCCTTGGTATTGGAAAAGACAAAGCAGGGTCAGAATAGAAAGAAACAGAACAAAACCAAAGTATGTGGAATACCAAATGGGTTGGATGGATTTCCCAGTGGGGTTACGGATCATCCAATCGGTGAGGATTTGTTCAGATTGTTTGGGAAGAGCCGTTTCATTTCGGCCAAGAAGGATGAGGATGACCTCTCTGGTCCAAATCCCAAGAATGGAGCCGAGAAATAGACCTACGAGCTGGTATGAACCCACCATGGGTAGTCCAGACAAATAGGGAAGCCGGAGAAAAGTAAAAACCCCTAGGGCTGTGAATATCCTACCCCATTTTCTCTGGTAGATTTGAGGAAAAAATCCAAAGGCAAATTGCAAAAGAAAAGAGGGATAGAAGGAAGTAGCCGGTACAGGCTCTACATACCGATGGAGGCTCCAAACTGAAAAAGTACAAAGCGAAAAGAAAAGAAGATCAAAAATAGGTAACGAACGTAGGCGGCCTAAAAAATTCACGATAGAAAGAGTTTAGAGAGTGGCGTGGCGAATCAATTGTAAATTTAAAAGAAACGGGAGAATTCGGAAGTGTGGGGTGAGAAAAAGAATAAAGGGATCCTCTTAATCTAGAGAATCCACGTCCATTCCGGTTGCAGGGTAAGCAGACAAAGAATCCATGCGGTAACCAGCACGATTTCGGCTTTTGGCCATTTGTTCTGCAAATTCTACAGTAAATCTTGTCCACGGAATCGCCTTAAGCCTTGCGATTGGAATTTTTTTCTTAGTTCCTTCGCAGATCCCGTAGGTTCCGTTTTCAATCTTTTCTAACGCAAGTTCGATCTCACGCAGAGTTTCAATTTCGTTTTCAGTCAAAACAGAAGTTAAGGCTTCTGAATTGAGTTCGGATGCGATGTCCGCAATATCCCCCATTTCTTTCAATCCAGAAGGAGAACTGGTGTCTTCCCATTGGTTGAGTTTGATGAGAAGCGACTCTTTTTTCTCTTGGAGGAGCTCACGCACCTCTTCGATAAACTTTTTGTCGACTCCCTTCTCTGAAGATTTTGCAGCTGGTTTCGGCATCTTATCCCTTAGACTTTGGATTCCTTGTGATCAGTATGTGATTTGCAAAATTTGCAATATTTTTTAGTCACAAGTTTTTCCGACTTAGTCTTCTTATTTTTAGTCTGGAAGTAATTTGACCGCCCAGGTATCGCACATGGGACACAGGTTAGTTTTATGATTTCTCTCATAATTTATGCCATGACGTACCGACCCCATATATAGTCAATCGACAATAGCGGGTTTTTTCGGTTCCTTTCTGAAATAGGTCGCAAATAAACTTCCTAAAAGCGAATGAGTCAAACTCGATAAAGCACTAGGAATTGCCGTGTTTGGATCCAAAAAATGGGTCCTTGCCAAGACCGCCCCAAGCCCGGAATTTTGCATCCCCACCTCAATCGAAATGGTTTTTGCCGTTTTGGGATTTTTGGTAAGATACAGGCTGAAGATCCCTCCGATTCCAAACCCACCCAGATGCAAAAGAATCACCGCAAAGAAGATACGAAAATCTGACTTTAGGATGGTTTCCTTTCCACTAGCAATAATCGAGGCCACAATCATAGCAATGAGGAATACGGAGAGAACCGGAAAGAAGTCTTGTATCTCTTTTGTGAGTTTAGGAAAGAGCGATTTTAAAAACAAACCGAGTGCCACTGGAACCAAAATCACTTGGAAGGTAGTGATCACAAGACCCCACCTGTCAATCTCCAACCGACTTCCGATGAGGATGGCCACAAGGAATGGTGTCATAAAAATTCCAAGGATGGTAGAGACAGAAGTTAAGGTGACACTTAGAGGTACATCTGCTTTGGAGAGAAATGTTATGACATTCGATGCGGTTCCGCCAGGACAACAAGACACAAGGATCAGGCCCACGGCATAAGCTTCCGGTAATTGAAATAAATACCCGAGAGAATAACCTAACGCAGGCATGATGGTATATTGCAAAACCGTTCCAATGAGAATGGGTTTTGGTTGTTTTAATATCCGAATGAAGTCTTCGGCCTCAAGTGTGAGTCCCATCCCAAGCATAATGGCACCAAGGCTATAGGTGATCCAAGGGCCTTTGAACCAAACGATTTTTTCTGGATATAAAAACCCAAAGCTTGCGATAAGGAGTAGGACCAGAGGGAAAGCATTCACTATCTGTTTAGAAATTTTTGTGAACATATTTGATGAATTCACTATTCGCCTAACTTTGGCTCAAGTATTCTTTCAAAGCCTCTTTCACTCGGGCCACATGTTCTTCTTCAATGGCAATGTGTGGTGCCATTCGTAATCGACCTAGTCGCACAGCCGTTGTGATTCCCTTTTGTTTTAAGAAAGATTGGATGGCTTCTGGTTGGAATTTAGAAGGATCCTTGTGTCCAGTGATGGCAAGGATTCCCGTTTTGACAGTAGGGAAGGCATCGGATTCTAAAGTAAATCCAAGGTCGTGGAGTGCTTTTTTAAAAAGATCTGCAATTTCATAAATTCGTTCTCTCACCCGGGAAAATCCGAGTGTGGACAACATCTTAAGTGAGGCATAAAAGTAGATCCAATCATTGAAGTTGATTGTACTTTGTTCAAATTGGTCTGCTGCCGGTTTCCATTCATTACGATAGGGAAAATAACTGGAATCGTTTACTACACTGGCTTGGCCTTTAAAAATAAGTTGGAATCCTTTGGATTGTTCTTTGGATAAATAAACAACCCCAAGTCCTAAGGGACCGAGTAACCACTTCCAGGCGGCAAAGGCACAAAAAGCCACTTTGATCTTTCCAAAATCGAGTGCAATGTGCCCCACGGCTTGGCTTCCATCAATCACAAGTTTTGTATGATAGGTTTCACAAAGTTGGGAAACGGCTTCCATATCAAAAACCACACCCGTACACCAATGAACAGGCGATAGGCTGAGAATATGGACATCCCCTTTTTCTAACTCCAATTTTAGATTGAGAAGAAAGTCTTCGGGAGTTTTCCCCACAGGGATAAATTCTAAACCGACCCCTTTTTCTTTCCAATGTTCCCATGGATAGACATTACTTGGGTATTCGTTTTCCAAAACTAAAATTCGTTTTCCTTTAGGAATCTGGATGCTATGGGAATAGAGATTGATCCCCTCACTCGTGTTATGTACAATCCCAATCTCAGAAGGATCGCAAACAAGGATCTCTGCGATATATCCTCGGATGGAGGTCTTGATCACTGGCTCAGCAAAGCTCGGAGCAAAGATTCCGTATCGGGAATATTCCTGAAAGTAGAGGTTCATCATCTCGATGGCATAGGTGGAAACCGGTGTGGTTCCGCAATAGTTCAACCAAACAGAATCAGATTGTACGGGAAAGTATTGGGAGATCCCTTTCCAGTTGGCAAAAGGAGGAAAAGAAGGAAGTTCAGAGTGATTAACAGACATGCAAAAATAGAAATATCTGAAGCGACAGAAGAGAAAAGTAAAAAAAAATGGGACCGTGCTCTCATCTCGGATTTACCTCTCAAGGTCGGCGTTTAGTCACAATATCGCCCTTTTTCGCAAACTCATTGGACCCAAAACCAAGTTTACTGCCGTGATCAAGTCCAATGCCTATGGGCATGGGCTACTAGCCACTGCCTCCATTGCACTCGATGCCGGTGCCGATTATTTGGGAGTCAATTCTTTAGAAGAGGCTTTGTCCATTCGGAGGGTATTTACCAAAGCTACCATCCTCATTATGGGGAGCATTCCCAACCTAAAAGAAAGAAAGGAATCTCTCGCCGATGAGAATTTTTGGGTCATGGTTTCTCGAGTGGAAGAAATCGAAATCTTAGCCAAACTTTCCCCCACTCCCAAAATCCATTTAAAAGTCGATACAGGAATGTCAAGGCTTGGGATTCCGACGACAGATGCAGAAACCCTTGCCAAAGAAATTTTTGAGAAAAAACTTCCCCTCACAGGCATTGGCACCCACTTTGCAAGCACGGAAGACTTTACAGAACATAGTTATTCTATGTTACAGCTGGGAAGATTCCAAGATACCATAGACACATTCGCTAAACACGGGTTCATCGATCTCATTTGCCACTGTGCTTCTTCTGCTTCTGCGATGTTATTTTCGGAAGCAAGGATGGATTTGGTTCGGGTAGGAATTTCTCTTTATGGACTATGGCCGAGTTTAGAAACCAAACTTTCTCTTTCCCTGATGAAAAAAGATGTGGGGATGTTAAAACCAGCACTTACGTGGAAAACACAAATCCAACACATCCAAAACCTAAACCAAGGAAGTTTTATTGGTTACGGGTCCACATATAAAACCACTCACGATACAAAATTGGCAGTTGTTCCCGTCGGATACTATGAGGGACTGGACAGAAAACTTTCCAACAATGGGTATATGTTGGTTCGTGGAGAACGTGCAAAAATTTTAGGAAGGATTTGTATGAACATGACCATGCTCGATATCACACATATCCCAGATGCATCTATTGGTGATGATGTAGTCATTATTGGAAAATCCGGAAATGAGACTATATCTGCGGATGACCATGCGGCTTGGACGGGAACCATCAATTATGAAGTGGTCACGAGAATTCTAAGTGCTTTTCCCCGTATTATTGAAGATTAGAGGACCTTATGTCAGAAAGACAAATTTATAACTGGAAAAATCATAGACTAACCTACGTTAAACATAAATCACTCAATCCAAAATCCAAAGAAACTATTGTTCTTATTGGAGGTTGGTGTTCCGCTGCTGGGTATTGGGGTCTCAATATTCCTTTTTTTCGTGAACTGGGGGATGTCATTGAACTCGACTTAGTTGGCCATTATCCTGCAGAAATTTTTGATCAAAAAAAAGGTTTAACCTTGCAAGATTTTTTAGAAACACAGGCTCAAGGAATTTGGGCTTCTGCGGGAGAAAAGGACATCACACTCGTTGGTCATTCCACAGGTGGAATGGCAGTCCTTGCCATCGCTTCCCTGTTCCCACAAAGGATCAAACAAGTGATCTCCATAGCACCTTTTGTCCACGGTCCCGTTCCTGGGATTTTAAAAATCGGTGTGGTGGGACTTCGGGCGAACTTAGGTAGTTTTTTTGACTTTGGATTCAAAATTGGGAAGTCCCTCCCCAAAGCCTTACAAATTGGATTTTCTTATGGAGTTTATGACTCTGCGGCCTTCCATGCAAGAGAAGAGATCAAACAATTCTTAAAAGAATACAACCCACAATTTGAATGTTTGAATCCAAGGCAAATCCTGATGATTCTTGAGATGTTGGACCGCACCGACATCAGACCCATAGTCTTTGGGAACCGGGTTCCTACCCTCATTATGCGTGGAGAAGAAGATCCTATCATTCCAGGAAAGGATGTAATGGAATTAGAAAGAACAACTCCTCATGTGAAGGCAGTTTTATTTTCTGAATGTGGACACTTTGTACATATGGAAAAACAAAAAGCGGCTGAGAAAGTAATGAAAGATTTCATTCTCATGAAAAAAGCTTCTTCCACAAAGAAGTCCTTTTTTTAAAACAAACGATGGTTTAGACTTGGAAGTTGGTTTCTGATTTCGCTTAACTTCTGTAAGTCGATATCAGCAATGGCGAATCCTTCTTCATTGTCTATTTCATCTAGAATTTCTCCCCAAGGCGAAATGATCAGGGAATGGCCATAGGTTTTGCGGTTCCCATGAGGGTCATGGGTTCCTGTTTGGCCCGGTGCCAAAACATACATAAAATTTTCGATCGCACGAGCACGCAGTAACACATGCCAATGGGCTTCTCCTGTGGGGACAGTAAATGCTGCCGGCAAAAAACACAACTCCACCCCCTTCTCAGACAAAGCACGAAACAATTCCGGAAATCGAATGTCATAACAGATTGCTGAAGAGATCTTTCCATATTCTGTTTGGATGACCTCAGGAACTTTTCCGCCACTCTCTGTGGAATTGGATTCGCTGTAATTGAATCCATCCCCAACCACCGCATTAAAAAGATGGGCTTTGTGATACCGAAATACTTCTTCACCACTAGGACTTACAATGACGGCAGTGTTGAATACCTTTCCCGTAGGCGCTTTTGTCGGAAACCCTCCCCCCAAAAGATAGATCCCTAAATCCTTTGCCGTCTCTTTCAGAAAGGCAGTGGTCTCCTCTTCAATTTGGCCAAGGAGATTTTTTTTCTCTGATTCTGTTCCCATAAAGGAAAAATTTTCGGGTAGGCCTATGACTTTGGCACCGGCACTCGCCGCTTCCTCTACAAGTTGTCTACACTTAGTTAGGTTATTTGAGACTCTTGCTGTACTTGTGACTTGCACTGCGGCGGCTTTAAATTTCATTATCATAAATGAGGTCTTTTATGAACCACGATTCTGAAAAAATCAATCATATCTTGGAAGCTCTTCCCTATTTGATCAATTATTCGGGGAAAACCATTGTCATCAAGTATGGCGGGGCTGCCATGGTGGAAGAAGAATTAAAAGCATCTTTTGCAGAAGATATTGTACTCCTCAAATACCTAGGAATCAATCCTGTCGTTGTCCACGGTGGTGGGCCCGAAATCAACGCTCTTATCAAGTCGCTCAACCTAAACACGCAGTTCATTCGTGGCCATAGGGTCACAGATGAGCCCACCATGGAAGTGGTGGAGATGGTTCTCACTGGTAAAGTGAACAAACAAATTGTTTCACTCATCCAAGAAAAAGGTGGAAAACCAGTCGGTTTATCAGGGAAAGACGGAGGTCTTGCCATCGCAGAAAAGTATCTCATGGAAGTCGAAGGAGAAGACGGCAAGGTTCAAAAAATCGATTTAGGTCTTGTGGGAGAAATTGCAGAAGTAGATTCCAATATTTTACTCACCTTACAACGTGAAGGTTTTATTCCCATCATCTCTCCAGTTGCTATGTCGAAAGAAGGCCAAACTTTAAATATCAATGCAGATACAATGGCTGGAGCCATTGCGCAAGCTCTCCATGCAGACAAACTCATTTTACTCACAGACACACCCGGTATCCTGATTGATGGCCAATTGGTAACCGGTCTCAAAAAGGCAGATATTCAAGGATATATAAAAACTGGACAGATCTCTGGTGGCATGATACCAAAAGTAGAGTGTTGTTTGGGAGCTATTGACTCAGGAGTCAAACGGGCCCACATCATTGACGGTCGAGTTCCCCATTCCGTTTTAATTGAAATTTTGACGAACCAAGGGATTGGAAGTTTAATCGAACAAGGATAGATTCGGATGCCAACTAAACTACTGACATTAAGTCTGATTTCAGATATTACAAGCCGTATCAATTCACAAGAAGATTTGAATACACTTCTCAGCGAGATCATGGGAATTACCCGTGATGTTCTCCAAACTGAAGGATCCTCTCTTCTTTTATATGATAAAGAAAATGATCAGTTAGTATTTAATACAACAAGTGGTTTAAAAGAAGAATCACTTGCTCATCTAACAGTTCCTAGGGGAAAAGGGATCGCCGGGATGGTTTTAGAAACTCTCAAACCAGAAATTGTCAACGATGCCGCAAACGATCCAAGGATATTCAAAGCCATTGACCAAAAAGTCGGATATGTCACAAGAAATCTCCTTTGTGTTCCTATGATTGCCCAGGGAGAAGTACAAGGTGTACTCGAAGCCGTAAACTCTTTGGATAACCGCGACTTCAACCAGACCGATATCAAAATTTTAAAGTATCTTTCTAATTTAGCCGCCATCGCAGTCAAAAATCGGCTTCTCATCGACAACCTAAACCTACGCGCAAACGAACTCAACTGCTTATTCCAAATTTCCCAAGCTCTTGCTAACATCCAAAGTTCTGATGAATTTATGGACCTCGCTGTCAAAACCATTTCAGAAGTTTTACAAGTAGACAGGGTTTGTCTCAACTTCGAAAAAATTGAAAAGAAGGGCCTTCCTCGTTCCAAATCCAAAGGGTTTTCTGATCAAATTCATGATGAAGATGTGGAAATTTTACTCTTCGCTGACAAAGCCGATTGGATGTTCAAAGGAATCAAAATCATTACTGCAAATTCTCCGCAAGGGATCCAACTCACACACAAGGGACTTTTCCAACATAGTCTGATCCTTTTCCCCATTCTCAAAAACAAAGAATGGCTCGGTTCTCTTGTGGTATCAGACAAAACATCTCGTACTCGGTTTGATGAGATGGACATTCGGATTTTGAGAACCCTGACCAACCAAGTTGGGGAAGCCTACACCGCGTTACAAGTGAAGATACAAAGTGAACGTTTGAAAAACATAGACCGCGACATGCAAGTAGCGGCGATGATTCAAAAACACTCACTTCCCATCATTCCTAAACAATACTCACTTTTAGAATTTGATACTTATTACCAAGCTTCCCGTGAAATTGGAGGAGACTTCTATGATATGGTGGTTCATGGAAAAGATGAAGTCTCTGTAATCATAGCCGATGTTTCTGGAAAAGGAACACCAGCTGCTCTCTTTATGGAGTTTTCTAAAACAGTTTTACAACAAGAAGTTTCGAAAACTACTTCCACTAGCGAAGCTCTTTTTAATGCGAATCAAATCTTACAAGACAAGTCCGGTTTCCTTATGTTTGTCACTGCCATGCTTGTACGAATCAATATGACCAAAAAAGAATTAACCTATTCTTCGGCCGGTCATAATATGCAAATTATCTATCGCAAAAAACATCATAAAATCCAACACCTTTCTGGAAAAGGCCAACCAATGGGGATTGGAAATTGCGAATTTTCCGAACACACTGTGAGTTATCTCCCTGGTGATTTATTGGTTTTATACACAGATGGTGTGACGGAAGCCATGAATATGAAAGAAGAACTCTTTTCAGAAGAGAGATTGGAATCTGTCATTCTATCCCATATCAATGATCCTCCGGAAGTGGTAAGACAGGCAATTTTACAAAAAGTAAGTGAATTTGTGGGAGAAGCAGAACCACATGACGACCTTTCACTCTTTATTATTCGTCTAAACTAATAATAAGGAGTTTTTATGAAACGCATTCTATATGCCATTGCAGTGGCCTTACGATTGGACAAACTGCACAAAGCTATGTTAGATGCTGTCATCGAAACACGTGTCAAAAACGCACTACAAACATCCGACAAGTTACGCAAAGAACAAGACCGTTTGCGAGAAAAAGATTTTCGCAAACAAATGGAAGATTTGCAAAACAATCACAACAGTAGTTTTGAAAATTATAAATTAGAAACAGAAAATCTAATTCGAATCTTTAAAAACCAAATCCTTGTTGAAAAAAAAGAAGTTTTAAAAGAACGAGAAGTGGTCAAGGAAATGCAACGCCAAGCCATGATCCGCGAAAACAGATTCCAACATTACATTTTAAGATTCAAAGAAATTCTCTTTGTCAATAAAAAGGTAGTAGAATCCATCCAAAGCCTTGTCAAAGTTGAATCCAACATCGAAGACCTGTTATACGAAATTGACAACTATGATGAAAGTAAATTCATCAAAAAACCAGAAATGATTTTAGATACTGAGTTTTTAAAAGAACTCCACCAAAAAGAAGAAGAGATCAGGGACAATATCCTCAAGTTCCAAAAAAAAGTAGAAAACAGCTGATCTTTATCGATCAGCCTTTCGCTTTCATTTCATTCGGTTGGCCTGTCGAGGCAAGAAGAGCTCTCCATAAAGTACTCCTCTCGGGTCGTAATACCTTTCTTTCCGCAATGGCAAGGGAGATCGGCATGACAGTAAACACATTGTTCCAAATTCCGACCACACAACCCGTCCTTCCCGCAAAAGCTGCGTGCACTGCGTTTTGTGCGAGAAACCCGCAGAACACAGAGTCTTCGGCATTGGCTGGAACAGAACGAATGATATAACTTGGGTCTATGTACTTTAGGTTGAGAGTGACATCTTCTTTTTTGAAATATTCCGTAATCTTGTCTTTAATAAAAACTCCAATATCCGCCAACTTCTTGTTACCCGATTGGTCTTTTTCCCCTTTGTCTTCAAAGTACTTTTGACCGGCACCTTCTGCCACAATGACAACAGCATGCCCTCTTTTTTGTACTCTTTCTTTAAGAACATGAAGAAAAGCACCTTCTCCTTCTAAATCAAAATCAAGCTCAGGGATTAGGACAAAATTTACATTTTTAGAAGCTAGTGCGGAATTGACTGCGATAAAACCAGAATGCCTTCCCATCAGTTTCACAAGGCCAATTCCATTCGGTGCCCCCTTGGCTTCTTCATGGGCACAGTTAACCGCTTCCACCGCCTTACTAAAGGCAGTCGAAAATCCAAAAGTCTTTTGGACATAATTGATATCATTATCAATGGTTTTGGGAATCCCCACAATGGCGATGTCTTCCTTTCGTTTCCGAACTTCCTCTTGGATGGCTTGGGCTCCGCGGAGTGTCCCATCCCCACCGATACAAAACAACATCTTCACACCATAGAGAAATAATGTATCCACCATATCTCCAATATTTTGGCTCCCACGAGAAGATCCTAAAATAGAACCACCAAAGTTCATAATATGAGCCACTTTGTCGGGAGTGAGTTCGACTGGCCTATGCCCAAATTTTTTCACAAGGCCTTCATAGCCGAAGGGAAATCCTAAAATACGGGGCACTTTGTACCGGTAATGGAGTTCCATCACGAGAGCACGAATGACATCGTTGATTCCTGGGCAAAGACCGCCGCAAGTCACAATGCCTGCCGTGACTTCTTCCGGGCGGAAGTAAATCTTTTCTTTGGGACCTGCTTGTTCAAAGAAAACGGGACTGGTTTCTACCGTCTTTTTGGCATCAGCAGGCCCAGAAAATATCGTTTGGAAAAGAACGACGGAGTTGTCTTCCGTCCAGTAGTCGTACCCAGCTGGGTTTGGAATGGTGCAAGGACCAAATTGTTCGACCTTGGTATCGTTTTCATTCATCGATAAACTTATAACAAAAAAAGAGAGAGAGGAAAGCAAATTTCATTGCCAAACTAAGGAAAAGCAGACAGAAATGCATTTAGATGCTTAAAAAGATAGTACTACTTGCCATTCTCGCCTCTATGACGAGCCTCACTCTTTTAGCACAAGGATTGCCTTTCTTTTCCAGTTATTCGTTTTCAGATCCAAGAGCTTCTTTATTCCAAGTCGGCGGCTCACATAACGGAAATTTGGCGATCCTGATTCCTTTTCGATTCCCAAAGGAACTAGAACTCGGGTATGATGGGAAACTCCCCAAATCGGACGATCCTATGGCGGGGATTCAAATTTTTTCACCCGTAATTCCCTTCTCAACAACAAACCCTTATCGCAATCCAGAAGGGAATTTTGATGTTCGCCCTGAACGAATGAACTCAGCCCTACTTTCTTACCAACCCAATGTCACTTATGTGTATTACCGCAGTGGTTTCACTTTTGATTTAGGCCTTAGTATGGGGATGTCGATGAACCAAGGTGCTTCTGGGTATGTAGACGTGGCAGAATCAAGAGTCCGAATCAAATACCGACTCAATCGAAATTTGTTTTCTTTTATTAAAAATTCTCGTTGGGAATTATTTTTACAATTATCCGAACTCCACCGTTTTGATAACGATATCAATAGCCGTCTCAACTCTTCGATCCGTGCCCAAGAACCTTCTCGCACAAACTTTGTGGGAAGGCAAGTCTACATCACACCTGGGATCAGTATTTCGAATAGTAATTTAACTTTTGAAGGTATGGTTCGAGTTCCACTCAACGCGAGGGAAGCAGGTCGAACTTTGGATGAACTTTGGGCACCGGAAATCCAAGGAAACTTGGGTCTCAAGTATTATATGCCTGTGGCTCCATCATCTAACGCTAATTAGACATTTTCAATTCGAAAGTTGCCAAACTGGCAACAACTATCATTTCTAAAACAAAATACAATTCACCAAAGATCGTTGTTTGTTCCAAATTCAAAACAAGATAAACCATTGTGACCAAGCAGTATAAAAAGTTAGCAATCGCAATCACACGTAAATAAAACTTCCACTGGAACGGATCCATAAGATAACATAACAACGAATATATGGCATAAACTACTGGTAAAATAGATAAAATAAAAAGTGTTTCTATAGGCATCCCGAGTAGGTCTACATAGAGAGGGAGCACGAGAGCAAGTAACACTGCGGAAAGGATAGCACCCAATCCATCCATAAGAAATATATACCTGGGATTATTTTTAAAAAATGTCATTGAATCTACCATGGTTCTATCTTTACTTTTTATGGCACATCGAATTTGATTCAATGCGAAAATCGGATCGAATCACCGACCGGGCTCTACGCTGCAATCTTCCCCAGATGATTCTATATCGATATTTATTCCGATTTAGGAAAGGATTTCCGCTTTCGATCCCTTGTGCGGGCAATTACGCTTTACTCATAAATCTTTTCCAAGACAAATCCACATCCATCTTAGAGATATTTTCTTTTCTACGAGAAATGCGAAACTCAAGTTTGTTTGCGGATTCACGTATCTCATTCCAAACAATTAAGGTTTCTTCTGTGGGACAACTTGCCTCACCACAACTGACTTCTAAAATTTCTAATTCAGCTTCTTTGGGTATGTTTGTGTATTCTTGTAACCAAGTAGCAAGTTTGGAATGGAAGGGAAATCCACCACCAAGCGTTCCTTTGGCGACAGACTTCCATCCATGACTGTGATTGTTCTTTAATAAATTCACCTCATCCCCCTTGACATCGCAAGCGGACATCTCTTAAGTCTTAGACTTACGAGATGGGTCATAGTTGAGAATTGGTGACAACCATCGTTCCACTTCCGATTTTTCCATTTCTTTGTCTTTTGTATATTCTATCACTTGGTCTTCGTTGATTTTACCGATGGCAAAATACCTAGACTCAGGGTGGGAAAAATAATACCCACTCACGCTACTTGCCGGCCACATCGCACAGGATTCTGTGAGTTGGATTCCTGCGTTTTTTTCCACATCCAGAAGTTTCCAAATTTTCCTTTTTTCGGTATGATCAGGACAAGCAGGATACCCAGGGGCCGGACGAATGCCGCGATACTTCTCACGAATGAGATCTTCTGTGGTTAGATTTTCATCTTTTCCAAATCCCCATTCTCCACGCATTCTATGGTGCATGTATTCGGCAAAGGCTTCGGCAAAACGATCCGCAAGTGCCTTCACTAAAATCGAATTGTAATCGTCTTGTTTGGCCTCATAGGTTTTTGCTAACTCTTCAATTCCATGCCCAGCCGTGACCGCAAAAAAACCAATGTAGTCATTTTTATTTTTTTCTTTGGGGGCGATAAAATCCGCCAAACTATAGTTTGGTTGGTTAGTCATTTTGACAGTTTGTTGGCGTAACATCGGGTATAAACCCAAAGATTTGGTTTTCGAATCGTCCTCGAAAACTTCTACAACTTCCCCATGAGAAACTGCTGGAAACATTCCCACAACAGCTCTTGGTTTGAGGGACGGGTTTTCCAACATCTCTTTTAAAATGATTTGTGCGTCATTGTATAAAGAAGTGGCTTCCTTTCCAATGATAGGATCCTTTAGAATTTGAGGGTACCGTCCTTTGAGTTCCCAAGCCAAAAAGAATGGGGACCAATCGATAAAAGGAAGTAAGTCAGTTAAACTGACATCATCAATTTTTTTAACGCCAGTAAAACTTGGTTTAGGTGGAGTATAGTCATCCCATTTGGCATGGAATTTATTTTTGATGGCATCCTGGATCGGTAGGATATTTCTCTCATTCTCACGAGAATAAAATTCTTCTCGGATTTTGGTTTGTTCTTCAATCACAGATTTTGCATAATCCACTGCTGTTTGCGGGTTGAGTGCACTGTTCATCACATTCACAACGCGAGATGCATCCATCACATGAAGGACAGGTTTCGAATACTCTTCGGCAATTTTCACGGCAGTGTGTGCTGGTGAAGTCGTTGCCCCACCAATCAGAAGTGGAACTTGGAAACCTTGGCGTTCCATTTCTTTGGCAACATAAACCATCTCATCAAGAGAAGGAGTGATAAGACCAGAAAGTCCAATCGCAGCCACTTTTTCTCTTTTTGCCGTTTCTAAAATTTTTTCACAAGGAACCATCACACCAAGGTCTATCACCTCATAGTTATTACATGCAAGTACAACCCCCACAATATTTTTCCCAATATCGTGAACATCTCCCTTTACAGTTGCGATGAGGAATTTAGCCTGTTTACTTTCGTCTTTTTGGTTTCGTTTTTCTTCTTCCATGTAAGGAAGTAAGTAAGCCACGGCTTTTTTCATTACCCTTGCACTTTTTACAACTTGCGGAAGAAACATTTTCCCGGCACCAAACAGCTCACCCACTACCTTCATCCCATTCATGAGTGGCCCTTCGATCACTTCAAGGGGTCTTGCAAAACTAGTACGAGCTTCTTCTGTATCTTGAGTTACAAATTCATCAATCCCTTTCACAAGAGCATGAGTGAGACGTTCTTCTACAGATCCGCTCCTCCAGGCATCATCCTTCTTTTGCACCTTAGCTTCCCCATGGAAGGTAGCGGCGGCATCAATCAAACGTTCTGTGGCATCGGGGCGACGATTCAGTATTACATCTTCAATCAGCTCGAGTAAGTCTTTTGGGATTTGTTCATAAACTTCTAACATTCCCGCATTCACAATCGCCATATCCATTCCTGCTTGGATGGCATGGTATAAAAATACGGAGTGCATTGCTTCCCTTACAGGGTTATTACCACGAAACGAGAAGGAAATATTACTTAAGCCCCCGGATATTTTGGCCCCAGGACAGATTTGTTTGATCTCACGTGTGGCTTCAATAAAATCCATCGCATAATTATTATGTTCTTCAATCCCAGTCGCGACAGTGAGGATGTTTGGATCAAAAATAATATCGGTAGGATCAAAATCTAATTTTTCCACAAGAAGGTCATAAGCACGTTTACAAATACGGACTTTGTCATCTTTCGTTGCCGCCTGCCCTTGTTCGTCGAAAGCCATGACGATCGCTGCAGCCCCAAATCTTTGGATGGTGCGCGCATGACTAAGAAAAACTTCCTCTCCCTCTTTCAAAGAGATCGAGTTGACAATGGGTTTACCTTGAATGCATTTTAATCCTGCGAGTAACACAGACCACTTCGAAGAATCCACCATAAAGGGAACTCGTGCAATGTCTGGTTCCCCCGCGATTAAGTTTAAAAACTTAGTCATGGAAGCTTCTCCATCCAGGAGAGCCTCATCAAAGTTAATGTCGATGATGTTCGCACCCGCTTGCACTTGTTGGAGAGCGACTTGGACCGCCTCTTCGAAATTTCCATCTAAAATAAGTTTTTTGAATTTCGGAGATCCAGTGACGTTATTTCTTTCCCCCACATTGATAAACCCTTGGTCTTTCGTGAGTTTTAATGGTTCAAGACCCGCAAACGTACTGAGTTTCGGTTGTTCTTTTAGGGGACGAGGCGCAATGCCCGACACAGCTTCTTTAGCAGCTCGGATATGGTCAGGCGTTGTCCCACAACATCCACCCACAATATTTAAAAATCCTGCTTCTGCAAAGTTTTTCATCCAACCACCAAACTCTTCTGGTGTTTGGTCATACCCACCAAAGGCATTGGGAAGACCTGCATTCGGGTAACAAGAAACATAACCATCGGCTACACGAGAAAGTTCTTCGATATAAGGACGCATCTCACCAGCACCGAGCGCACAGTTGATTCCAACTGCTAGGGCTTTGGCATGTTTGATCGATATGTAAAACGCCTCTCCCGTTTGGCCGGAAAGTGTTCTACCAGAGGCATCGGTAATCGTCACCGATAGTACTACGGGAATACGAATTTTACGTTCTTCAAACACCTTCTCGATCGCAAAAATACAAGCCTTAAGATTTAAGGTGTCAATATTTGTTTCTGGTAAAAGTAAATCCACACCACCATCGAGAAGAGCTGAGACTTGTTCATAAAAACAATCAACTAACTCATCAAAGGTGACAGCACGAAAGGCCGGATTATTCACATCCGGGGAAAGAGAAGCGGTTTTTACAGTAGGCCCAATCGAACCCGCAATGAATACATCTTCTTTTCCGGTTTTTGCTTTGTATTTGGCTACGGCATTTTTAGCGCAAGTTACGGCAGCAAGGTTTAGATCCCGAACCGCAGATTCCATTTGGTAGTCCGCTTGGGAGACTATGTTGGAGCTAAATGTATTGGTTTCAATGATGTCGGCACCGGCTTCAAGGTATTCCAAGTGGACCGATTCTATGATATCAGGGCGAGTGATCGCCAAAACATCATTATTCCCTTTAATGGAACAGGGCCAATCCTTAAATCGATCTCCACGGAAGTCATCTTCTTCCAAAGTATGTCTTTGGATCATGGTGCCCATAGCACCATCTAAAACGAGAATTCTCTCATTAATTAGTTTTAAAAGGGATTTAGAGGAAGGATTGGTATATTCAAATTTCATATAATTATATTAGTATATAGTAAAATGGGTGCATGGGTTTAGCCATACACCCATAGATCTTTTATTTACTCGGGTCGGAACACTTGGCACCTTTAAGGGGTGGTTTAGTAGTTACAATTACCGGGTATTTGTTTGCTTCTTTTGCGTTCACTTCAATAGAAGGTTTGTGTTTTTCCGGAACATCATAGTCCGGGAAAATCGCATCAATTGGACATTCATATTGACAAGCATTACAATCAATACAGGTGTCCGGATCAATGTACAAAGTGTCCGGAGCTTCATGAAAAGCCTCTACCGGACAAACTGCTGCACAACTTGTGTATTTACAATCAACGCAAATTTCAGTTACAACATAAGCCATGAGAAACTCCATTGCCCCCTTCGGATTCTTCCAAAAAGGGCGATTTTTTTAGTATCGGTAGTGGTCCGGTTTGTATGGACCTTCGAGAGGAACACTGATATAATCAGCTTGTTTTTGAGATAGTTTTGTCAAACGAACTCCCAATTGTTCCAAATGAAGTGCCGCTACTTTTTCATCCAAGTGTTTTGGAAGGCGATGAACACCTAACTCATATTTTGTTGTGTAGAGTTCGATCTGAGCCAATACTTGGTTAGTGAAAGAACTAGACATTACAAATGATGGGTGGCCAGTTGCACAACCAAGGTTTACTAATCGACCTTCAGCCAGGACGATAATGGATCTACCGTTAGGGAAAGTGTATTTATCCACTTGCGGTTTGATTTCTTTTTTGATTACATCTTTTTCAGAATTCAAACGAGACATTTGAATTTCTGTATCAAAGTGACCAATGTTACAAAGAATGGCACCATCTTTCATTGCTTTCATATTTTCGAGAGTGATGATGTCATCATTTCCCGTTGCCGTTACAATGATGTCTGCATTTTCGATTACATCTTCTACACGAAGAACTTGGTATCCTTCCATCACTGCTTGGAGAGCACAAATTGGATCAATTTCAGTAACAATCACTCGCGCACCGAAGTTACGAAGTGAAGCTGCAGAACCTTTCCCTACATCACCGTATCCACAAACAAGTGCTACTTTACCAGCAAGCATCACGTCTGTGGCACGTTTGATTCCGTCAGCAAGAGACTCACGACAACCATAAAGGTTATCAAACTTTGATTTTGTGACTGAGTCATTTACGTTGATTGCAGGGATTTTAAGAGTTCCCGCTTTCAATTTTTTATGAAGTGCGATTACACCTGTAGTTGTTTCTTCAGAAACACCTTTGATGTCTGCAAGAAGTTGTGGGTATTTTTCATGGATGTAATGAGTTAGATCATGACCGTCATCAAGGATCATGTTTGGTCCTTTCCCACCGTCAAAAAATAGTGTTTGTTCAATACACCACCAGTATTCTTCTTCTGTTTCACCTTTCCATGCAAATACAGGAATTCCTACTTTTGCAATGGCTGCTGCTGCATGGTCTTGTGTTGAAAAAATGTTACAAGAGGACCAACGAATGTCAGCACCTAATGCAGCTAAGGTTTCAATTAGAACCGCTGTTTGGATTGTCATGTGAAGAGATCCGCAAATTCTTGCACCTTTGAGTGGCTTAGAAGTTCCGAATTCTTTCCGAAGAGCCATAAGGCCCGGCATTTCTTTTTCTGCCAAAATGATCTCTTCTCTTCCCCATTCTGCAAGAGAGATATCCTTCACTTTAAATGGCAATCTTTCCGTTTTTGTTTCAGTTGCTGTGGACATAGTGTCCTCCTTCTTCCTTTGTTGCTTTGATAGTTAAAATTTTAAAACTTGATTCTGTTTGGATCTCATTCATAGATCCGACGCGAAATCCTGCATTGGACAACCAGGACTCAAATAATTCTGGTTCAAATCCAAGCCATAGGTCCGCAAAATTATCACGCATATACTCCGCGTTGTGTTTTCCCAAATCAACAATACACAAAACCCCACCTGGTTTTAAAACCCTTGCCACTTCTTCGAGCACCGTGGGTGGATGAGAGATATGGTGCATGACCATGGAGGCAACAACCGCATCACAGGAGTGAGTTGCGAGTGGCAAATGTTCCATAGGAGTTTGAATGAGACTTACGCTGGGATTTTTTCCATAATTGGCGGAAGCACTTTCAATCATTTTAGAAGAATTATCCACTCCCGTAACATGTTTGGCTTTATTCAAAAGAAAAGGAATGAGCCCACCAGGCCCACAACCCAAATCCAAAATGTTTTCACAATTGGGGAGTTCTTGTAGAATCCAAGAACGATAGAGTTTAGGATGTAAGGTCTCTTCTTGTAACTTTTCCCAACTTTCGGCTACGGTATCAAAAAAGGATTTTGATTTTCGGTCCCGAGTCTCCAGAATTTGGTGGACCATTTTTTGATCCCGCTCCCTAGAAGGAAGGTCTTCTTTATACGATAACAATAATTTGGTGAGCTCTAAGGGAAACCTTAGATTTAAATCTTCTTCCTCGGGAAGAAAACTATACACAAGGCTTCCTTCCCGGCGAGACCCAATGAGGCCAGCCTCAGTGAGTATTTTTAAATGGCGTGAGATCCGAGACTGGCCCATCCCCAAAATTTCCACCACTTCGTTCACAGAAAAAGCGCCAAAACTGAGGATATGTAGAATCCGGATCCGCGTTTCATCGGATATGGCTTTGGTTGCGGAAAGCAGGTGACCAGAGGGCCTAGATTGAGAAAGGGTTTCTGTTGCCATATCCAAGATATCTACATATCAAGAAATCTTGATATGTAGACTCAGGCAAGCAAAATATAGAAAAAATTAGGAGATTTTAAAGAAATTGATCTTCCTTTTGAGGGTTTCCGCTAAATTTGCGATCCCATTGGAGGTAGCTGTCATCTCTTCGAGCCCCGCCGCTGTGCCTTGGGTCAAATCGTTGATGCTGAAGATGGCCTGGGCCACTTCCCCGATCGCATTTTTTTGCTCTTCCATAGAGAGTCGGATGGCCTGACTGATTTGGTTCACCTTGTCCACTTCTTCCCCCACCTTTTGGTTGATGATGAGTTGTTCTCTGGTACTCGTTTCAATGGAATCTGTCATTTCATTGAAGGAACTCACTCCCTGGATGATCCTTTGGATAAGAGAGATGGTGGTTTCAATATTTTCACGACCATTTTCAATTTCCTTTTCATTGGCTTGGATGAGCTCTCCAATGTCACCGATTGAACTTGCCGTTTTTTCTGCCAACTTCCCAATTTCATCCGCAACCACTGCAAATCCTCTTCCATACACACCAGCACGAGCGGCTTCAATCGCAGCATTTAACGCGAGTAAGTTGATTTGTTCCGAGATCGTATTGATGATTTCAATCACACTACCAATTTCTTCAGAACTATTACTAATTTTGGTAATGGAATTTCTCATCGAATCTAGAGAAGCCTGGCCAGATTTTGCTTCTTCGGAAATCAGAGTTACATCCTTAGATGCCTTGCCTACTTGCCTTCCGGTCGCTTCGATCAAACTCGAAAGTTCTGCCATTTTTAATTTCAAAAAATCCACTTTGCGGAACTGGTCTTCTGCCTGTGCATCTACGTTTTGTACTGCTGCTGAAATCTCTTCAATTGAAGCAGAAATTTCTTCTGCAGAAGCAGCTTGTGTTTGGGCATTGGAAGAAAGCATATTTAATGAAGCTGACATTTGTTCTGCGGATGATGCCAAATCTTCCGAAAATACCTGATTGGAACCAACCACTTCGGAAATTTGTTTTAAAGTAGCATTTAAACCACGAGCAAGTCTTGCAAACTCATCAGAGGATTCCATTTTTGCATTGTGGCGAAGATCCCCAACTTCAATGTCTTGTAAAATTTTTCCAATGGTTTTCATTGGTTTAAATCTAGCAGTAAACAATAAATAAATAGCAAGTGCGATGAGTGCTGCCCCAACGATACTAATCACTGTTAGGCCCCGGAGTGAAGATAAACTTTCCACCTCGATTTCTTTTAAATCGATGGTAGAGAAAAATTGAAGACCATACTTTTCACTTACCTTTCTTCTTAGTAAGAAGGTAGATCCTTCCCAAGGGTTACGAAAAGACTCTGTTTCCCCAGCATTTTTTGCCAAAACTTCGAATTCGGAATCTTTAAAACTGTGCATTAAATATTTTGGATTGGGGTGATAAACCATAGTTGATTTTCTATCGAGTAAGAAAGAATATCCAGTCGTCCCGATTTTTACATTTTTAAGGAAGGACTCCATTGCTTTTCCCACAAGAAATGGCATTCCCGCCATACCGATGATAGTTCCATTAGCACTCTTGACAGGACTTGTCACCATAATCACAATATTACCGTTAAATGGCGACTTTACAGCAGTACCGACATGGATTTTGCCCTCTTTGGCTGCTTTGATGTTTTCCAATACATCCGGATTGGAAGCTAAGGAATAACCAATGCTGGCTCCATTGGGAAGTCCTGAAGCAACAATGGGAACTCCCTCTGCAAAGGAGGCAAGGAATGCATTTTCTAAAAGAAGTTGGGAGTCACCGAGTACTTTCGCAAGTACAGGTTCTGCTAGTTTGTGATTTTTGGTTTCAAGAGCAGACCTAACTACAGGTAAGGATGCGACTTCTTTCAAATTGATTTCGACGGACTCAAAGTAAACATTGATCCCCGCTTCATTACTTTGGTTGAAGTTGTACAATTGGTTCGAAAAGGCTTTTTCTAGAGACTTTGCATTGACATTAAATGCATAAATCAAAAGGAAAATGGAAAGAACCATAACCATAAGTGAAAAAATAACAGGAACTGTATTTCTTAAGTTTCTATAATACGGAGAAATCCTTTCTTTTAGTTCTGCTTGGAAGATCTCATCTTCCAAAACCAAATGAGACGCTTTTTCCAATAGGATAAAAGAAAAAACAATATTGAGAAGTGCCGTAAGGATCAAAACACAAACGATATAGAATGAATCAGATTTACTGGTTTCAGGTAGGTATAAAAGAGGACCAAGGACAATGGGAAGAGCCAATGCCCACTGGGCACTTCCCACAACTGCACCAACCACAGGCATCTTGGCAATGAGGTTCCAAACAGCAACATAGGTTTTTGGATCTTTCTCTGTCTGAGACTCGAGCTCTACAAGTCCCTGTTTGATCGCTTTTAATTTTTTAGGAAAAATAAACGAAGGAAGGAGCAAACTCACAAGAGCGGCTGCAATGGTTGCCCCAATGAAAGTTTTGATCTGCGTAGGACTTAAATCGACATAAAAAAGAATTAAAGCGATTCCGATAGGAACGACAATTCCCAAGGAAAAAACTTGGGAGGCGAGAGTGAATGCCCTTGCGTAGCGTTTGTATAATTTCATTGAAACTTAGACCTAAGACGTAAGGTAAATTTCGCAATTCGTACGGCAAGGTTTTATGGATTTCCCCGAAGTTTTCCTAAAAAGAGAGTTTCACACCCAAGTTTGCGGAGTAGAGATCTTTGCCACCATACAACCCTTCCGCAATCACCTTAACTAGAAACAAATCCAGTTCCAATCCAACAATTCCATACCCAATCCCACGTTTGGAATGGGACTCACCGCTAGCTCGAAACCCAAGAGTAGCGTTCGGGTTTTGGGCAAGAAGTTCCTTATCCAAAGCGGCTTGGTATTCGCGGGGAAGTTCCAAAGGAAGCGAATCGTTTAAGGTAACGACAAAGGGTCCTCGTCTAGAAAGAGAGGCTGTGTTATTTCCAGAGTTCCAGCTATAACCCCCTCCCACAATGACGTTGGCAATCCAAAACACACCAAGACCCGTACGTAAATCTATATTAGTCGTTTGGACTTTGGTGTTAAAAGCAAAGTTGGTATCTCCCCCCCATTTTCCCTTCACACCTTGGAATTCAATTTGAGCAGCCTTTCCTTCTAAATAACTAAGACTCATGTTTTGTTCCATCACATGATGGCCCACACCCACATTGATCCCGTTCCAAGTGATTAGGTTCATTAAAAAACCTTCTTTCTCAATCAATTGGTAACGAACCATTCCACCATACGACCGTACGGCGACACGACCTTCGTAATTTTTATTGTTAGAAGCTGATTGGATTTGATCTTCCGTAACGGCAACATTCATACCATGTAGAAAAATTCCCATCCTTCGAATGTACCCACCCTCAGAAGTTCCGAGTAACCAACCTGGATTGATATCCAAATGAAAGGAAGGTATGACAGCACCACCTACGTTTGGGAGTTTTGGGTATTTGATATAATCATCCTGGATTTGGATATCGTCTTTTTTGTATCCAGCAGCAGAGGCACTGACTCCGAATTGAATGCGGCGTACTGTTCCTGTTCCAATATTACTAGCACCTACGTTGGCTAAAAAGCCAGCTTCTAAATTTGTTTTGAGTACTTCGTTTAGGTATCCCGTTTCAAATTTTTTAAGGGAACCATTCCCTGCTTCCGTTAGTGTAGATGGTAAAAAACTACAAGCTGATCCTTCACAAGTGAACTGTGCATACAGTTCACTTTGCGACACAGTTGTGACAAATACCATTAGAAGCAGCAGGTTTCGTAATTTCATATAGATCCGTATTCTCTACCTAATTAAACAATTGGAAAGAAAAATTCTCTCTTAAACAGACACTTCTTTTGGTTTTTTTGCCGTACTGATCCAAAAAACTCCAGTCAGTACGAATAATGTACCAATGCTATGTAGTATTGTGATCGGTTCATCTAGCAACCAATATGCCAAAAAAAGAGTCGACATAGGTCCAACAGAACCTACTATAGCGGCTGTTTTGCTGCCAACACGTTTGATCCCTTCCGAAACAAAAATCGCAGGCACTACCGTATTCACTGTCCCCATTACAAAGGCCAATGCATAAAAAGAGAATGGTTGGATGAGTTCTTTATATGTTCCAAAAATTGCAAAATGGATAAATACTGCAAAAGAAGAAATAATCAAAGCCCAAGCAGTATATTTTTTGGCACCTAACTTTGGGATGATGGATCCACTTCCCATCAAATAAATGGCATAGGTGAGAGCCGAAAGCAAAATAAAAAAGGCGCCTAAACTTACATCTTTCGCAGAACCTAATTGTACATCTTGTCCATAGGCCAAAAAGACTCCGGTATAAGTCAGAATGAGTGAAAACACTTCTCGTAAATGGATTTTCTTTTTTAAAAATAAAAACGATAAAATGACAACAAGAGTGGGATAGATAAAAAGAATGATTCGTTCGAGCCCAGCACTAATGTACTTAAGTCCTAAAAAGTCGAATAAACTTGCTAAATAATAACCTACTATCCCCATAAGGAGGACATGGATTACATCTTTTTTGGTAAGTACGGTTTTCCCTTCTTCCTTTTCTGCCCTCCATGCAATCCAAGCCAAAAAAGGAAACGCAAACAACATCCGAAAGAAAAGGGATCCAATGGCAGAAATTTCATAGCGGTAGGTCAATTTGACTACAACAGCTTTTGCACTGAATAAAAGTGCTCCCATCAGAACAAGTACGACCCCTTTCCATTCTGTACTGAATTTTTCTCTCACCAGTCCATCCTGAAAAACATGAGAAATCCCGATAGTTTTATTGAATGAAATCAAAGTTGGCTCTCGGAATCGCTATTATTTCTGGTTTTGTGCTTTGGGCAGCACCAGCGGATGAAATTTCGAAACCATTGTTACGAGTGTTTCCAAGTTTTCGTCCAGAAGAATGTGAGGACTGGGCAATTCGGCCCTTTATTTGCAAACAATGTTTGCGAGAAGGAAAACGATATGCGCAGGAAATTCGGTTTTTTGAAGATGGACCTTACCGATCACACGGTTGTTATGCAGAGCCTGGGGGATTTGAAAGTTTAGAGGGAGAAGGAAAAACCGGGAACGATAGCCCCCGGTAGGATTTATAAAATTATTTTTTTACGCAACCCATAATGCCAGCAAAACCTGGAGCATTTTTCAAACAGTTTGGATCAAATTTTCCTTCCATACACTGATCGATCATTTTTTGTTTACCTTGTTGTAATCCTGCGAGAACTGGTGCTGCCGCTGGATTCTTTTTAGCTTCTTCTTCGATTTGAGTGAACGTGCTAGCGAGAGCAGACTCACACTCTTCTTGGGTATAGACTTTGGATTTACAATTCGCCAAGAAAAGCCCGAGAGCGAGCGCCAAAATGAGGGATTTTTTCATGAAAAACTCCGATACATAGATTTCATGATAGCTTCTTTTTTAGAAAGGGATTTGAAAACAAAAAAATGATCCACCACATTGCCATAGGTACGCCCCACCCTTCCCATTTAGCCAAATTTTACCTCAAAATTCCAGGATCGAAAAAAATTCAGGAGTTCTATTACGAATCGGGAGAGGTCCGTTCCGTTTGGATTGGATTTGGTTCAGTCATTCTTATGTTAGAAGAAGGAGAGAAACAGTCTCCCCGTGCTCTAGTTTTTTCTTTTTCGGGAAAAGATAGATCTGAGTGGACTCAATTTCTAAACCAAGTAAAAATCCAGAACCAAACCGATTACACCGCATACTTTTTAGATAGTGACGGAAATTTGTTAGGCGTAAGTGCATATCCAGAAAAACTAGAGGCCTTTTTAGAGATGAGTTGAGAAAACAAATCCAAGAGAATGAGCATTAAACGGAAGTTAGCATTTGATTCACCTATCATCATCGCAGGCATCATGATGATTTTATCATTGGTAGTCAGACCCACTCTTTTGTGAAATGCAGAAGAAATCAAAGGAATCTTTCCAAGCGACTGCATAAGCCCAAAGGAGACCACCCGTTTGGAACTTGGAAAGACTGTGTCTGGTCGGTTTTGCAACAAAGCTAGAGGCGTTATTGCCCAGCCACCTCGCGAGTCAAAAATCTTTTGTTGTAACAACTACTATCCAATTAGACCACCTCCTTTGCTCATACCTTAGCTATGCCTTTTCTAGTACTAGAAAGAAAAAACGTCAAGAAAACATTTGATCAAAACTAAAAATAAAAGAAGATAGTGTAACCATGGCAAAAGAACAAGAGGAAAAAATCTTAGACAGGGCAGATCAGTCTAACTCTCTCCAGCTGAATTTTGAAGTCTCCATTTTTGACCTCTTCAAACACTACTTCCACGTTAGGCTCCGTGTCCAAACAGACCAATCGGAGATGACTTTTTGTTTGCCCAGTTGGACCCCTGGTTCTTACATGATCCGGGACTACGGAACCCACCTACATAAGTTCGAAGTAAAAAACCAAAAAACAGGAGAAACAGTTCCTTGGGAAATGGTAGATCTACACCACTGGAAATTAAAAAATTTACCCTCAGAATTCGAAATTTCCTATATTATTTATGCTTTTGAAGACTTTACCGTAAGAACAAATTATTTAGAAACAGAGTTTGGATTTATCAATCCCCCTGCTTTGTTTTTATACCCGGAAGGAAAACTAGAACAATCCGCCAGAGTTCAATTTCAAGTTTCTAATCATTTCCCCTATGTATATTCGAGTTTAACTCGTAGCGAAGAAGACATTCATATATTTTTTGCAGAGAATTTTGATGAACTATTTGATTCCCCATTTCATTTAAGCAAACAAAATTCTGTATTTTTTACAGCAGGAAACACCAAACATGAGTTAATTGTGGAAGGGGATGTAACGTTTGATTTTAAAACAAAGTTAGCGTTAGATCTAAAACGAATTACTGAAACACAAATTGAATGGATGATGGACTCACCCAATCCGTATTACCTATTTGTTCTCAATTTGAGTTTGCCTTCCTATGGTGGATTAGAACACAGGGCTTCCAGCATCAATTACTTCAATCCAGAACTGATTTTTGATGACGAAGAATATAAAAAGTTACTCGAACTTTTATCTCATGAATACTTTCATCTTTGGAATATCAAACGTATACGGCCCATTGCTCTTGGTCCGTTTGACTATCAAAAACCTAACCTAACGCGTGAATTATGGATTGCCGAAGGATTCACAAGCTTTTATGATGCTTACTTTCTCTACCATTCCGGCTTTCTCTCCAAAGAAGAATACTTATCCAAACTCCAATCGGATATTTTTTCTTTGGAAGACAATGAAGCTGATTTTTGGATGAGTTTAGAAGAATCCTCGTTTACAGCTTGGACAAAGTATTACAAACGAAACGGGAACAGCCACAATATCACTGTCTCTTATTATACCAAAGGTGGGGTTATCGCCTTATGTATGAATTTATTTTTACTCAAAGAATCAAAAGAGAAAAAAACAATTCGCCATGTGTTCCAAAGTTTAAACGAGGTATTTGTTAAAACCAAAAACAGAGGATTCACCAAACAAGAGTTCTTTGATACAATAAAGGATGTGACAGGAGTAGATCTTAAAACAGAGTTCAATCAATACCTAGAGTATCCGAAACCAATCCCTGTGGACTATTATTTAGACATTATCGGAATCCAAAGAATCCAAACCGATATGGTTGGTGACACCGGATTCAAAACAAAGGAAAAAAATGGGAACCTTTACATCCAAAAACTCCTTCACAAGTCCGACATGGACTCCTTTGATTTGATGTTAGATGATGAAATCCTTGCCATCAATGGGAAACGTGCCACGACAAATGCCTTACAGAAATTGGAGAAAAATTTAGGACCTGGCGAAAAATTCCACCTCATCCTTTCCCGAGCAGGAAAAATCAAAGAATCGATGATAACCGCTTCTGGGTATTACAAAACAAGAAAATTTGTGATAGCAGAAGACACCTCCGATGACAGAAAAGAACTACGAGAATTTTTCCTAAGGAATATTGTGTAAATGCCAGCTCTCTTTAATTATATTTTAACTCCATCCAGTAAAGATGAAGTCCTTCTCGACAGACCTCTCCCCCTTTCCCACAGACATCCCAAACATTGGATTCATATCACAGCCGAAAACGAAGAAAAACTGATGTTTCTCTTTCAAAAACATGATATCCACCAACTAACCATTGAGGACATTCTAAACCCCAATAGCCGGATCAAATTAGAGATTTTCCCCAATTATATTTTTTTTGTTTTCCGTGGTTTCCATTTTGAGAGAAACCAACTCACTCAAAAAAACTTTAACTTCATCCTAACACCAAACCAAATCATTTCTCTAACGCTGGACTACCGAGATAGTATTGGTGATATCATAGACCAGTGGAAGGTGAATAATAAAATTTTGGCCCGTGGATATGAATTCATTGTTCACAAAATTTTGGATATCGAAACAGACCATACACTGGCCATTACTCAGAAAATTGAAGAACGGATCGAACATTTTGAAGAACAAATTTTTGGAAATGCAAAGTCTCTCGATATCAGTAACGTTTATAGTTTGCGATCAAGTCTTCTTTCGATCAAAAAAGGAATGCTTCAAAACAAAGAAGTTTTGGAAGATTTAGAAAAAATCAAAAATAGTTTTTTCAGCGATGAAGCAGATGCCTTCTTTCGAGATGTAAGAGACCATTCGCTTCGTATCTTAGAACAAGTGGATAGTAATATCGAATCTATATCCTCTGCTCTCGAAGCCCATATCGCTATTTCGACTCGTAAAACCAATGAGATCATGAAGATCCTCACCATCATGACAGCCATCATGTTACCTATGTCTCTTGTGGCAGGAATTTATGGGATGAACTTCCGCCATATGCCCACTCTCGAATGGGAGTATGGTTTTATCACGGCTCTCGGAGCGATGGGATTTTTAGGGATTATTATGTTATTATATTTTCGAATCAAACGTTGGTATTGATTTTAAATCAAACTACGAATTTGAACCAGTAACTCAGGATCCTCTTCTGGAGGATCCACCTCTCCCCTAGTCCACTGATTGAATAACTCCTTCAAACGTTTGTTAAGCGAATCAAACTCCGGAGAGTTGGGAAATAGGATGACAGAATTTGGTTTTACTGTTTTTCCTGTAGTGGATACAAAAGCAAAATCGGGAATCATTTTTTCTAAGGTCTCTGCAGAGAATGCAGGAAAATTGGAACCAAGCCAATCAACAGATGGCAAACAATTCTTTTGAAAATATGCATCACTTAGGGCCGAAACAAGTGCTCTTTTCAGTTGTTGTTTTTTTTCTTTTTCGAGCCTTTCTTCTCTTTCTCTTAGTTTCTTTTTAAAGAAATTTTCTCTACGTTTTTGATATAAAAACTGCCGATCCATCTGCGAGTATGTAAGAATTGATTTTGCTTTCGCATAACCGGAGTTCACGATGGGTGTGACACCTAAAAAGTAAAAAAGTTTATAAAACCAAGGAATATATTTAAAATATACGGATTGGAGATTTTTACCATAGGTTTTTACAAACTCATCATCTTTGAACAGAGGTTTTAATTCCTTTTCATTGAGCTCAATGATGGCTTTCAAATACAAAATATGTTCTGTCGTGAACCTATAATTTTGAAAGATTAAATGATTAATGTCTTTGATATTGTTTTGGTTGTTATTCACAAAGATCGCAATCTTTGCGTCTTGGTCATGCCATTCTGCAGAAAGAACTTTTGGATTTTTTCTCAAAAGATCAATGATGATGGTATCATGTTCGTTGTCTTTTTCCAAATTAATTCGAAGGAGTCTGGAATCAAAGTCAAATTGGCTATCCAACATCTTCATATAAACTTTAAGAAGTCGATCCACTTCTTTTTTCTTTTCAAGTTCTGCAAATTTGGCGGCCATCTCAGCCACTTTTCGTAAATTATGAATTAAAGGATAAAAGCCGTTTTCTTTTAGAATTTCCTTAAATCCATACAACATATCAATTTTGGAACGAATTAGATCAATTTCGCTGGGTTCGGTATTCCCACTCACGGGTGTCGTTGAATGGATCCGATCAAAAGCCAATCGAATTTCCGTATCAAAAGCTTTTGCCAAAGGTTCTACCTTGGTCATCAAATACTCGTTAGCGATATGTAAAAAACCTGCCGCCTCTGCCTCAGGTACAGAATAAAATCCTACATGAGGGAGGACAACAATCCTCGGATCGGCTTCTAGTTCATCAATGATCAGTCCACGAGACCTTTTTAACATATCCGCTGACGGTTGTAAGGGGAACTGTTTTGGTTCCAACAACCGATCTAACTCATCACCTGTTCCATTCTCAGCTTTATAATCAATGTCTGCGAGTTTGTTAAGAACATTACGCCAAGTATCTTCTGTTAAAATACGTTTTGCTTGGATGTATTGAAATAAGTGTTCTGTAGATCTTGCGATGAGTAACTTATAAGGCTCTTCTAAAGGCATTCCACTGGGAAGGCCGACAAGAAAAGTGACCAAACGTAACTCACCCACATCGGCATCAAATTTAATTTCAAAAAGTTGGGTAGTCAGTCCATAGTCAATAAGCTGCCACAATGCATCCAAAGCAGTTTCACGATCCAATTTTAGTTTTTCGAAATTGGAATCTGTGGGACGAAACAAATGTCCGGCTTCAATGTTCTCACGAGAACTTTGGATCTCCACCGTTTTCATAATGGATAAAGCTTCTTTTTGTAGAATGATCCCAGATGACCTACCCAAAGTTTCTTTAGTAGTGAGTTGTAAGAAGTGATCGTGCGGAGGTGATATTCTCATATTTTAAATGGCAGTGAGTCCGCCATCAACAGTCCAATTCGATCCAGAAATATATCCGGATTCTTTTTGAAGTAGGAAATTGACCACACGAGCAATTTCAGACGGCTCTGCAATGCGCCTAACAGGCGTCCTATCTATGATTTTAGTTTTATGGTCGGAAACCTGATCTTCTTGGATTCCCATATTGGTATCCACATAACCTGGGCTCACTGCATTGGCTGTGATTCCGAATTTCCCCCATTCATCAGCAATGGAACGAATAAACCCAACTAACCCATGTTTGGAGGATGAATAAGCCACAGAGTTTGCAGAACCTACAATGGATAACGAAGAAGCAATGGCCACAATCCGTCCAAAACTTTGGGTTTTGAAAATAGGAAGGAGTAATTTGGAGAGAAGGAACAAAGTATTTAAATTGATGCGGAAAATGGATTCCCATTCTTCCACAGAAACTTCTGTGATCGGGTGGTAAGGCCCACCAAACCCAGCATTGTGGACAAACCCATAAAAATCCCCGGCCTCAGAACATTCTTGGATGATTTTGGAAAGACTTCTCTCTACCACAAAGGGGGTCTCCGCCAAATCCACTTCTCTATAAGTCTCTTGGAGGATGGGAGTACTGGGCCTGACTTTGTCCAGGTTCCAGACAGAAAAACCCGCAAGGACAAGGGTACGAACAATTTCCCTTCCAATTCCGCCACTGCCACCGGTCACGAGTACAATCGATTCCTTGAATTCCATGGAAACTATAAGATTCCTTTTTTTGGGGTAATGGATAAGTCATCTACAAAGATGGATTTAGGCAAGTGGGAAATACTCCACAAATACTCGGAAATGTCCGTAATCGAAACCATATCATTCTTGTCAAACTGAGGTCTTGTGTCCCAAATTTCTGTGGCTACGGCTCCAAGACTCACATGCACCACCTTGGTTCCCAAGGGTTTCCACTCTTCCCGGAGTGCCCTTGCGATTCCGAGAACAGCATGTTTGGAGGCACAATAAGCCACAGATTCAGGGAATCCTTGTTTTCCCGCTGTGGATCCCAAAAACACAAAAGTCGAACTGCGAAAGGAAGATAATAACGGTGCAAATGCCTTCGAAAGTAAAATCAGAGAATGCACATTGAGATCAAAATGGGATTTTAAATCGGCCTCATTCAGTTCAGCAACCGGTCCAAACACTCCATCCCCAAAAGCAAAGTAAACGAGAAGGTCGACGTTCTTTAGAGAAGAAGCGGGAGATAATGAATTAGGTTGGAATCCATATTGAGAGGCGATCAATGTTTGAAACGTTTGTAGATCATTTCCGTTTTTGGCATCGAAAACAAAGGTTCCCATGTTTTTGCCAGGAAAGGAATCAAGAGTATATTCCCCCTTTCTCGAAAATCCAAATAGGGATACAGAGTTATCCTCTAAAAAACGTCTGTGGAGCCCTTGTCCAATTCCGGAACCAATTCCAAAAATATACACATGGGTCCCGTCCTTCATATTCGTCTGGCCATCACTTGTAAAAGAAAGTGGACTGCTTCCAAATGTTTATTGGCCTCAGCCACTGACTTTCCCCAAACTGTAGGGCCATGTCCTTCAATCAGTAAAAAAGGTACTTGGGGACTGCCTTTGGTTTCTATGTAACGTTTGATTTCCGATGCAATGGTTGGGACATGGGTATGATTGTAAAAAACAGGAAACGTAAGATTTGGTTTTTCATCCCAAATTCCAAAGGCCTTGATGATTTCGATTGGTGGGAGAGGAAAATCTTTGAATCCCTCCTCTTTTCCAACACCAAACTCCAGTAAGTTAGAATCTAGAGTATGGACATGGAGGGCAGCACCAGCAACTGGAATCTGAGAATAGACCACCTGATGGATGCTAGTTTCCGCAGAAGGTTTTAACCCTGCACTCGCAGAAACCAAAGACCCGTCCTTTACAGAAACACAAACAAAATCTTTTTCGTTAAGTTCCCCTTTGTGTTTTCCAGATGCAGTGATCCAAAAAACATCTCCTTCTCTTGCAGAAAGATTTCCGGCAGTGGCATACATCCACTGCCTTTCATAATAGGTATGGGAGAGTTTGGTAAGTTCCTGAAGTAAGGAGTGAGAATCCAATTCTATTTGTTCACTCGCTCCACGTAACTCAAATCGCGAAGGTCAATTTTCACAGTGTCCCCTTGTCTGATAAAAATAGGAACTTGGACTTCTCCTCCAGTTTCTACAGTCACACGTTTCAGCGCAAGACCTGTTGTGTCTCCTTTCAAACCATCTTCTGCATAGGTAACTTCCAACACAGCAAAGTTAGGAGGTGTGACACCAATCGGTTTGTCATTGTAAAACGCAACTTCCACCGGAGTTTCTTCTTTCATAAAAGGAAGGATGTCTTCCACATAATCTTTAGAGACAGGGATCTGTTCGTAATCGTTAACATCCATAAAAATGATTTGATCACCATCAGCATAACAGTACTGCATTTTGCGGCGTTCTAAATCCACACTTTCCAGTTTTTCTGCAGCTTTGAAGGTTCTTTCAATGGAAGAATCGCGGACAATATTTTTAAGTTTGGTACGGATGAATGCAGAACCCTTTCCTGGGTTCACAAACTCTGTTTTGACGACGGAATAAAGCTCATTGTCAATCTTGAGAATCATTCCTTTTTTTACTTCTGTAATGCCTAAGTTCATAATTTCGTTACTCGTAAACAAAATCCGAGGGACTTGGCCCTGTGTCAACCGAAGTATGGTCATAAGCGATGACCTGGTCGGATTGGAAATGGCAACTACAAAACCGAATCACTACTCTTAAGGATTTGGAAGAAAAACTGACTCTCACTCCAGAAGAGAGGGAAAGTTTTGCACCCGCATTAGAGGAATTTAGTTTTGCCGTCACCCCTTACTATTTGGAAAGGATCGACAAAGAAAATCCGAACTGTCCCATCCGCAAACAAATCCTCCCAAGAGCCGGAGAACTTACCAAAAAACCCAATGAAGTAGAAGATCCCCTGGCAGAAGAGCGGTACATGCCCGTCAAAGGAGTGACCCATCGATATCCCGATCGTGCGATTTGGTACATTTCTCATGTCTGTGCTGTGTATTGCCGGTTTTGTACAAGAAAACGTAAGGTATCGGACCCAGAAGAAACTCCCAATCGTAACGAATGGGAAAAAGCTCTCGAATACTTTCGAACTCATACAGAACTACGAGAGATTATTTTGTCTGGCGGCGACCCTCTCACTCTTTCCGACTCTTCGATTGATTACCTTTTAGGGGAATTAAAATCCATTCCTCATCTCAACCAAGTGCGGATTCACTCCCGCCACCCAGTCACTATGCCCATGCGACTCACCGCAGACCTCTGCAGTGTTTTTGCAAAATACTTTCCTTTGTATATGGTCACTCATTTTAACCATCCGAATGAAATTACAGATGAAACAAAAATCTATGTTATGCGACTCATCAAAGAGGGTCATGTATCCGTTTTTAACCAATCGGTTTTACTTTCTGGAATCAATGATGATGAAAAGATTTTGTCTGAATTGAATTATAAATTAATCTCCTTAGGAATCAAACCCTACTACCTCCACCAATGTGATGAAGTATTCGGAAGTTCCGACTTTGTTGTTCCCATTGAAAGAGGAATCGAAATCTATCGTAAACTACGGGGGTTTCATTCAGGAATCACGATCCCCAATTATGTAAAAGACCTCACGGGTGGTGGAGGGAAGGTTCTTCTCTCACCTAACTATTTACAAAAGAAAACAGAAGATGGGTATCTATTTCAAAACTATTTAGGAGATGAATATGAAGTGGGACATTAAATTGATTTCTATTCTTTTCCTAACCCTGATGACCGCTTGTCAGTCAGTAAAGGAAATCCCATCAGAAAAAAAACAAGAGACTACCCAAACAAATCCCAATGAGGAAATCAAAAAATACCACCTAACAAAAGAGCTACGCCTCACATACCATGCAGTTTGGGTGGCAAAAGAAAATTTTGAACTCCTGAGATCTGGCTCTATTTTTGGAACGGGAAATAGTTATGAAATCCGTTTGGATTTGGAGGGAAACATCCGATGGCTCAGGTTATCCTCCACCGACAGAGAGAACCAATCCCAGTTTCCCTACTTCTATAAAGACGAGGTCCAAAACCCAGATGTATCTTATTTTGTCTGGGGAACCAAAAAATGCAGTGTCCTTGTTTTCCCTTATCGGGATTCCCAACTCTATGCTCGTTGGGAAGGGATCCATAATGGATTTTTACTCGTTTTTGAGACCATCACTTCCCAGGCCACCGGTCCCAAGGAACTGGCAAAGGAACTCCACCTGATGGTCCAACAATCTCTGGAACTGTACTAGGCATTCGATGTCCCCAAAGCCTGATTTTTTTAGAAAAAAAGATTAGGCAAATAGAATGGAGCCCTTAGGCTTTGAGGAGAAATTTTATGTGGTTAAAACTAGGTGAATCGGAAGTTATCAATTTGGATTACGTTGCCTCTATTAAAAAAAATCCCAACCAACCTTCCATTGAAATCATTTACCAAGATCTCAATAATGTGAAATCCCTTCCTTTTCCCGGCCAAGAAGAACGTGATCGTGCCTTCAAAGCCATTTTAGAAAACCTATCCCGAATGAAATTATACTTTGAATAAACAATGGAATTTGAAGCACTAAATCCTAATCTCTATGCACAAGTTTTGGATGAATTAGAACTCATCCCATCTTCCAAACCCTACCAAATTCTTTTTTACGGATCCAGGGAACGTGGCGACTTTCATTCAGAGTCCGATCTTAATTTTTATTTGGTGGCTCATTCCACAGACCAAATGAAATCCCAGTTCATTGATTCAATCTCTCGCGCCTTACAAAAATTAGAGGATGTTGCCCCAGTGAATATGATTGCAGGGGACGCAGACTCACTTCGACATAGATTAAAAATTTCAGAACCGGGAAGCCTCCAACTCATGGAAGCCTCCTCTGTTTTTTTTGGCGAAGGACTTTTTGAAGATCTAAAAACCGATTGGGACAAATGGAAACAAAGAGAAATTCCAAAATCTGACCTCATTCAATATTTGGAGAAAAGAATTCGTTTCTTCAAACAACAAGTCACAAGAAACACAAAAGATGAAATTTCTCAACTAGAACGAATCACCACTCTCACTCTACATATCTGGGCACTCCAAAACATCCATGACCTAACCCACGTGGAACTTTTAAAAATGGATACCCCCGACCAAGTAGCACCACTTTTTACCAATCTTTACAGAAAAGAAATGGAAGATTCGGTTTGGGAACTTTTAGAACTACAAACCCGTGTTCGTAAACTGAAAGTAGACATTCGTTGGAAACGAGAGGTTTCTCGTGAAGACATCCACGAAACAAAGTACAAACTCATCTCACTTCGTAATGATGAAGAATTTATGATGAATCTTTGGGCTTAAAATACCCAAAGAATTTTCGGTTTAGAAAGCATAATTTATGCCCTGTATTTTCAGCATCTATATATCTTCTAATTAAGCTCCCAAATTCTAGACTCGGTTATTTGTGATGATTCGGTTCTGAAAATTCAGAAAGAAAGGATGCGTATCCTCGTTCTTTCAATTTTGATTTGGGGATAAATTCCATCGAGGCAGAATTCATACAATAACGTTTGTTTGTTGGCTTTGGGCCATCATCAAAAACATGGCCTAAATGAGAATTTCCAGCTTTCGACCGGACTTCTGTTCGAGTCATCCCATAGGTATTATCTGTAATTTCTATCACATTGGTTTTTACTATCGGTTTCGTAAAACTAGGCCACCCCGTCCCCGATTCAAATTTATCTTTTGAACTGAACAAAGGTTCTTTCGAAACAACGTCTACATAGATTCCCTCTTCATGATTGTCCCAGTATTCATTCTGGAATGGGGGTTCTGTTTCATCTTCTTGGGTGACTCGGTATTGCAGATCAGTCAGTTTTTTTCGTAGCTCCAAATTTTCTGGTTTTTTCGGAGAGTGCGAAGAGGATTCAAAACAAAAAGAAGTGAGAAACAAACATAATACAAAAAGGAAGGAAAGAAAAGGCAATTTGGCAGCTCGGTTCATAGAGTTTAGACTGATGACAAAAGTCAAAATTATGCTTTCCTTTATGCGAAATTGATTTCGTATAAATATCGTATGATCATTGCCCCTTTACCGAAAAATGAGACTGCGCGTCTTTCGGCCTTAAAAGGGCTTGAAATCCTCGACACTCCCGAAGAAGAGATGTTCGATGAAATCACGAGACTTGCTTCGATGATTTGTAATGCACCGATCTCTCTTGTGAGTCTTATCGATGAAACAAGACAATGGTTCAAATCCCACCATGGGCTTACTGCACGCGAAACCCCTAGGTCCATTGCCTTTTGTTCCCATGCCATTTTAGGGGATGAAGTTTTTGTGGTTCCTAACGCCAAAGAAGATGATCGTTTTAAAAACAATCCCTTAGTCGATGAAGCACCTAATGTTATTTTTTATGCCGGTATCCCTTTGGCTCTCGATGACCAAATCAAACTGGGAACTCTTTGTGTCATCGATAACAAACCAAGAGAACTAAACGAAAAACAAATTCAAATGTTGCGGTTACTTGGAAAACAAACGGTACGTTTGTTACAAATGCGAAAAGCGACTGAGCGATTGGAAATTGAAAAATTGGCGGCCCAAAGAGCCACTGCAGCAAAAAGAGATTTTATCGCAGCCATTAGCCACGACATTCGGAATCCTTTAAATTCTCTCCTCGGGATGTCTGAAATGATTCGAGAGGCCGATTTAAGTCCAACGGTTCTTGGTTATGTGGATCATATACGAAATGCCGGTGAAGTGATCCTACATTTAGTGAATGATACCATTGAAATTTCTCGTTTAGAAGAAAACGCAAGTGTCACCAATAATGAATGGTTTGAGCTTTACCAATGTTTACATATTTTAGATTCCTTTTTTATAGCAGAAACGAAACGGAAACAAATAGAATTCAAACTAAACAATCAAGTGAATCAAAATATAATCCTACATTCTGACAAAAGAAAAATCGAAAAGGTTTTTTGGAATCTAACAGCCAATGCAGTAAAATTCACAAACAAGGGTAAGGTTACTTTTTCTGTACATTTGGAAACCAAAACAAAGGACGAAGGCATTTTACAAATTGAAGTGAGTGACACAGGTCCCGGAATTTCTCCTGAAGTGAAAGACAAACTCTTCCAAAAGTACAACCAATTTGTTCCTGAAGGTTGCGGAATCTCTGGTTCTGGACTCGGCCTTTCGATTGTCAAACTTTCATTACAAGAGTTGAAAGGGGAAGTGGAAGTAGAATCAACATTAGGTGAAGGTTCCCTATTCAAAGTAAAAATTCCGATCCTTTGGAAATTAGAGGAAACCAAATCCTTACCCCAAAAAACCGAAATTTCGCCTAAATCCCATCTACCCAGTTTTTCCAGACCCCAAAGAGTTCTCATTGCCGATGACAATGATCTCAACAGAAAAGTCCTACGAAGTTATTTGAAACCCTTACAATTTGAAATAAAAGAAACAAGTAACGGAATCGACGCAGAGAGGGAACTCAACAAATCTCCCTACGATATCGCCTTTTTGGATATCGAGATGCCAGGAAAACATGGGACAGAAATTGCGAAAGGTTTAGCGGGGAAACCTCACAGGCCGGCCCTATTCGCCTGTACGGGGCTATGTATGCCTGAGGAAAAGGACCAAATCCTCGCCTCTGGATTTGAGTATTTTATGCCCAAACCGTATCTAAAAGAAGAACTCTACAAACACCTGAGAGAGATTGCCGAAAGAGGAGACTAAGACATTCAGGTATTTTTACCTTTCTTTTTTAGGCCGTTTTTTTATTGTATCCTATTTTCATGACTAAGAATGACACCGAAGTTGGAAATGACTTCCAATCTTTCGGATTACGTCCTGAAATACTACAAGGAATCACTGATGCAGGCTTCGAACTACCAAGCCCTATCCAAAAACAAGCGATTCCGCTCGTATTGGAAGGAAAAGATTTAATCGCACAAGCGCAGACCGGTACCGGAAAAACTGCCGCTTACGGACTCCCCTGTTTGAACAAAATCAATGTGAATGATGGCATGCAAGTGCTTGTCCTCACACCAACTCGTGAACTTGCACTGCAAGTATCTGATGAACTGTTTAAATTGGGAAAACATTTAGGAATCAAAACCACCACTATTTATGGCGGCAGTTCCTATTCTAAACAAATCACTCAAGTGGCCAAAGGTGCCCAAGTTGCTGTGGCAACTCCAGGAAGACTTCTCGACCTATTGAAAGGAAAGGAACTTAAAAATTTCAAACCTTCAATGGTGATATTGGATGAAGCAGATGAAATGCTCGATATGGGCTTTATGGATGATATTGAATCCATCTTTAATCTACTGCCAACCAAAAGACAAACCTTACTTTTCTCCGCTACAATGCCGGAGCCCATTAAGAAGTTGGCAAGTAAGTACCAAACGCACCCTGCACTTGTAAAAATTGCAGCAACAGAAAAATCGTCTAAAAACATCGAACAAGTGTACTACGTGATTGATGAAGCAGAACGTGAAATTTCAGTCGTAAGAATTTTGGATTATGAAAACCCTTTTAAGGCAATCATCTTCACAAAAACTAAAAAAGAAGCAGATGATCTTAAATCAACACTCAGTTTCAAAGGTTATCCTGTAGAAGCTCTTCACGGAGATTTAAATCAAAAACAAAGAGAACAAGTTTTAAAAAGCCTACACGATGGGCGCGTGAAAATCCTTGTAGCAACCGATGTTGCCGCACGTGGTCTTGACGTAAAAGATTTGTCACTCGTAATCAACTACCACCTTCCTTTTGATAGCGAAAGTTATACACATAGAATTGGTCGTACGGGTCGGGCTGGAAAGTCTGGGAAAGCGGTAACACTTGTAACAACAAGAGAATCTCGTGCACTCCTAAGACTCAAAGGAACCTCCGGAACACAACTTACGATTGCTTCCCTTCCTACTAAAAAGGAAGTTTTGGCAAGAAGAGAAGAAGACTTCCTAAACAAAGTGGTAGAAACAGAAATCCATGTGGATGCAGAAGAAGTTTTAGAAAAACTTTTGAAGTTGGACGACAAACGTTCTTTATCTTTGAAACTGCTTTCGAATATGCTCGATCAAACCAAAATCAGTGGCCCGGAAAAAATCGGAAAAACTGCTGGGGAATGGAGTGAAACTCCTCCTGGTGGCGGATCCGGTGGAAGACGACGCGAAGGTAGTGGATCAGGCGGCGGAAGTCGCGGTGGTTACCGTGGCGGAAGATCCAATAGCGAAAGAAGCGAACGTGGGGAACGAAGTGAACGCGGTGGAGACACTCGTCGCAGCAGTTCTCCCCCTTCTAAAAAAGAAGGTGGAGTTTACGTAAAGGCTGCCGGGAAAAAAACTCAGCGTTTTCGAAGTAAGTAGTGGCTAACAAACCACTCTTCACCGTTTCGATAGTCCCATAACTCGGCACAGGCGAGAAAGAAAACTTTCCAATAAACAAACCATTTGGTTTTTTCTTTTTCGCCGTAAGTACTCGCAAGGATAGGCATTAGTTTATCCTTGTTTAGTATCATGTTATCATACCAAGCCTCACTGGTTCTCGCATAATGAGTTCCATTCACAATCCAATGATTTTCGATTAAAAAATCTTTTTGGAAGTATAAAAACAAATCATCTGATGGCATCTGCCCACCGGTAAAAAAGTACTTGGCCATCCAATCGGTTTCATCAATCACTTCGAAAGGATAAGCAAACTCTTTGTGAGTGAAAATGTGGACAAAAAACTTTCCATCGGTCACAAGAAACTTTGATAGTTTTTCAAAGAGTTTCTCATAGTTTTTCATATGTTCTAACATCTCGACAGAAACAATCCGATCAAACTTGTCTTTGGTAGTAAAATCGTTCATGTCTTTTGTGATGATGGTCAGGTTTTTTAATCCCCTTTCTTTGGCGCGTTTGTCGATGAATTCTTTTTGAGTTCTCGAATTGGAAACACCTGTGACTTTACATTTAGGAAATTTTTCGGCGATATAGAGAGAAATACTTCCCCAGCCACATCCCAAATCCAAAACCTTCATTCCATTTTTAATCTCCGCACGTTCTACGGTGATCCGAAGCATTTCTTCTTCCGATTCAGCAAAACTCGTATCGAGTGATGGCCAATATCCAGAGGAATACTTCATCCTAGGTCCCATCACATAAGTAAAAAAATCACTCGGAACTTCATAATGTTGTTCGTTTGCCGCTTCCGTATGTACAGCGATAGGTGATTTTTTTAAATCGTTCACATAGTTCATTTTGTGTTCAAGTTGGGCTGTGGCATTTTCTTTACGTTCTTGTTTGATCCGCAGATGCAAAAGTTGGCGGATACGAAAACGAATGAGCCAGTCTGGGAAAATATCTTTCTCCAAAAGGGAATTGATACTAAAAGCCGAACCCTCTTCTTTAGGGGCGGAATCATTAAAATTCATGTTTTATCCTTTTTTATTTTTGTTTTGAAAACCAAGGGAAAAATGCATTGGTGATGCGTTGGTATTCTCGAAACACATCTCCTTTGGAAAGGAGTGAGTATTTTTCGGCAAAGGGAACACCCGATACAAAACGTAATAACACAAACATAAAGAGCGGTGTGAAAAGTGATAGTAATGCGTCTGGCGAAGAAAGAACCGGAATGATTCCAATCCCTACCCAAATGATCCATTCAAAAAAATAATTAGGGTGGCGGGAATACTTCCAAAGCCCAACATTACAAACCTTACCTTTGTTTGCCGGATCGGCTACAAATTTGTGGAGGTCACGGTCAGAGATTCCTTCCCCCACGACTCCCACCAAAAACAAAATCCATCCAAGTAATGCCATCAAATACCCGTTAGGCCCCAATGCTCCTGAGTTGGGAAATAAATTCCACTGGGCGGCAAAATAAAACGGGAAGGAAAGAAGGAGTGCTAAAAACCCTTGTAATAGAAAGACATTCGTAAACATCTTTAAGTGGACTTTGTCACCGTAGTCCTTTCGAAATCCAGCATACCGTTTGTCTTCTGGATGGTTTGTGCGAATGCGCGTCCAAAAGAGAAAGCCGGACAACCGAAGAGCCCAGATCCAAACAGGGATAAGCACCGCCAGTTTAGCAAATCCGTTCCCTCGACCGAAATAAACGAGGATACTGGCAATGCCTGCAATCACAAGCCCCCAACCCACGTCTATGACTGCGTAGTTGTCCCTGGACTTTCCCCAGAACCACATCAGACTCATAAACAAGAATGTAAATATAACGGCCGTTAAATACGAAAATAATAAATTGTCCAAAGGATGGTTTCTCTCCCTATGCTTTGGTTTAGACGACTTTCAGTGTGATTTGAAGTCTTCGTAAAGTTTTTTATAGAGAATTTTTTCTAAAATCTTAGGAGAGAAAAACCGCATCCATTCCAAAAACCGACCACTCAAATTGAATGTCACAAGCCTTGCTTCCTTGTCCATTGCCACAGACATTAAAACATGTGCCACTTCTTTGGCAGTCTTTCGTTTCCCTTTAGCCGGTGCTTCGGAAAGTGTTCCCCCAGCTGCATCGAGTCCCGAAGTGCGAAGGGCAGTGTCTGTATACGGCACACAAACAAGTGAAACCCCAAGGCCTTCCTCCCTTGTTTCAATCCGAAGTGATTCGAGTGCTGCATGTAATGCCGACTTGGAAGCAGAGTAAGCCGCACGGCCCGGCACTCCATACAAAGCAGAGACAGTGGAGGTGGTGACAATATTTCCTTTTGATGCAAGTAAGTGAGAAAGGAGTCCCCTTACCAGTTGGATCGGTCCAAAGAAATTGGTCGCAAAGGTTTTACGATACACATCCATCGAAAGGGAATCAAACCGGCCATGGGCTGTAATCCCTGCGTTATTAAACAATACATCGATTTTAGAAACTTTCTTTTGAATCCACTCGACTGCATCGAGTACTGATGTGGGGTCAGAAAGGTCGCAGGCCACTCGGTGAATGATCGCCCCTTCGTGTTTGTTTTTGGGGGATGTAATTTCTCGAGCACGTCTTGCTAAGAGCACAAGCTCGCAAGGAAAAAGAGCGAGTTCTTCATACAAAGCTTTTCCTATTCCACTCGAAGCACCGGTGATCACTACCACCCTATCGTTCCAAAAATCTTTTTTCATGACTGCCTTATCCTCTGATTCCCACTCGACAAAGGATAAGGAGACCCGAGGATCTGACGAGTGAATTTTGATTTTAAAACTTAGAGGAATTATGTTAAACAAAGTATGGGAAATCCAAGGCTCCTTTGGACTCGAGAACTTAAAACAAACAACAAGGGATCTTTCTGAATCACTTTCCCCCAAAGAAGTCCTCGTTCGCCTAACGGCGACTTCACTCAACTATCGTGATTATTTAATGGTCATCGGGACGTACAACCCCCGTCAGAAACTCCCTCTCATTCCTTGTTCCGATGGAGCCGGTATTGTGGAAGCTGTCGGATCAGAAGTCACTCTTTGGAAAAAAGGAGACCGAGTCCTTCCTATCTTCGCCCAAAAGTGGATGGATGGGGCTCCCAATATGGACAACCTTCGTTCCACTCTCGGTGGACCAAATGACGGATGTTTGGCGCACTATGGAAAGTTCTCGGAAACTGGCCTTGTCGCCACACCAAGCCACCTAACAGACGCAGAGGCTGCCACCTTAGGTTGCGCTGGCCTTACTGCTTACAATGCGGTGGTGAGTTTTGGTGGGATTGAACCTGGTTCGGATGTTGTCTGTCTCGGAACCGGTGGTGTCTCTTTATTTGCCTTACAATTTGCAAAGATGATGGGAGCGCGTGTCATCATCACTTCTTCCAGCGATGAAAAACTGGCCCGTGCCAAAACCCTCGGGGCCGACGAAACCATCAACTACACCACAAAAACCAATTGGGAACGAGACATTCGCAAACATACCAAAATGGCGGGAGCGGATCTTATCATCGAAGTCGGTGGTGCCGGCACCATGCCAAAATCAATGATGAGTGTAAAACCGTACGGAACCATTGCTCTCATCGGAGTTCTTGCTGGTGGAGAATCGAGTCTTTCTCTTTATCCCATCCTCATGCAAGGGGTAAAAGTCCAAGGGGTGATTGTGGGAAGCCGCTCCGACTTCGAACGAATGAACCGAGCCATCGAGTACAACAAAATCAAACCCATTGTGGACAAAGTGTACGGATGGGACGAAGTTCCAGAAGCCTTGCAGTATTTACAAACAGGAAAACATTTTGGGAAAGTGGTGGTGAGTTGGGGATAAAAGGGGAGCATCTGATTCTACTGGCGAGCGACTGTGTTTTTTTTGCCTCGCCAGGGACAGTTTTCATGGTAAGAAAAAAATATCTTTATCATGTTTAGGGCGCCTCGGATTGGTTAGTGGATCCACATTTGATTCCATACCGACCGCGCTATCCGCTCCAATCTTTCCTACGGAAAGGATTTCCGCTCCTATCGCTGGCGCGGGGTAATTAGTTTGACTCAAAAATCAATATAAATCATTTTTTACAAAAGTCAAAATAAACTATAATCAATTGAGTAAAACAAGCTTTTGAACGACTTTTTCATCCTTCTCATCATTATGCTCATGCTACTGCCATGGCTTATCTCTTTTGTATTAATTGTTAAGATCAATATTCAATTTTATGTAAAAAACAATGGAATTGATCTGGATACAAGTAGAGAAGATTTTAAAAAACTCAAAAATACCGATTCTGAATTTAAGAAATTAAATTCAAATTTATTCAAATGGGGAATCATAACTATCGTTACCTGGGCATCGATAATCTCTACATTCTTTGTCTTCTCATTCTTCCTTTGATTTTTTTCCTAAGGACCAAAATAGGAGTTTAGAGGCAACTTCGAAATGCCTAGTTTCGATATATCCTGAAGTATACAAACGGACATTCCGTACCATTTTTGATCATTTTATGAAATTAATGTACAATCCCCCCATTTATCGAACTAATTGTTCCCTATCAAACTACCTTGCCTCAAATCAAACCTCCTGTAAAAGATACAGTTTGTAGTGTATTTTAGACAATTCGCAAATATTTTAGGTAATTTTACTCAAAACGTACGATTCTTGCATTCTACAAGCTCATAGGAGAAGACCGCAAATTCGGTCTTTTAGAAAATGCAGATGCGAAGATTACCCATTCTATTCTTTTTAATTTCACTTATTAGTTTTGGACTGCAAGGCCAAACGGCGGTTCCTGAAAATCCCACACTTAATACAAATACCACTCCCCCACCCACACAAGAACCACCAAAACTGGTGGCCCCTCCGACTTGGTCGGAAGGTTTTACTGCAGGAGCTCTAGTGCGAGTTCGTCCGGAAATGAAGTATAACTTGGACTTCAATCGCAACACAAACGACAATGTGGATTTTACAGGACAGAAGATTCAATTTTGGATTCAGAAAGAGTTTACCAAAGATGTCATTGCCAAAATTACATTTCAAGATTCCAGGCTCTGGGGAGCAGAGAAAGGATCACTCACTGGACTTTCTACTGCTAATGATGGAACGAGACAAAGCACAGACATTCGGGAAGCCTATATCGAAGTAAAAAACAACTTTGATCTTCCCTTTCATATCCAAGCAGGTCGGCAAATTATGCGATACGGTGACGAACGTTTGGTGGGATCTTTAGATTGGACCAATGTAGGCCGAAGTTTTGATGGACTCAGACTGAAGTGGGAACAAAAATATCTTTCTTCTCATGTGTTTGTTACCAGCGTGAGTGAACGCCACTCTGATATCGCAGGGAACACAACCTCCTTTGGGGTAAAAAACCAATATAGCCCCTATATGGATTGTCCTTACAACGGGACAAAAGCCTGCACTTTGAAACCAGATGCCCAAAGACAAGAGTTAGGTGATTCTTACTTCACGGGATTTTATAATACACTCAAACCCTCTGACTATTTCCACATCGACTTATATTACTTAGGTTTGCAAAAAGAATACCTACGGACAAACCAGTCTCTTGTTCTCACCACAGGAGAAACAGGAACACCTGCATCCAGAGCCGGACGATGGGACATTTTACATACCTATGGAATCCGAATTACAAACAGAACCCAAGCCAACAAAAAGGCACTCCAAGCCATTGACTACTCCTTCGAATATGCCGTACAAACCGGAACCACAGGAAAATCCATCCGACCTAGCTGGGATGATAGTAGAACCCTTGTGACTTTGACCGATCCTTTGACCAATGGGACTTATAGCCACAACCTCTACTCAGAAAAAGAAAAGTATAAAACATTCGCCTTTGGGGCCGATGTCGGATACACAATCGATAAATTAAGATTAGGTGTTGCTTACGACATTGGAAGTGGTGATCCCAACAGAACGGACGGATCGATCGCCAGTTTTCAAAACTTATTTCATACTAACCATTTGTTTTATGGAATGGCCGACCAAGTTAGTTGGGTCAATATGAAATCAAAATCAGTCAACGCAAGTTACAACTTAGGAACTTATGGTTCCGTTCGGATAGATTATTTTGCCATCGAAAAACACAAACTTCAAGATAGTTGGTATGATATCGCAGGAGTTGCCAAAACCGGTGCCAGCACAGAATCAATTTCCAATAACAGCTATGATGTGAGCCAAGTCCTAACAGAAAAAGGTGCTGGTGACAATAGGCCTGTATCAATGCTTGGGAGAAGTTTGTTCCGTGAGATTGACTTCAAATACAATGTCCCCTATAAAAATTTAATTTTAGAATGTGGATATAGTATGTTATTTGCCGGTGACGCCATCCAAAACCGTGTGAACGATCGCACCATCAACTCACAAGTCTATACCAATCAATTTTCCAAAAATGCCCAGTTTGCCTACCTGATGGTTACAGCCCAATTTTAATATTTGGAAGGACACGATTACTAACAGATTCGAGGTGGAGGTTTCAATGTTAATTTGACGCCTTTCTATCATTTGGTGGATGGGAATGTATTGGTAAAAGAGACCGTGCTTTACGCTCCCATCTTTCCCATCCAACTCAAATCAGAATTCAATTCTTATGGGGAATAAGGGATAAGAAGAAAATTAAAACAACGAGAATCGAAAAGGAATCCGTTCTTTAAAAGCATTGGATTAAATTACTTTTGGTTTGAGATTCTATCTAATAACTCTTTCAACAAGTGGCGCTCGCCCTCCGAAAGTGATGGAACATTCGGCAGTAATGCCTGCATAGTAATAGCAACTGACCCTATGTCGGTCACTTTCTGGGGAGGCGTATTATTTGTGATAGCAGCCACTAATACCTCACGCGCGTCAAAAGAAAGAGTGATATCGCGTATTTCTTCTGGCATTGCAAGCAAGCTTAGTACGATTCCAGAGCTAAATGAATAGATCAACTCGGCAGCACGTTTTTCAGTTACTTTCAATTGTCCTGCGACTGCTATGCGGTGGATAAATTCAGCAAGAAGTAGTTTTGATTTTTCGATGATGGGTGTGGCAAACTTGGCAGACCTGAAGGAAAAATACGGCGATCAAGTTCTAACTCTTGAGCTCGACGTGACAAAACCCAATCAAGTCAAACATGTTGTCGAACAAGCCCATTCACACTTTGGCAGACTAGACATTATTTTGAACAATGCAGGGTATTCGCTTGTGGGCACCATTGAAGAAGCAAGCGGAGACGAAGTTCGAGCACTTTACGAAACTAATATTTTTGGCTCACTTTCTGTGATCCAGGCTGCATTACCGTTATTACGCAAACAAGGTGGCGGTCATATCATCGGTGTTTCAAGCACCTTGGGGCATGTATCGATGCCTTTGATTGGGTATTACTGTTCCTCAAAATGGGCTTTCGAAGCGATCCATGAAAGTTTGGCAAGTGAAGTGAAACCCTTTGGTATCAACGTTACACTCATAGAACCTGGCGCCTATGCTACGGAATTTGGAAGCCCAGAGTCATTGAAATTTACATCAAGTCTCGAGCCCTATTCAAATCTCAAAAATCAAGTCCTAGAGCGATTGAAGACGACACAAAGAGGAGATCCGAATGCGACACTAGAGGCTTTATTTAAAATGATCGATGCAGAAAATCCACCACTCCGTTTTTTTCTTGGCAGTCAGAATTTACCTTTGGTGCGAGCTACCTATGCAGATCGTCTCAAAACCTGGGAAGCTTGGGAGGAAGTTTCGAACTCAGCACAGGGATCTTTGTAAAAAGAGTATCTTCCAGAATTTTTGGTTTCCTAAGATTTCTGGAAGATCGTCATGATTTTGGAAAGGAACCAATTAATTAACAAAAAAGATCATTTCTCTTTTAGTTTCAATAATTCGTTCATAGAACTAAACTCTAATTCAGAAACTAAATGGAGAAGGTCTTTTATTTCCCCGAGCAATCTTAATTGACCTGTCTCCCCTAATTCCTCAAACAAAGAAACAATTTCTGTCCAATGGCTTGTTATCTCTTTGAATTGTTTATGGGCATTTTGGAAGATCGGATCTTTTGTGATCGCATAAGCTTCTAATAAAAAGTCTCGATATAGGTTTCGAAAAATGGCACCGCCTGTTCCTGCCTTTTCCATCATCATCGCTGTGGTTGAAAAATCTCTCTTGGGATCAGAAGAGGAATGAAACCATTTTTCTAATTGAGATGCTAATTTTATAATTCCTTTATAGGAAACATTAGTAATCGGTGGGTTCAAATATTCACGTGCATTGTTTTTTGCGGCCAACCGCACAAGCTTTGCGAGCTCCTGTGATTTTTTTCCAGGTTCAATTGTATAAAAAAGATTTTTGGAAGCCATAGGTCCTTTTTCGCTTCGTGCCAATTCCAAACTTTTTAAAGAGGTATGTACCTTGGATCCTTGTTGTTTGGTATCAACCAAATAGGCATTAGACTCATCATACCCATAGAGAGCTACATAGTGGCCAGCAAAGTGAAATGGTTTCGAAAAATACTCTAAGTAAAAAGAGTCCAATTTTAATCCAACAGGAGTTCCCTGATCAATTAAATCCCGAACAGAAGACCAAGCCTTTGTTTTCGAAGCGGTTTCTTGAATTTTTAATTTTAAGTTTAGATTTTTTGCTATATTTACCGTTAGTTGGTCTGGTTTGATCCTTCCACCGATAAAAGGGAAATCCATCGTTTTCATATTCCAAAATATAAAACTAAGACCTTCCCCAAGGCCGAATAACATAGGTTCGGAGAAATCCATTCCGATATGTTTTAAAAGTGTTCCGGTGGCGGTAGTTTCGCAGTGGACACCAAAAAAAGGAGAAAGTTTAGTTAGGATCATTATAGATATTTTACAAGTAGTTCGGATTCACCATGATGACCATCATAAATTTCTTCGAAAGATCTATGATGGCCCCGCCCCACAGCTCCATAATGTTTTTCTAATCAGAAACTAGGGAACCTTTCTATAAAAAATTTTTCATACGATAACTATCCCTATTCCACAACCAAACCTTCAATCATAATTGTCCTCTGGGAATACAAGGCACGATTGGAAGCCAACAGGACTTGCGCACCGGTCGTAAGCGTTCTTATGAATGAATCCATTGCATTCTCTTTCGAATAAATCCGCAGATTAAAAATTTTTTTAGCATTAGGGAGTTCTGCCCTCAAAATTTCGTCGAGATTTAAAGTATCCAATGGCTGCGTATCGAACAGATACCAAGAAAGTTTTTTTTCAATGGAAAAATGCCTAAACTTTTCGTGACTTTCAAGTTCATTAGAAAAGCTGATTGGTATTTTGGTATCTACAATTTCATATTGGTAGGAAGCACAATCATTTAAAAACAAAACACTAATAATGAATAGGATAGATCTTGAAATTTTCATTTGGAAATACTCCCACTAGTTAACGTATATACATTTCCCTTTAGATTGAGTGTGTACGGCCTTATCGTTCCGACGGTGATCATGTCGAATACTCCGTCCCAAAATTCGTATTCTTCTGCGATTTTCAAATCCCCAATATGGGAATTCGGATACTTCAGATAAACATCAGCTAAAAGTTCATCCAAGGCTTTGTCTCGAATGTTAGAGAGACCCCAAAAAAGATAAACTCGCGTATAAGTGATATCAAAGGAATCCACGACAGTATAACCTTCTGCCTTTGCGTATCCATTCAAACGGACTTTATGTTTCCCCCAAGTTTGGTAATAGGAGGTGTTGGCACAATGGAATAAAAGTAATGTAATCCCGATTACAATTATTTTTCTCACGATTTTCATTTCATCTTCCTTAAATTATTTTCTATCAATTGCAATACTTGGACTCATATTCAATATTAATTGAATCTACTTCTTCTTTATTTTTATATTGAGTGTAAGGTAAAATCAAGAGTGGTGTCAGTCCTATTGGACCTGTCCAAAAGCCAACTCCAAAGGATATGGCAGAAATGGCTGTGGTAAAATTTCTATTTTCTATTTGAATTTCTCGCATTCGACGTTTTGCATGAAAATACTGAGCAACACACTCTTCTTTATCATTCTTTGGAGTCTCTGGCACGGAGATACAGGCTCCAAAGAACAAAAGCAATGTTATTGCAAATGGTTTGTTATTTCTTTTGCACATCGATCCATTACCTTCAGATTTGCAACTTCAATCATTGATTCAATTTCACTAGTGCGATAAAAACCATAAATTTCTATAGTTTTTTTGGCATTTTCTGTTATTTCAGAATTTGCTTTGATTTCACCGTTGACTGAAATCTTACATAAAAGTTTTACCTCATAATTTGTATTGCGCACTTGCAATGGCCAGTATCCCGTTAAAGGCCAAAAAGCAGGCCAAGTTTTCCACATAGTGAAGTTTGATTCAAAATTGGGGTAAACTTCAATGTCTATCAGATATGTTTCCTCTTCAGATTTTTGAATGTGGGTAACATCGCGCACTTCATTTGTAACTCGGTTGTTCTTTAGAATTGATTTAAAAGTATATTTCCATGCTGTTGTATAATTGACACTATCTGCAGTAAATACCTCAAACTTACCAATGTACACTGGTTTGTTGATGATTGGATACAGCGTATCTTCCGTTTTTCTAGGTTGAGGAACCTGTTTGATATCAATAGCGCAGGAAATATAAAGAACGAAAATTAGTATAACGGTCGTCATATTTCCATTTAACATTTGGATCATTTTATAGAAATATATGAAAACTTGCAAGGATACTTTTCAGAATTAGATAACAAACTAATCCCTTCTATCCATAACTCACCCAAGTCCTACATCGAGGGCCATCATAAGAACAAATCCAAACATCGCACCGAGGGTGGACATTTCTGTTTCTTTGCCAGTATGAGATTCAGGAATCAACTCTTCTACAACCACAAAGATCATAGCCCCCGCAGCAAAAGAAAGTGCAAAGGGAAGTAAACTTTCGACATAAAAAACAAGTGCTGCTCCGATCAGCCCACCGATCGGTTCTACAAATCCAGAAAGTTGTCCATACCAAAAACTCTTACGTGCACTAAAACCCTCTCGTAATAAAGGGATGGAAACTGCCGCTCCCTCTGGAATATTTTGGATTCCAATCCCGAAAGCAACCACTCCCGCTGCCACCAGTGCCTCGTAGGTAAATCCATCACCAAGCGCTCCAAAGGCGACACCTACCGCCAGTCCTTCGGGAATATTATGGAGGGTGATCGCAAGTATTAAAAGTAAACTTCGTTGGAAGGATGACTTCCCTCCTTCCAATCGATTTTCTTCCAGTCCGATATGAAGATGGGGAAGGAGTTTGTGCAGAAAATATAAAGAAAGTCCACCCGACAAAAATCCAATACTTACATGAAGCCAAGCGGGATTTCCGGCGAGCTCAGTCAGTTCAATCGAGGGTAAAAGTAGCGACCAAAAACTGGCAGCGATCATAATCCCGGACGCAAAACCTAACATCGCATTGAAGACAGGTCTTGGTACGGTGCGAAAGAAAAAAACAAAACTGGCACCAAAGGCAGTACAAAACCAAGTAAACCCCGTGGCAAGGAGAGCCAAAACCACCGGGTGCCATAACATAAGAGAGTCTAACATCTATTTGGCTGGCATCATTCCGACAAAAAGAGAACTCATTTCTTTGGCCCGCCAAAGACCATCACTGTCTTTTTCTACAGACACTGGTCGGAAACTCGAAGCACCACGAGTGGCAACAAAAAGTTTCAGTTTGCCAGTGGATTCATCTCCCGAATACGGGTTTGTATAAGTTTCAACAGTTAAAGGCAAATTCGGTGTGTATCCGTTGGATGGCTCTGCCCCTTTCCAATACCCATTGGATAACATTTTGTATTTATCCAGTTGGCCAAGTAGATACTTATCACTTCCACCCAAATCCATTCCATCCACTGCGGAAGGTTTGGTAGACTTTTGTCTGTTTTTGGAGAGGACAGAAAGGATGACGGCTTTCGTTCCCAAATCTTGGTTTTTGCCATAAAGAGAAATCGCAAGCACAAGCATTGCAGCTCCCCCTTCCGGTGTGGTGGCGATTGCCGATTGCAATGATTTGAATTCTTCAATGGTTGTGGGTTCAGAGGAGATACTGACAGGATTTCTTCCCGTCAAGTTTTGTGCTACAAGCGGCAAGGAGAGACAAAAGACCAACAAACTAGTGAATGTTTTCATGGTCGAGAATCCTAGAATCATTATGATTTGGTTTCAATCCTTTTTTATTCATTTTTTTCTTTACCAAAAGCTAAGAATTAGTAAACTTTCTTTATGAAAAAAATATTTCTCATTTCTCTCTTTTTCCTTCCTTACCTTCTCACCTCACAGACATTAAAGGATGCAAAAGAATTCCAAGCCCTTTCCAAAAAAATGTGCGCTAAATCTTCCGAATGTATGAAGGAAAAATTAAAAGAACTACCCGCTGACCAAAGAAAAATGGTCGAGTCGCAATTTGTAAATGGCAATGTCTGTGAATCCCGTTACAAAAATTATGTAGTGGAAGGCCAAAAACCGGCAAATAATCAACCCACAAAAAAACTCACTAAAGAAGATTTAGAGAACATGAAAAAATGTGCCAAAGAAATGGCGGCCTTCTCTTGCGCTGATTTAGAAGAAGGAAAAGTTCCCGAGTCTTGCGAAAAATTCCAAGAAGAGAACTAAACTTTATCTAAACTTCCATCCAATACGGGCTAATATCCCCTAGCCCGTGTTTACCGGAAAGTTTTAATAATAACCGGTCCATTCCAATCGATATCCCCGCGCAATCGGGAAAACCATTTTCCAAACAATGGAGAAAGTTTTCATCCATCGCAAATACTTCCTTACCTAACTTCGCACGTAATTCCTGTTCTTCCCTAAAACGATTCCGTTGTTCTTTGGCGTCACTCAGTTCATAAAAAGCATTGGCAAGTTCTAACCCGTCCCAATAGATTTCAAATCGTTTCGCAACCCCATCCACTACCCTTGCCAGGGCTGCACATTCTGGGGGATAGTCGTATAAAAAAACGATCCCTTCCCCTAACTTTGGCTCCACGAGATTTAAAAATACCAAAAAGAAAAGATCCTCAAATTGCCAATGGACAAGTTCTGAAGATGGCGAATTTGATAGTTTTTTTGACTCAATGGTTCTTAACAAATCCTCTCGCAAGAAACCATGCCCGACATTTTGTTCAAAGGCATCTGCCACAGAAAGGTGGCGAATCCAATCCGGGTGGGATGTTTTTTTGTGATCCTCTTCGGTTCCAAAACTATGGATCAATTCTCTTAAAAAAGTTTCTATAAAATGACGTAAGGAAGTATCATTCATTCCTTTTGCATAAAGTTCTAACATAAGAAACTCTTTGGTATGAAATTCACTTCCCATTTCACCTGACCTATAGGTATGTGCTAATTCAAAGATCCGAGTCATTCCCTTTGCCATCATCTGTTTCAAACTGTATTCAGGAGAAGTGATAAGATAGCCTTTCTCACGTGAGTCAGGGGAGCGCACTTCAAAAGGATCCAAATAAGGTTCCATCCCCACAATGGGTTTTAAGGTAGGAGAATCGACTTCCAAAAAACCATCCCTCCATAAAATCTCACGAACCTTTCGGATGACTTTGGAACGAAAAATGAGTGTATCTTTTGAGAGTGAGACCATACATTACCTCCAATGGCGAAAAAAACAAAATACCTAAATGTGCGCGAAGTTCAGAATGCGTATGAAATTGTCATTTTGTCAAAAACCGTTCACAACGAAGTGGAAGAAGAACTGGATTCTGTGATGCATATGTTGTTTTTCCAAACAAGATCTCATATCCAAATGGATCTTTCCAGCCTTCCTTACCTTCCTATCACTCTGCTTACCAAACTCTTAAATATGGCGCGTGACCTGCGATTGAAAAAACGAGTCCTTGTCCTACTGGGCCTCCCTATCTCTAGTTATCTATATTTAAAACGATTTGGCCTCACTCGCCTTATCTTTCCAAGTCCTGCCATCCTTAGGGAGTCTCATCGAGATTCCAGGGGATAATTTCCAAATTCACTCCCATCTCACCTAACAAAAGCATAGTCCTTTTGTCGAGAACCACACCTTTGGTGAACTCAGATGCAAACTCCACCGAAGCATAAATGGTAGATTCATAACTTTCCGTAAATTCTTTTAGGTCTTTGCGAACAGGTGCTAATGTTTTCAGCAGATCCCAAATATGATCCAGTAACGGAAATTCCGGTCCAAGCTTCGAATTGAGCTGCCAATGACTCGGAATTGTCATATTTTCGATGTCTTTTACATCCGCACCGTGATAATAGTCCGGTTGGATGCCTAGTTTTTCCGTCACTTCCAGGGGCTTAAGCCTAGGTCCTGTGATGGCGAACATTGCCCACGATTTTGCTTCTCTTTGTGTTCCCGATTCCATTTTTTACTTTTTTTTTCTACTACAAGAACCAAATTGAGAAAGAACTCAAGGGAAAAACATGAAAAATATTTTGGTAATTGAGGACGATCCGGATATCGGCAACCTAATCCGGAAATCACTCGATTCTGCTCACTACACAACCTCCGTTTTTGAAAATGGCGAAGAAGGTTTGAAATTTTACAAGTCCAATCATCCTGATTTAGTGATTCTGGATCTCTCTCTCCCGGACATTGATGGTATGGAAATTTGCCGTAGCATTAGAAAGGCTGATGAAAGTACTCCGATTTTTATCCTTTCCGCAAGGACAGAAGAAATCGATCGCATCATGGGACTTGAGTTAGGTGCTGATGATTACATCACAAAACCATTTTCGGTGCGTGAACTCAAAACCCGAGTGGATGTTTTCTTTCGTAGATGGGATAAAAAAATTGGGATCAAACCCAATGTGGGCCAAGCCGGAGAAATTATCCGTGGGGCCCTTAAAATTGATTCCATTCGTCGTCGTGTCACTCTCAACGAAAACATCATCAATATTTCTAGAAAGGAATTTGACATCTTACAACTATTAGCTGGTTCACCTGGAAAAGTCTTTTCTCGCGAAATGATTTTGGAATCGGTTTGGGGTGTGGAGTGGGATGGTTTTGAAAGGATGATCGACAGTCATATCAAACGCATTCGTTCCAAACTAGAAAAAAATTCCGCACAACCAGAATGGATCGAAACCATTTGGGGAATCGGATATCGTTTCACTGATAACTTTGAGAACATTGTTGTTCCCGATTAAGGAACCGTTATGGAAGAAGTGAAAAAAGACAAATCCCTCATCGACGAAATTAAGTTGTATGAGAAAAAAGCCAAAGAAATTGAACAAAGAGCCAAGGAGAAGTATATGGAACAAGTAAGCGACATCAAACAAAAGTTAGGTAAGGCCAGCGAAGAAGCTTCTATCAAAGCCAAAGAAGTGATTGATACAGTGGGAACTTATGTAAAAGAAAATCCACAAAAAGCGGCAGTCATTGGATTTGGCGTGGGACTTGGTCTTGGCCTTGCTCTTGGTTGGTTTTTTAAGAAGAAATAATTGGAACATAAAGAATCAAAACATCGTAAAAAAGGCGGGATCAAAGCCGCCTTCGAAGACCTAGTCACCAAAGTAGTCGCCTACGGCGAAGTGATGGTGATCTACATCCAAAAGAACCTCCAAGTTTATATTAAAAATTTGGTTTTATCTTCTGTCTGGGTTTTCACTTCTATTTTCCTTATCTTTTTAGGGCTGATTTACATTTCCTATGGAGTGTATTTGAGTATTCAAAAATTTCTCACGACAGGTGATCCTATCGTTGCCAGTTTCGGAACAGGATTTGGATTTTTAATCTTCGCAATTCTATTTTTGTCTTTAGTTCTGAAGAAAAAATAATACTATGAGATTCAATCCCCTAACAGACCACGAACGGTATATAGAGAAAGATCCAAAAGACATGTCTCTTACGGAACTTCGGATGTTACTCAAAATCAAACGAATGGATCTGCAACTCGGATGGAATGAATTTGAAGGCAAAATCAAATTCTGGCAACGAGTGGTTCGCACGGTGCGTGAGTCGGGAATGGTAGACCAAGTCAAAGAAGGATTCCAATCCTACTTACAAAATAAATCTCCAAAAGAATAAAGGTTTTTCCTCAGAGTAGCCGATCCTTGTAAAAACGAAGAAGGATCCCTCATGGCTTCAGATGAAATTTTAGTATTTACCACAATCGGCGACCGCGACATGGCCGAAGAACAAATCTCTGACATGTTAGAACAAGGAATCATTGTATCGGGAACTATTTTCCCTGAAGTGGAACTTGTTTATTTGTGGGAAGGAAAAATCACCGTTGATACAGAAAACAAAATCCTTTTCAAAGCAAGAGCGGAACAGTATGATGCGATAGAAGAATACATCAAAAAACACCATCCCTACATTGCTCCTGAAATCATTCGACTGGATGTGAGTTTTGGATCTCCCGCCTACAAGGCGTTTGTTGCCGATAAGATTAAAAAAAATAGTTGAGCCAATCTTTTTCAAACCTCCTAATTTTACCAGAAGCCTTCCCGCTATTTAGTGGGCGCCTCGAACTTTTTTTAGTACCAAACTGTTAAGGTTTAACGACCGGGCGTACTACGGGGTCCGCTTCGCTCCCGTCCTCGGAGGGAAAGCCTCCTCTGACCAAGCCCTTCGTAAGCCCTGGCGCGGGGATTGATGGCTTAAGAAACACCATAACAAAACCTATTTTTTAGTCGATACCGACTCATTTTTGGCAAATCAAAGAAAACCAATTCACAAAATCAAAAACCTCATCTCATCAAACAGATTCAGATTCAACAGATCTTCTATCTTGACAGCCTGCCAAACTTTGTTATGGTTAGGGAATGGATGTTACGATTCCGAAGTCTGAATTTGAACTCACTCAAATCCTGAATGGAGTATCTTTCGTGACACCAAGTCCACTTGGCTTCCACCAACAAATACTAGGAAAACTATTCTTTCAATTTCAACTCTGCTTACAAAAAGAATCGTTAGGTGCCATTTTCACCGCTCCCTTAGACGTGGTTTTGGAGAAGGGAGTCAATGTCGTCCAACCAGATCTGATCTACATCAAAAATCAAAATTTGTCAATCTTCGACCCGAATGGCCACATCCACGGTGTCCCGGACCTACTGGTTGAAATTATATCTCCAGGATCCATCTCTCGTGACACAGTGGATAAGTTTGCCATTTATGAAAAATATGGGGTTTCTGAGTACTGGATCGTCTTTCCCGAACAGAAAGTTGTCGAAGTATTTGTTTTAAAATCGGGAAAGTATTCTCTTACTTGTAGTACGGAAAATACAAATGGGAAGATTATTTCTTCTACATTCCCAAATTGGCAATTTGGATTAGAACAATTATTTTCGTAAGTTCTAAACTCTTCACCGACCAGAATTTCTTAAAATCCTTAAAGAAATTTAATATCCCATTTTATTCTATCAGAGTAGAAATGATCATTAGGTATTTACGAATCAAACATTTACCAAATGGCATTCACTTTATATTGAGCGATGAGTGGATCCTTTGTGAGAATTGGCATCTTCTCAAAGTTAGCTTGGCAAACTAAAATACGATCAAACGGATCTTTGTGCAACTGAGGTAGTGCCGAAAGTCTAAATGTATGCCCCATTGTTATTTCTAAGGTTTTACAATCCATTACAACTAATGATTCTGAAATGATCTTCTCAGGAGAATTCTGCAGATTAAGTTTTCCAAGTTTATATTTAATGATCATTTCCCATATACTGGCAACACTGAGATAGATTTGATTTTCTGAATTTTCCACTATCTGTAGAACCTTTTTTGAAAGATTCATTGGTTCATATAAAATCCATAAATATGTATGCGTATCCAGTAAATAATTCAAAAGTGAAATCCTGAGATTTCCTCATCCGGCAAAGGCTCAAAAAATCCTTCTTCGATTTTTGCTTTTCCCTCATACATTCCCATCTTCCGTTTTATTTTTTTATCAGAAGTTATACGAACTAACTTTACAACAGGTTTTCCTGCTTTAGAGATCACCACTTCCTTTCCTTCTAGCGCCTGTACGATCAACTTCGAAAGATTGGATTTCGCATCATGAATGTTATATTCCATACCCATAAATTAGCTAACTAGCCGGGCTAAATCAATTAAAATTCCGCTGATGATTTTCAAAAAAACCTCACCATCCTCTAAATTTGTGTTGCCGAATGGCTACGCATATTTCATTAGTCAAATGACTACACAATGGATTTAAGAAGAGACGTATTCCAAGCAATTGCCGATCCCACAAGAAGAGCCATCCTCCTCCTCGTGGCAACCCAGTCTATGACAGCGGGAAATATTGCTTCCCACTTTGATAGCAAACGTCCAACCGTTTCCAAACATTTACAAATCCTTACCGAATGCGAGTTACTCGCCAAAGAACCAAATGGTCGGGAGATTTATTACCACTTAAATCCAAACAAAATGTTAGAAATCGCCCATTTCCTTGCGCCCTTCCAAAAACTTTGGGACGACCGGTTCAACAAACTAGAATCTGTGATGAAAAAGTACCAAACAAAAACATAAAGAAATAACAGAACAGTAGGAAAATAGTATGGAACTCAAAACAAAAATCATAGCGGAAGACGGCAAACAAGAGTTAACGATCGAACGTGAGTTTGACTTACCTGTAAACTTAGTATTTAAGGCACACACAGAGCCAGAACTTATCGAACAATGGATGGGGAACAAAGTCTTAAAATGGGAAGCTAAAAACCATGGAGGTTGGATCTTTGAGACCAAAAATCCAGAAGGGGTTGTATTATTTCGAGCCAACGGAGTGTTACATGACATCGTTCCCAATGAAAGGTTTACAAGAACCTTTGAAATGGAAAACACAGGATTTGCCACCCAACTTGAATTTTTTGAATTTCAGAAGATATCTGAAAACAAAAGTAAACTCGTTATGCATATCATCTATAAGTCTGTAGAACAAAGAAACCAAATTCTGAAGATGCCTTTTGCCGAAGGAATCAATAGGGCTCACAATAGGTTAGAAAAAGTAATCAAAAACAAGGATTGATTTAAAATAAAATCAATTAATTGGTATGGACACAAACTTAAAAAAAACTATTACAAACACTCCTGACTCTTTTTTTAAAGATACAAAATCCTGGAAAAAAGAATTTGAGATACTTCGCAAAATTGCATTGGGAAGTAAGTTAGAAGAAGAAATCAAGTGGGGACAACCTTGTTATACACACAATGGACAAAATGTTTTTTTAATCCATGGATTCAAAGAATACTGTGCCATTCTATTTTTTAAAGGAGCCTTACTAAAAGATCCTAAAAACATTCTCATCCAACAAACAAAAAATGTACAAGCTGCAAGACAAATTCGATTCCAAAGCACTTCTGAAATTACAAAATTAAGAACCATTTTAAAATCCTATATCAAAGAAGCCATTCAGTTAGAACTATCTGGTAAAAAATTAGAAAGAAAACCAACTATTGCATTTGAAGTTCCAGAAGAATTTCAAAAAAGATTGGATACTAACCAAAAATTAAAAACCGCGTTTGAGTCTTTAACCCCAGGTCGCCAGAGGGCTTACCTACTCTATTTTGCTTCTGCAAAAAAATCGGAAACAAGAGAACAAAGAATCGATAAACACCAAACTAATATTATCAAAGGGAAGGGAATCGATGATTAGAATTCAGACTATCATTAGAAATTTCATTTATGGATTCAAATCTTCAATCTCGGTGAACAAGAATTTATTATAAGAATAGGAGAATTTTATGTCAGAAAAAACGAAAAAAATTGCATATTGGTTTTTTACCCTATGGTTATCTTTGGGTATGGTATCAACAGCGATTGTACAACTTATGAAGCTTCCCGAAGAAGTAGAAAAGATAAACCAATTGGGTTACCCTACTTATTTTTTGACACTTCTGGGTATTTGGAAACTACTTGGTGTGGTTGCCGTTCTTATACCTAAGTTTTTGTTACTAAAAGAATGGGCTTATGCAGGATTTTTCTTTGCGATGTCTGGAGCAGCCTATTCGCATATAGTTATGGGACACCCAATGACCGAAACCCTTCCCTCAGTGTTATTACTTGCGCTTACGATCATTTCTTGGTCCCTAAGACCAAAAGAACGAAAGTTGTTCTAAAATTAGTTTTTTAAGAGACATGATGCGAATGCGATATCATGTTAAAAAAATCTTTACAACCATTGGGAATTGACTCTGATACTGGCGAGGCAATCTCCAATGGAACAAAATCAATCCTATATAAGAACATCTATCTTTTCCATCATTATGTTCTTTTTTCTCCATTGCCAATCAAACATTCAGAAATTGGTTGGAGCAATGGAAGAACCAACGCAATTCAAAGCTTTAATCAATAATGTCAGCGATATTAACATGACAGACGATTTTGGTCAGACTTTACTGATCCATGCTACTGTAAGCAACAACATCGAGGTAGTTTCCATATTATTAGACAAAAAAATAGACGTTAAAATCAAAGATAAAGGTTCAAGAAGCGCACTTGACTATTCTGTCCATTATGACTGCTTAGATATTTTCAAATTAATCCTAGAAAAAAATCCAACTATAATAGAAGATAGAAATTTTTTAGAAGGTATCCTCTTAAATGCTGTCGAATTAAACAAAGCAGATTTTGTTGAAACAGTTTTAAATAAAAAAAATTTAGCAAATATAAAATTGAATACAACAGGTAAATTTTTGCTACACACCGCCCTCGATCACTCAAACCAAAACAAAGACGCCATCAAAATGATAATCAAAAAGGGTGCTGATGTTAATAGTGTTGAATCTGATGGTAAAACACCAATTTTTCGCCTTAAATCCGACGCAAATATTGATTGTTTAAAGTATTTAATTCAAGCTGGTGCTAATTTGAATCATAAAGACAGTAATGACCACAGTGTGATGTATTACTGGGCTACAATTCAGAAATTTGATTTTATAAAAGAAATCTTAAAACGAGGTGCTGTTCCAGAAGAAGGTATGTTTGTTCTCGTGATCACTGAACGAAGTTATAATAGCACAAAAACAAAAACTGACTACCAACATTCAGAATCCTTAAAATACGTTCCCGAAAATTATGGAGGTATAGTCCATAAACAAGTAAATACAACTGAAAAAGTATCAGATGAAAATAAAATACCTATTATGGATTTCGTGCAAATACATGATAAAGAATTGTATAAAAAATTGAAATCAATCAATTACAAATAATTCTGATCCATATATTCTTTGTACCAATGGTAACAACCATAAAAGGCAATGAGTAAAAATACAACGTACTCTGCAGTAACAAAGGGAATCTCTTTTAGAGAATACAAACCAATGCAAACCACGTCTACTGCCACCCACAAAAACCAAGATTGTAGTATCCGTCTCGCCAAAAGAAAATTTGCCACGATGCTTGCAGTAGTAGTGAATGCATCCCAGTATGGGTAACTTGGTGGCATCTTAAAAATATTGGGGAGTAAACTAGGTAAATAAAAAGTGAATTCCCCCAATAGATAAGTAGATACTAATATGGTAGAAAACAATATTGTATTTTTTTTCCAGCCCATTGAATGAATCTTCAAAAAATATCCTGACTTTTTACGCCAAACCCACCATCCATAGATACTAGATCCAAAAAAATAAATTTGTAACAACATATCCGAATACAATTGGATCTGAAAGAACAAAAAGAAAAAACAGATGGAATTGAATATCCCGATGGGCCAAGTGAGGATATGATTTCGTGAGGCCAAATATACACAAACGAGTCCAGAGCTTGTTCCAAAAAATTCGAGTACCGATAATGGATATCCAAAACAAACAAATAGTGTATAGTCTAAGGAAATAAAGTGTGCGACTGTATCCATTTAGTATTTAGAAATTAATAAGAAAGGTATTTTCTATTTGAAACCAAACTGTTTTTTCGTATTTTTCTTTTTGCTAAATGCGAAAAAAATCTTCCTTAAAACCTTTTTCTCCAAGCCATTTACTTTGTAAAAGATTATATCCTACAATTTCAAAGTCTCGAGAAATCCATTTTCTGTATTTTTTTTTGGATCTTGAAAAAGCGTAAGGATCAGTAAAAGACATCTCTTCTTTCATCACCACATAGTCTTCGTTTGTTGGCACAGTAAAATACAAATAATTACAATATTTTGCCATTTTTTCCAAAACGCCAGGAATCATTCCATCGGGAAGGTATTGGATCACAGAATTACAAATCCCTAGTTCCACAGGTTCTTTTTCTAGTTTGGGAAGTTTTAGAGTTTCTAAGGATTCATGATAGAGATGAAATTTATCAGAACGTTTTACCCAGTCTTTTTTCTTTAGATCTTCATAAGCTTCTTTGGATGCATCCACAGCATACACTTTTACCGGCGAGAAGGTCTTAACCATCTCTCGGAGAAGGATCGCCTTCCCAAATCCGAAATCTGCCATTTTATAAACAGGGATTTCCATCAATTGAAAGAGAGCTTTTAAATATTCCGCGTGTTGTTTGGCATTATAAGATCCATCTACATCCAGTCCATTTCCGTAAATATCTGACCAATACGACCCGTCGAACTCTTTGCCATTTTTACCTAGACCAAAGTTTTTTTTGTTCAAAAAACTCTTCATTAAAATTGAGTCCCTAAACTTTGTAATTCTTTTATCATTTCTTTGATGTATTTCGGTTCTTTTGTTAATTGTTCCACTTCTTCTTCGAAGGCTTTTGTGACCTTTTGGTTGTCTAGTTTTACTCGCTTTAAATAGGAAGTGAGAGTCTCTTTAGTGATTTTTCGTTCCGAAAAATCTGCCATGAGTGGATGAGAAAAAAATCTTTGGCGAATGGAATCCTCCAATTCGCGAATTTTTGATTTGATGATTCCTACAAACCGTTTGATGGACGTATCATGGAAGGATACATCTGTTTGTTGGTTGGGGATCAGTTCGTCCACCTGCAATTTGATTTCTAAAATTTCTGCAATATTCATATTGTCTCTCGCACCGGAGAGTTTCGTCATCAGTTTGGATTTTTTTTCGCGTAAAGCAGGGTCCTGTTCTTTGTCGGGATGGATGAGTTTGGCTAAATTTTTGAAGAGAGTGTTGATGTCTGTGCTTAAGAGACGTTCCGATTCTAAGATCTTTTTTTCTTTTTCCGATTGCGATTTAGTTTTTTTTCGTTCGTTTGACTGAGAACCTCTTCCTCTAAAGTAATCCGATCGGTATTCTTCATACTTCTCACGAAATTCTCTATACTTTTCTTCGTGAGATTCCCTTTCCTCTTCGGAATCAAACCCAGTTCGATTCATATCATCTAAATCAATTTCTATCCCAAATGTATTTTTGATTCTAGATTCCATTTGATTTTTGTACCGAAGGCGTTCCAAACGTTCGAACTTTGTTTCCAATTGGTCACGATACTTGCCATAAAAGGTAGTATCTTCCAAAATTGAATCAGTACAGATATCGAGTAAATACCTTCGTAGAAATTCCCTTTGCATTTTGCCAAAAGAAAGTTTTTCTTCGAGGAGGATGGAACACATCAATTCAAACCGTGTTCGTTCTAGTTTTTTTTGTTTTTCTAGTTCAGGCAAAACATCTTGCAAGTATGTTTCATTCACCATCTGGAACAATGGTTCGATTTCTTTATTACGTTCTAAGGTTTCCTTATGTTTACGAAGGGCATCGTTAAATTCTTTTTGGGCTTTGGTTTGGTTAGAAGAAACTCCGGTCCAAATTAAAGTTTCCTCTGTGGTTATTGCATTAGGTTTGGGTTTTTGTTTTGGCATTCAGGGGAAAAGAAAATTCGCCAGATGCATCACATCTGGCAAGTTCGAAGTTTTGTCGTTAGACTATGCTTTCATTAAATTCAAAGCAGCACCTGCTTTGAACCATTCGATTTGTTGTGCGTTATAAGTATGGTTTACTGGGATTTCATCCTTTTTGCCATCCTTATGGTTGAATACAAGTGTCAGAGGTTTTCCTTCTGCAAAACTTGTGAGTCCTACAATATCAATCACATCGTCTTCTTGGATTTTATCGTAATCTTCTTTGTTTGCAAAAGTAAGAGCTAACATCCCTTGTTTTTTTAAGTTTGTTTCGTGAATCCGAGCAAACGATTTTACAAGAACAGCTCTTACACCTAAATGCCTTGGTTCCATGGCTGCATGTTCACGAGACGAACCTTCCCCATAGTTTTCATCCCCAACCACAATCGATCCAATCCCTTGGGCTTTGTAAGCTCTTTGGGTTTGCGGAACCGGTTCATAGTTTCCAGTGAGTTGGTTTTTCACCTCATTGGTTTTGCTATTGAAGATGTTAGTCGCACCGATTAGTAAGTTGTTGGAAATATTGTCCAAGTGACCACGAAATTTTAGCCATGGACCTGCCATAGAGATATGATCTGTAGTACATTTTCCTTTGGCTTTGATGAGTAGTTTCAGACCTTTGAGATCAGTTCCTTCCCATGCTTTGAAAGGAGCAAGAAGTTGGAGTCTTGTGGAAGCTGGATCCACAATCACTTGTACACCGGAACCATCTGCTGCTGGAGCCTCAAAACCCGCATCCTCTACCGCAAAACCTTTGCTAGGGAGTTCTTCCCCTGTAGGTGGATCCAATTTGACTTGTTCCCCTTTTTCATTGGTGAGAGTGTCTGTGAGTGGATTGAATCCTAAGTCCCCCGCAATGGCCAGTGCCGTTGTGATTTCAGGAGATGCCACAAATGCATAGGTGTTTGGGTTTCCGTCTTGGCGAGCTTGGAAGTTTCTGTTGAAGGAGTGGACAATGGTGTTCTTTTCTTTTTTATCCGCACCCACACGAGACCACATTCCAATACAAGGTCCACAAGCATTCGAAAACACTTTGGCTCCAATTTTATGGAAGGAATCAATGAATCCGTCTCTTTGGATGGTGTAACGAACGAGTTCCGATCCAGGTGTGATGGTAAACTCTGCTTTGGTTTTTAAACCTTTTGCGGCGACTTGTTTGGCAAGAGAAGCAGCTCTTGAAATATCTTCATAAGAAGAGTTGGTGCAAGAACCGATAAGACCAACTTCTACTTTGAGAGGCCAACCATTCTTTATCGCTTCTTCTTTCATTTTAGAAATAGGAGTCGCAAGGTCAGGAGTGAAAGGACCGTTTACATATGGCTCTAAAGTATTGAGATCAATTTCAATCACTTGGTCAAAATACTTGGATGGTTCTGCATACACTTCTGGATCCGCAGTAAGATGAGCTTTGTATTTGTTAGCAAGATCAGCCACATCACTTCTGTTAGTGGATCTTAAGTATCTTTCCATAGATTCATCGTAACCGAATGTGGAAGTGGTTGCCCCAATTTCAGCACCCATGTTACAGATGGTTCCTTTTCCTGTACAAGAAAGAGCTTCGGCCCCTGGGCCAAAGTATTCTACGATGGCACCAGTTCCCCCTTTGACAGTAAGAATCCCTGCTACTTTTAAGATTACATCTTTTGCGGAAGTCCAACCATTCAGTTTTCCTGTGAGTTTCACACCGATGGCCTTTGGCCATTTGAGTTCCCAGGCAAGACCTGCCATCACATCACAAGCGTCAGCTCCACCGACACCAATTGCGACCATCCCAAGACCACCAGCATTCACTGTGTGCGAATCTGTTCCGATCATCATTCCACCTGGGAAGGCATAGTTTTCTAAAACGACTTGGTGGATGATACCAGCACCTGGTTTCCAAAAACCGATTCCATATTTATTAGAAACGGAGGATAAAAAATCATATACTTCTTTGTTTTCTTTAACAGCAACACCGAGATCCACACCGGATTCGTCTTTTGCGGTGATTAAGTGGTCACAGTGAACGGTGGAGGGAACCGCTACCTTTTTACGACCCGCTTGCATAAATTGAAGAAGCGCCATTTGCGCTGTTGCGTCTTGCATGGCCACTCGGTCTGGTGCAAAATCTACATAGTCGACACCTCGACCAAAACTCTTCGTTGGATTTCCGTCCCAAAGGTGGTTGTATAAAATCTTCTCTGTGAGTGTGAGGGGCCGACCCACTACCTTCCTGGCTTGTGTGATGGCCGCTTCCATTTTGGAATAACGTGCCGCAATCATTTCTATATCAAATGCCATCTGAACCTCTTATACCTATCAGACCGCAGGAAAAAAGGGAATCAATCGAAAATTAAACTACAAGTGCTAAAATCAGTAAAATTGGCTCTTTAGTGAGAACGGGTTTCTTTTCTAACCGTCGATGCGGACATAAACTTCGTCGGCTTTGAGGATAAGGCCCGACTTGATTTCGATAAGCCTGGTGTTGACAAAAACGCCGTCTTGGTATGGAGTCACAATTCCCGTAATGATAACATCTAGTTTCAAAACATCACCTATTTTCCGCAAGGTGGCGGTGTCTGTTGAAGAGTCCAAACCAAGGCCTGCTTCTTTTAAAACTTTTTGATTGGCCAGGCGGTCTAAAATCTGGAATCGATCTTTTTTTACCAGTTCTGTGGTCAATTTTTCCGCCAGGATTTCGCCATACGGACTTTTTTTGCCTTCATTATCTAAAAATGTCAAAACAACAAGTCTTTGCGGTTGAAAGTAGAATCCTTTTTCAGAAAGGGATATGGCTAGTTGTTCCAGAGGTGGGATCGAAGGTTTTTTTGGTTTGGATTCTCTTTCCTCTCCCAAATAACAAGCGCTAGTGGTTAACAAAAAAAACAATAAAACTAAATTTTTAAAATGCAAGTTCCATCCCGAGTGAAGTAACATATTCATAAAACGATTTTCCATTAAAGCCATTCCCATACATAAAACCACCAGGGACCCCAATCAGCATACCGTCTTTATAGAACTGGTTTTGAAAATTCAAAAAAAAGGTGGTTTTTAATTTTCCCGGATTTTTACCTCGAAAGGACGCAGAGAAAGTTTCTGGAGACCTGCCATTTTGGTCTTTCACTTGCAATAATGGATCATTAAAAACATTGAATATTTGATTTCCGACATAAAGAGAATAATTCTTAGAGGAACCTAAAAAGAAAATGAATCCAAGTGAAGCAATGTCTTGTGCTGGTGAAAACCCCATTTGCCCCCCAGGAAGAGAACCGGGTCTTGCATTTACATAATTGTATCTAACATTCAATTGGACTTTGTCGCTACCGAAAAAAAAAGAAAACTTCCCACCTTCTGCACCATAGGCAGTAACTGGATTTTCCGTTTTCACATTATAAACGGATGTCTGCACTTTAAGAAACTGCGAAGGTGTAAAACTTCCTTGGTATTCATAAAGCTGTTTTGGATCAACCAACGAACGTTTATTAGCCTCTAGTTGACGGAAAATAAGGGCTGCCGATGGATGAACTGGTGCCGAAAGGATTGGTTGTGATAATGCAGGTTCTCCACTTAATTTTGCATCCCAAACATGAGCAGACTGCGGAGAAACATCAAAATCTAACTTATTACCATAATTCGCAGAAGGATTCCATTTAGAAACCTGATTGCCATCTTTTTTAGACCCAAACAAAAAACCAAGAGAAAGGGATTTTGGTTTATTCGTATATTCTGAAGTACTGTAGCTTCGGTTTTTTAGAATTTTTTTTTCCTGTGTATGACGAGAGGAATCACCACCTAACTCGCGCAAGGCTGACGATTCGGATTCTCTAACAGTTGTCTCTTTTATGGGAGTAATATATACTACCCCAAGAAGACCTAAACCGGAGAATAAGGAAACAAAGACCGAAGATTTCGGAGAATACATAAAGAAGCTGTAGAAACATATTTCCTAAATTCCAACGAATGTAAATCTATTTTTAAAATAGAAACATTGAATCACCGTAAGAATAAAAACGAAAACCGTTCTTCAATGCATATTGATAAGCACTCATCACAAGTCGAGTATTGGCAAAGGCACTTACAAGGAGTAAGAGACTGGATTTTGGTAAATGAAAGTTTGTGATCAGTCCTTGTACTGATTGGATATTGTCACCGGGCGACAAAAAGATGTCAGTTTGACTTGCTCCTACCTTATATTTCTTCAATTGAGAATCAAATACAGATTCTAAGACCCTGAGAGTGGTCGTTCCCACAGAAATGATTCGCCTGCCTTCCTTCCTTGCATCGTTTAACTTTGTTGCGGTGGCTAAGGAAACTGAGTATTTCTCCCTGTGTAAAGTTTTAGTCTGCCATTGTTCGGCGGTTAGAGGACGAAATGTCCCATAACCAATTTGTAATTCAACGGGCAAAAATTCAGCACCCATTCTTCGTAATTCCTCTTTCAGATTTTCTGTAAAATGGAGTCCTGCCGTTGGGGCTGCCACTGATCCAGAACGACTGGCAAAAATGGTTTGGTATCTAACCTTGTCTTCCTCGGTAACATTTCTTTTGAGGTAGGGAGGGATTGGAATGTTTCCAAAAATTTCGAATTCAGAATCAGATAAGGGATTCTCAGATCTAAGAAGGGAGAGTTCTTCTTTCGAACCCTGGTACGAAAACTGGAAATTTTTGAAACCAACAGGATATAGTTCTTCACCTAACTTCAACTTGGCTCTATTTTTTAAGATACATAACCAGAGTTGGTTGGTGTTGTCCTCTGGCTCCAAAAAAATCGACTCATGGATACGACCTGATTCCACCTGTAAATACACTCGGCGGTAGGATACTTTTGTCTCATTATAAACAAAAACATCACCGGGACGTATCAGGGCAGTAATATCGCGAAATAAAGGGGCTTCCCAAAATTTGGATTGGATTTTATCCACCACCAAAAGCCGAGACTCATCCCGATTTTCTAATGGAAATTTGGCAATCTGTTCGTCCGGAAGCTGGAAATCATAATCCTGTAAAAAATCCATCTTTGTATAGCCTTGGGAAAACCTTGTCAATTAACCAGAAATATTGGGAATGGTAGGAGAACCATGTGGAAATTTTTAGAAACCCTTGAGAAACGCGGAAAATGGATTTTGAGCATTCTGCTCGCAGTTCTGCTAGTCCTTTCTGTTTCTAGATCCAAACAAAAATCGGATTTTTTGGATTACTATCATGCGGCCGAACGTTGGTCGACAGGTGAAAATCTCTACCGGTTTGATGTGGCCTTTGAACTCCAAACCAAGATCAAAACGATAGAAGATCTTTTCCAACCAGAAAATCTCCACCTACTCACAGCCCTACAGAACGAAACGGCTACCTATATTTACCCCCCCTTGTTTTCCTTTTTACTGATTCCTTTCACCATTTTATCGGAATCACACGCAGCTCTTACTTTTGAACTATTTAGTTGGATTTCTTTACTCGTAATCCTTTACCTTATCTTCCAAAATAAGGAACTAACCAACCCTAAGTCGAAATATCCGTTTTTAATCTTACTTGGAACCCTGGTTTTCAACTTCCGTTTTTTAGAAAGTCATATTCAAAATAACCAAGTGGGCCTTCTTCTCATATTACTTGTGTTAGTATCCTTAAACACAAGATCACAGGTTATGAGTGGTATCCTTCTGGCACTGGCAGTAAGCATCAAAATCACACCCCTAGTATTTCTTTTTGTATTTGTTTACGAAAAACAATACAGACGGATCCTCTGGTTTCTGATTGGAATCAGTCTTTGGAATGCCCTTCCTCTTCTCTACAATTGGAATTACACAATTCAGATGACAAACGAATGGCTAACTGAAATTTTAGGAAATGCTTTTAGTAATCCACTTCTTCGTTCTTGGAAAAATAACCAGTCTTTAAGTTCCACCTTAGCAAAGTATTTTGTTTCTGGTGCAGATATGATCAACCAACCAAACTACGGAATGCCTTTTTTTAATCTTCCGCTTTTTGGTTTAAAAATCATCCAATTGTTTTTTATGATTTTATTTGGGATTCCTCTTTTACTCCTGTGGAGGAAAGAAAACAAAAAATGGGAAATCATTTCCTTGTTATTTTTAGTTTCCGCACTTTTTAGTGGGATTAGTTGGATTCACAGTTTTATCATTTGTTTGGTTCCAATCTATTTTATATTGAATCAAATAGCTAATATAGAAAACAATAAAAAGGAAATGTACATTTTACTCTTTATTTTGAGTTTACCGCTATTAGCCCATAGAACTTTTGTTGGATCTCAAGCAGAAGCAGCACTCTCAATGTTTTCGCTTTTATTTTACACAACCAGTCTTTTGTATTTTTATATAGTTAGGTTTGCATTACATGAAACAAAAAATCGGAATTGATGCCAGGCCACTTGCTTATGGAATGACAGGGAACTCAAGATACCTAGCAGAAGTTCTAAAAGTCATTCTACCTAAACATAAAGAGAAACAATTTTTTCTATATACCAATAAACCGATTCACTCAGTTTTCAATGATTTATTAGGGCAAAATACAAAAGTAGTTCTCGAACCAAAAAATATTCCAGGGCCCTTATATTTAAATTTCATCTTACCAAGACGTTTAAAACGAGATGGGATTGAAGTTTTTTGGGGTACCATACAAATGTTACCTTTTTTCAAACTTCCAATTCCAAGTTATGTAAACTACCATGATCTCAATTTTATATCTGCACCAGAAACGATGGCGAAGTGGAACTATTGGCAACATAAACTGTTATCACCGATCACGATGAAAAATGCCGACAAAATTTTTTGTTTATCTAAAAACACAAAGGAAGAAATCTCTTTGTTTCGACCGGGATACGAAAAAAAATGCTTAGTAGTTTATCCCGGTGTATCCAAACAAAAAACAACCAAAGTCAAAACCAATTTTCCTAAAGATTTTTTTCTTACAGTGGGGACTTTAGAACCAAGGAAGAATATCAACCGTCTGGTAGATGCATTTTTAATTTTCAAAACAAAACACCCAATGGACAAACATTCGCTCATCATTATGGGGCGACGTGGATGGGGCGAAGAAGGTGAGTTTTTATACCAAAAACTAAAGGATCCCGAAATCCAAAAATCAGGCATTCAATTGATTGAAAAACCGGATGATGCCACACTAGCCGAAGCATTTAAACAATGTAAGGTGTTCTTCTTCCCTTCTTTACATGAAGGGTTTGGGCTTCCGCTATTAGAAGCTATGTTGGAAAACAAACGTTGTGTCGCTTCTGATATTCCCGTATTTAAAGAAATTTTATCTGACAAATGTGATATCTATGTTCCCCCAAAAGATACCACTGTTTGGACCCGTAGTTTTGAATTGATGTCGGGACCCAAAAAATCTAGGTCTCCAAAATTTCCCGCCAAACAATGGACATGGGAAGAAACAGCAAATAAAATAGAAGAGGTACTCTTTCAATGAAAGTTATCAAAAAATGGATCTCAAAATGGAAAGAAATTCAAAATAAAAAAGAAACTGCCTACTTTGGAACATCCTTGTATGATGAATTAACAGTAAATCCGATTCCTTCTCTTTTACTTGCGACAGCCACAACCTTATTTTTCTTCTATACTCTGCCCTATGCTTTTTATTTGGGAAAATTTTTCTATTGGTTTGTGGGCGTACTTGAAATTACTAAAGTCTTAAAAATTCCTTTTTTAGATGAATTGAGGTATTACCATTACCTTTCTGCTTTTGTATATTTTTATATCGCGACATCTCTACTAATCGATGTAAGCCGGCTTTTAAACAAATGGAACAAAAAAACTGTCTTTGTAAAAAATGAAATTTGGCAGATCCAAAAATTTGGATTTGGGAAAAAACTCATTAAATTCAACCTGGAAGACGAAGGCTTACAACTCGGGTATGAACATGGTGGCTTCAGTGATTTTTTTGGATGGAATCGAATGGTTTGGGAGAAAAATGGTAACACATTATTTACTACTCCTTATTTTTTTCCTTACAAAAAAAACAAAGCCATTGTGAATCGAATTTTGAAACGTTAGAGTGGAATTTGATTTTTGAAAAAGTTATTCATCATACTTTTACTACTCTTTCTTTTTTTATTCCATCTTAGATTCCTATCACGGGCCTTTGATTGGGATTCTTGTGTTTATGCTCTTAATATCCAGAAGGACCGAGTGGAGTCTGCATTTTTCAATCCGCACCATCTCGGATTTGAATCGTCCGGATTACTCTATTGGAAAATGCTTCGCTCTATCTATCCAACAACGGACATTATGTTTTTCCTGCGCTTACGAATTCTCAGCTTTTCTTTGTTTTTTTTAGGTATGTTTATTTGGCTCTATTACAAGTTGTATAAAGATTTATTACTTGGAATTATCCTTGCCCTTGTCATTCAAGTAAGTCAGGCATTTTGGTTCTATAGTTTGCACAATGACACCCCACTCATACATTCCTGTTTGATGGCACTCCTATTTCTATTTACAATCTACTATTTAAGGCAAGGTTTACAGATAAAACATTTATTAGTATTGTGGATCATCCAGCTTTTCAGCATATACTTCCATCAATCCAATGTGATTCATTTTGGCATGGTCCCCATGGCAATTCTAATTTCACCTAACAGAAGTTTAGGCAAAAAACTAAGAATCATATTTGTTTATTTAACATGTCTGGGAATCGCCACCATTCTCTCCTATTTATTCGTTGGATTCATTATCCTAAAACGAGGACTCGGACCACTTGATGAAAAACATTTTTCTTTTTGGATGTTCTTATATGCTGCCATAAACCGTTGGGGAACCAGTCTTGGGGAAGAGAAAAACTATGTATTGTATTTTTACAGAGGAATAGGAGATGCATTTCTTGTATTCCAGAACGTCATTCCGAAGTTCCGAGTGAACGTTTTTGACTTCCAAAATCCAAAACACCTTCCCTACAATTTAAATCTTTTATTCTGGATTTTTAGTTTGTGTCTGGGAATTTTGAATTTCCGTACTATGTGGGTAAAATACAAACAAGAACTATTAGTAATGATGTTTTGGATCCTGCCTTCGATTGGATTTTATACATGGTGGGAAGGTTATTTTTTTGAATTTTGGGTGGGAACAACCATTGCACTTTGGATCCTGAACTCTTATACCTTAAAATCACTATCTATACCCATGTTACCAAAATTTTCTAATGCAATACTTCATACAATCTATCTGGCATTATTTCTATTTTACTTCAGTACAAATTTCACATTTTCAACTCTTCCCCGCTCCATTGGTCCTAAATTTGGATATACTGAAGGAATCCAAGGACCTGTTGAAAAGTTGGCCGAAGAATCAATTTACCGCTAGGAACCAAACAAATGTTATTTAACTCTTTTGAATTTTTAGTTTTCTTCTTTGTGACAATTATCATTGGAAATGTTCTTAAAAATCGCCTGCAGAAACTTTTTTTCTTACTAACCAGTTATTACTTTTATATGGCCTGGCAGCCATCCTCAATTTCCTGCTCAGCACTGGCAACGGATGGATTAAAATTTTATACAGATAGATTATACTGTAATTTCAAAATCAATCCCTATGTTTTCATTTTAATTTTCTCAACAGTTATCGACTACTTTGCAGCAAGACTGATCGAAGCAAAAAAAGACGGCGATATTGCGAGAGGTTGGTTACTCGTCCTTTCTCTTGTTGTCAACATTGGAACACTTGGATTTTTTAAATACACAGACTTTCTTCTTGGAGTGATTAACGATATACACCTCTTAGGTGCCTATCAATTTCCAAAACAAAACATCATCCTTCCAGTTGGAATTTCCTTTTATACATTTCAATCGATGAGTTATACTATCGATGTATATAATCGTAAAATCGAAGCTAGAAAATCATTTCTCGATTTTGCCTTGTATGTGGCTTTTTTTCCCCAACTCGTTGCAGGTCCCATTGTTCGAGCCGAAACCTTCTTTCGCGATTTAGACTTCCGATTGAGCGTTTACAAAGAACAGATTGATGCTGCATTTGCTTTAATCTTAATTGGTTTTACACGAAAGATAGTTTTTGCGGACAATCTTGCCCGAGTTGTTGATTCCACATTTGCCGATTATCAAAATCTAAATTCCATTGAAATTTGGACGGGTGCTCTTGCTTTTGGATGGCAAATCTACTTTGATTTTGCGGGTTACACTGACATTGCGATTGGTGTCGCAAGACTATTTGGATTTCAGTTCAATCCAAACTTCAACTTTCCCATGTCTTGTCGAAACATTGCCGACCATTGGTCAAGATGGCATATATCATTCTCTACATGGATCAGGGATTACATTTATATCCCGTTAGGTGGTTCTAGAGTCAGTGTCATCATGTACATTCGAAACATCATGATTACTTGGTTATTTGCAGGTTTATGGCATGGGGCTGCCTACCATTATGTAGGTTGGGGTATTTGGCAAGGCACCATGTTACTATCACACAAGTTCTATGGGGATACCAAATTGTCCAAGTTCCTTAACGGGAAAGGTGGGAGGGCATATGATTTGTTTGCTCGTATCTTTACCATGTTTTGTTTATCATTTGGTTTTATCATGTTTCGGGCGGAAACAATGGAAAAAGCAGTTCCAATGATGAAAGCTTTAGTGTTTTTAAATGATTCCGCAGCACCACTTATGCGCTGGTCTAACTACCGATTCGGAATCCTTCTAGTAATTTGTTTTATTGCGAGTTATGTTTTTTCAAAAAGACAAATCCCTACTCTTCTTACTGGAAGTTGGATGAAATATACGGCCTTTGTTATTGTTAATGTATTATTATTATTACTGTTTGGAGTCACTGAAAGTCAGAACTTCCTCTACTTTCAATTTTAAATATGAACTTACTCAAAGAAACGATCTCATTTCTTACAGATAAAAAATTAGTAGTAGCAATCCTGTTTTTACTAATATTTGAAATCCTTCTTCAATTTGGTTTTTATAAACCTTATTTAAAAAAGAACTCTTATGCTTCCAATATCAATCGGGTCACAGAGCATGTTTTATCCAAACGGGATGTTTTAGATCCAGATATTTTAATTGTCGGTACCTCTGTTGCATTCGAAGGTATTAGCGTTCGATTGCTCAACGAAAAGCTACAGAAGTCTGGGTGGAAAACTCAATCGATTGCAGTACGTGGATCAGAGTTAGTCGTCCAACATCGAATATTAGAAGATTATTTAACTAAATTCCCAAATGTAAAAATAATTTTGCATGTGATGGAGCCAGGTATGGCTTGGGTTGATAGGAAAAACATTGTTGAGCCGACACTAGCAATGTTGTCTGAACTAGGTAATTTAAAAGCGATTTCTACGGTTCATGAATTTGAATACGATTTAGAAATTTCAAATTACCTTTTCCTCATGTTTAAGTCTGTTGCTTACCGTAAAGACCTTTCGGATTTAGTAATTAATTTCAATGAACGTTTGAAATCTATTTTGAGAACAAACAAAAGCCCAAATACTAATCCATGGGACTATGAAAACGATCATCCGGAATCTATTGAAGAGTATAAACTGACTAGTGTAGAAGACTGTTTGAATCGTTTAGCATTGCATCTTCCTATAGAAATTCCAAAAGTTTCCAACCAAGACCATAGGCGGATGTTGGTTGAAACCTGTGGAGTTGCCAGTGTTGTCCCACAAGATTCGAACGCAACAGAAGATACCAAAAGGTATTTTAGAAGATTACAGAAAATGTATAACTTTATTGGGAGCAGAAATATTCATATCATCAATGTATTTGCTCCATATTCCGACGTAATCCGTAAGGTAAATAATGAAGGTCGGATGAAAGTATGGAAAGATGGTTTGACAGAGGCTTTATCGCCCTATCAAACCCTGGATGAAATGGATCTCCAAGATTCCCTCGGAATCAGTAATGGTAAGTATTGTTTTGACTTGATTCATTTGAATGAAGCGGGTATGAAAGAATTTACTAGAATCCTTGCAACTGAGTTGGAGAAAAAACTTGAGAAACGATGATCTCACTCTAAACCAATTACAATCAGAAGTCAATGATTGGATTCAAACAATAGGAGTTAGATATTTTTCTGAACTTACCAATTTAGCAATTCTAATGGAAGAAGTTGGAGAACTTTCTAGGCTAATGGCGAGAAAATTTGGAGACCAATCCTTCAAGTCTGAAGAATCCGCTGACAATATTCCGAGTGAGATCGGTGACATTCTTTTTGTGCTTACATGTTTGGCCAACCAAATGGGTATCTCCTTAGAAGATGCCATCCGTACAACAATTAAGAAAAATACTAAACGTGACTTGAATCGTCATAAAAACAATCCTAAACTCTAAACATTCGATTGAATTGGAATTCCCGCCTCACGTCTGATGGCATTCCAATATGCTGAGAGATGCGCAGGATGAGAATTCATATCGGAGATACAATAATCAAATTTTGAACGGAAGACAGAGTTAGACTCTAATTCGGATGCATACTTTGGATAATCCAACCTCATCTCTCGAAAAAATTGTTTCTGACCTTCGAAGTCATAATCTTCACGAAAAAACATAAACGCGTGAGCTAAGTCATGGAGGAGATGTTCGAAAGCGTCTCGTTTACCTTCGACTAAACTTCCTAACATAGCGTCATCCCAACTAATGGTAGAGTATCGATAACCTTGGCTCTGTGATTCCAACATTTCCAAAGAACTAGGATTGTAATCTATCAATCGAATGTCCCACTCACCAGTATGCCATTTCCAAAGTGCAAAACGTACGATATCCGGCATTCCATAAAAACGAACTACTTCTAAAAATTCTTTTGATTGGTTTCGATTTGGTAACGGTTTACCCATCCTTAGAAAAGGATGCCGTTTTACTCGACGTTCCAAATATAATAAAACGATCTGAAAGGCAAGTTGGCTGTCTGATATCTCTCCAGTTTCCCAATCCAACTTTAACGAAGCTAAATGTTGTCTAATGAGCTCAGCTTCTTTTTTTAATTCTTCTTCTGGAATACAAATCTTTTTGAAGGCACCATAAATGCGGCCGTTTTCGTGTGGCATATAAATTTTATTTAGATAATCCGTAATACTCCGTTTCTAAATGGAACATTCCGCCAAGTTCCCCTCCCAAAAAAAACAACGTCCCATCAGAAAATTTCACACCACTATGTTTTGATACACTATACTTTGCCATTCCCATATCGAAAAAACTGTTACTCTTCATATAGTCAAGTTTTTCCATAGTCCGACTTGGTTCACTAGTATAGTATCTGTAAGCTCCGCCATAAAAGAGAATCCCACCATCCGGTAACTCAGATGCAACACTCCACTCTCTACGAAATTTTGAGTTAGCAATCGTAGTTATTTGATTCCGAGTCCTATCAAATAACATTGTAGAGTTGTTTAAATTAGACAATTGAGCCCCGTAAATTAATACATTGCCATCAACTAACTTCATACATTTTAATGCACCTACTGGCACAGGCAATGTTGGACCCCAAGAAAAAGTCTCTGTGACCGGATCATAAAACTCGGTGGTATCTTTCGGTGCAAATATGCCATCGGTTCCACCAATGATAAACACACGACCATCATCAAGTAATACAGAACAAGAAAATGATCTTGGTGTCATCATTCGATTTGTGATTTCAGTAAATGTTCCAGTTGCGGGGTCATACTGTTCTGCAGTATTCAAGGAAGTAAAAAGAACAGGTGTTGTCGGGGCAAAATCACGAATCCCACCAAGAATAATTACTTTTCCATTTTGCAATTTTACAATATTATGCAAATGCCTTGGCCCATTCATATTCCCAGTTGGTGTGAATGAAGTTGTTTCTGTATCAAATATATAACTAGTTGTTAACGCATACGCAGTAGCGGATTGAATTCCTCCCGTAATGAGAAGATTTTTTCCATCCAACATTACAGCTCGTTCCCCGCGTAAACTCTCTGGAAGAGTTGGATTCGTTAGTACGAAACTAGAACTACCTCCTCGCAATATTTCAGCACTAGAAGTAGAACCGTAGATTGCAATGACATCTCCACTGGCATTTTGAAAAGCTTCAAATTCAGTTCGACCATGATTTAATTTTGGTCCTTGCACCAAACCAATAAATTGAACTGTCAGTGAATTAGAAACAATATTGGATGCGTTGTCTTTTGAATTTAAAAATTGTAAAGTAAGCGAACCTGGCCCATTTGAAGAAAAATTCGTTTCAAAATATACTCGATATGTAGTTTCATTAATCTTTTGAACGGACCTAAGGACAACCGAAGAGGCGAGAGATCCGCTTAACATTGGCGGACCAAAAATAGCTAATGGTTCGGAACTTGTAAAATCCCAGTATCTAGAGGAAAAGAATGTATAATCTGCTATTGGTATATAGTCAACAAGAGAAACTGTAGGGATTTTTGTATCAATAATGATGGGTAGTTTGTCATTTGTTAAAGTTTCTCCCGAATTGGATACAACTCCTGATAGATTCAATTCATATCGACCGTCATCAGTAAGCGGATCAAATTTTACGAGAAGGCGGTCACTATCTATCTTAGAAAAATTAATATTCGAAAAGACAGTATGGTTAGCCTCTGCAAGATAACTTGAATCTGGATTCGCCAGTTCTCTGTTACACTGCAATAAGACCTGATCTACATTACCAAGGGACTTTTCATTTGAATTGGTTGTGCAACTAAACGGGCTTGAAGAAAAAAACGCACTCAGAAACAATCCGCTAGTCGATTTTTGATCATACAAATTCCCATATTCAGATGGGAACATACAGCCAATAAAAAAGAAAAACCAGAGGGAAATTAGTTTATTCAAAACTATACTCCTCCGTATTTCCAAGGATGTCGCCGATTCTGCCACCAAGGATCATTCCCCCACCTGTTGTGGTATAGCGGATATCACAACCTTCCCACCTTGCATTTAATGAGCGACTTGTCATGTAAAATCTGTTAATTGATTCCGACCAGGACTCAGTATCATGGATAGAGTCAAATGTGGAACCATTGACCGTACGATATTCGAGACCCCCAGCAACAATCAGTTGGTCTTTACCATAAGGGAATACAAACGAAGAGCCCCACTCTCTTCCGAATAATAGGTTTTTATGGTCTCGAATTGTATCTGTTACAGGATTGTAAATCTGAGCACGTAAAACCGGTTGGCTAATGTCAAAGCGAGAATTCACACCACCGAGAACTAATATTTCTCCGTTGTTTAAAACATGCGCGAAATGATTGAACCTTTTATAAAGTTTGGCTTGTGAGTTTGTTATTACTTTCGAATTTACATCATAAACTGCTATCGAATCTAAAGCATATGCATTAAAATCATTAGGCATTGGACCAGTTACATCAGATCGTTCTCCTCCAAATATTACCACCTTACCCGATGAAGGTGAAAGCACTTGTGCCTGTTTTCCTCGCGAATCGGCCAAGTCTCCGATGGTTTCTACTGTCATTGTTGCAGAATCATTTGTAATATGAATCAATTCTACCATGGCAACAGATTGGAATGGCTTAAATGGACTAAGGCCACCAACAACCAAAACATCTCCATTTGGAAGAACAGTCATTTTATGTAATTGGCGAGGAGTAGTAAGTTGAGGTCCTTCCGTCCAGGTATTTGTTACTGGATCATAAACCTCAATGGAAGCCAAACTTCCATTAGACGGATTCCCAACTTTTCCACCGAACCCACCTGAAACTAAAAGCCTTCCGTCTTGAAGTTTTACTACATCAAATTCTTGTCTTCTGTAAACCATTTCGGGTGCTGGAACAAATTGTTTCGATACCGAATTATAGAATTCGCCATGACTCAACGTCCCATTCCCATTGATCAAAACTTCTTTCTTAGCACGCCCTCCAAGAACAAGCCTTCGGCCATCGTCTAATTCAATGCCAACACATGATCTTCTCGCAACATTTAGATTGGGCCCACTTTTAAATGCGAAGACATTCACCGGAACCATAATGACTCCTTGAGAATTAGAAGCTTTGTCTTTTATATCCGAGAAAGAGATAGTTAATATACCGCCATTTGAATTGGGATTTCCAGCAAACAACAGACGTATGTTACGCGAAGAGACGATAATATCAGAAACAACTAAACTATTTTTGGCTGTCCCGGATAAAGTAACCTGAGATAAATCCCCATTCCATACAATCTCTTCATTTGAAACAATATCCAAAAATCCAGACTGTAATTCTGAAATATCAATTCCGTTTCCTGTTCGAAGTTCAAGGATTGGCGGTTGGGAATCAATTTCAAATTCAAAGTTCTCTGGATTGACCAAAAGAGACTCATTTAAATAATAATCCTTCAAGTTAATACTGAATTTACCGCCTGTAACAGAAGGTTTCATACGAACTTCATATAAATATCGGCTTCGTGGAATCACCTGAGAAATCGGACTCACTCCGGCCCCAGAAATTGGCAATCTTAGCCCTTCAGCTCTAACTGTAAAATCATGATTAGTTGATACATAAATTGTTCCCCCAGGCTGCACACGATTAGTAGAAAATTCCATCTTAACCACAGGCTCGGCACCTAACAAAAGCAATCCTATGTTTTTTGGGGAATTTGGATCAAATGGATTATCACCTGAAGCAATCTTGCAGGAAATAAAAATACAAGCCAGAAAAATGGATTTAATCTTTTCCATATAACTCCACTCTTGTATCCGCTAAAACGGAATCGCCAAAGATTACAATCCCTCTGCTAGTAGGAATAGCCGTGTGCTCTGACCGTGCATTCATCATTGTATCAACTACGAAATTCTTTTTTTCTATATCATCATACAATTCAAGAATCGCAGATTTGTAATAGGTATCAACTCCCCCTGTATATAAAATTTGCGAATTGGAAAATGTAACGATAGAACTTCCATTTTTGATTCTACTCGTAAAACCATGGGTTTTAGTTACTGAATTCACTTCATTCCAAGATTCAATACTCCGTGAACCCACCCCAGCGCCCATGGTACCACCAACGATCAATCGATCTCCATTGGGCATCACAAAACTTTTTACGTTTGATCTTGAAATGGGTAAAACAACGGGATGAGCATATAAAATTTTTGCATTTAAGTTTAGAATATTAACTGAATTTGAATACACAGCAAAAGGATCGTTTCGATCTCTACCCCCAAAGAAAAGCACCCGTTGTTTCTCTGCATCATACTCAGCGTATTGATACAAAGTATTCATAGAAAAGTTCGCTCCCGAACCCAAAAATGTCGCTGTGCCGGCCTGAACGGATATATATTCATGATCATTAGAGATAGCAGTATGATCGTTTCCTACTTGGAATTGGCCTCCTGATACCAACAGATCCCCGTTGGACAAACATACCATCGTATGGCCGAACCTTCTCCTTTGCATCTGCATTGGAAGTTCCGTGACAGTCTGATTTGCCCAATCGATTTTATAAATTCGATCGTTAATTTGAGAAACTGCCGTTGGTGTACCTAGTATTGTTTTTCCACCAGATACATATACAACTCCATTTGGATCAGAACAGATTGCCATACCCATCAAACTTTGATTAAGCGATGGGAGGAGAGTTGATGACCCAACCTCAGGATTGAAGATTTCAACTGTTGCTACAGTAGTTCCTGATATGGATACCCCTCCTACCAATAAAATTCTTCCATCTAACAAGGAAATAGTTGCGATCTGGCCCTTTGCTTCTGAAATCGAACCAATATAACGAGGGTAGGGAAATTTAAATTCAAGTTGTATTCCTGAAAACGAGTAGTTCTCCAAGGACTCAGGCCTTTGGATAAAAATAGAGATTGGATCTCTCCACTCTGACCTTGAGGACACAGAAAATAAAACACGAATCTTTGATTCTGAAAGTGAGAATACATCACGTAATACCAAATCATTTTTATAATTATCTGATATACTAAAATGCCTTTTTGTAAACTGGGCAGCTACTGGGACATTTAAATCCAAATCCAATATTTCTGTCTTCACAAAAGACGGATAATCATTCGGTTGGTATCTAGTTGAGATTTGAATTTCGTTTTGAAATATTAGAGCTGACAAAACGGCTACGGAACTACCTGCAAGTGTCGTAGGGTCGAAAATGTTTTGCGAGTGATTCTGTATCTTACATTGAAAGAGTATAAAGGTTAAGAATAGACTAATACTGCATCGCATATCCTAACTTCCCAATCCTGTCGATTCCCATATAACCCTGGTTTTCCCAATCAAACTCGAGCCAAACACCCGACTTTTCCTTAGGATTGGGTCCTAATAGATAAAAATCAAACACATTTGCCGACCAGAGAATCAGAAGTACCGTAAGGGCCTGAGATAAATTGGCTCGTGATGATTCCAACTTCTGCCTATGCGGTTCAATTAAATAATAATTTAGTGCGACTGTTTCAGCAATACGCGGATTTGGTGGAATGCCAACCGCTGACTCATAGGCTGCTTTATCGTGTTTATACGCATTGTACTGATACCCGGCATAGAGAACTCCAAATGTAAAGATGGACATATAAAGTTTTCCTTTTTCTTCCTGGCCTCTAGCATATTGCCCCCATCCAGGGAATAAAAAAGAACGGAAGGCGTAGGTTGGATTGTAAGGATTGAATAAGGGAGCATCCGTAAGTGAAGTCTCAGGATTGACCGCGTAAGTTAGAATTGTGTCCTCGGACTTCTCCGCATATTCCTTGGTATAAGGCTTCTGTAATTTTTGGTTTGTCTTTGACCAGTCTCGTAAGGAAGTAATTACATAGTTGGACAATTCTGAATAAGAGACTTCGCCGTTATAGTTAGAGTCTGCTCTACCTTCCAACCCATAGATCAAAAACTTAGTAAAAACTCCATAACCAGATTTTGGGTCTTCAAAACTAGAATAACCCACCTTAGTGGAATAAAAAACAGAAACAATCTCTGTTTCGCGAAACGTTGTGCCCTCTAGATATTTTCTGCCTTCTTCTCCTTTACCATCATCAGGATTTCGACAAGCATCAATGAAAAATACAACCCGCTTCAGTTTATGTTTCCTTGTCATTTCGAGAAGCTGCTCAACTGCAATTCCGGACTCAAACGGTTGCAAAGGGTTTGCATCTTCTGGGAGCAAATAGACCTTATCATTGTAATCAACTACTCCATGGCCGGAAAAGTAGAAAACAAACAAGTCATCTGGATTTGTTTCTTCTAACAAAGCTTCAAAATTAGATAAAATATTATACTTTGTTGGTGTTGAATTGGCCGAACCTTCTTGGACAAGCGTTTGGATTCGATTATAAGAACCATAACTAAATAAAATTTTAGTCATACCCAAAGCATCGCTTTTGGCAGTTTTTAAATCACCAAGATTCAGATCTTTATACTCGCTAACCCCAACTACAAATCCAAATCGTTTCGAACCAGGATCCGCAGCCAAAGTCAGAGGGCTAGCAAAGAATAAGAATATTAGAATTTTCGATTTCATCAATACTATTGTTCAGCTGCTAAATCTGCGGCTTGTTTTTCCAAACTTAAAGTATTCTCACCAACTTTTCTAGCATTAATAACAACTTCTCTGTTTATTTCATCCATTTTTTGAACTACAGCGACCATTTGGTCCTTATCTCGATTTAAAACTTTTGATTCTTGATCCAGTTCTCTTGAAATCGATTCGATCAAATCTAAGGACTCTAATACTTCATTATTGATATCTTTTTGAGAATTGATTTTGTTCGTTGCCGTTTTTATGACTTCACTTAAAAGCTCATACTTTGATTGAAGTGCTTCTGTTTGTTTTAAAGAAACGGACGCAAGTTCTGTTCCTTCTTGAATGAACCGATTAGAAGTTGTTATGATTTTTTTGATTTTAGTTGCATTTTCATTCGAATTTTCAGCTAATTTTGCAACCTCTTGTGCCACAACTGCAAATCCTCGACCATGTTCCCCGGCCCTTGCTGCTTCGATTGAGGCATTAAGAGCCAACAAATTCGTTCGGTCTGCAATTTCTGCCATAATATCATTCACTTCACTCACTTCTTTTTGTGATTCATTGACGGATCGCAGCCTTTCTTCTAAATTCTTAACTGTTCCAGATAATACATTACTTCTATCTTGAAAATCACTCATATTGGAATTCAAATCTTCCACAACCGTTCCTATTTCAGAAATACTCAGTTTAAGTGTATCTGATTTGTGGTTTAACAAAGTGATTTGATTGTGTTGTTTTCCAATATTGTCTACGGAAGATTGAATGCTTTCCGAAAAGGATGAAACAAACTCAGTCAATTCATGAATGGATCTGTCTTGTGATTCAATTTGAAAATTGAAATCTGTTGTGATTTCGCGGATCGATTTTAAAGTTTTAAATAACTCAGATCCAACCTGTACCAAATTGCGATTTAAATTGTCCGCCGTGGTCCTTTCCATTTCTGCAATTTTTTGTCGATCTTCCGACTCGTTTTTGATTTCATTTAATAAATTTAAGACTGCAGATGTTAAATACCCAAAACAAATTAAAAACAGTATTTTAAATACTTCATTAGAGATACCAACTGTACTCTTTTGGCTTTGGAATCCTTCCACCTCTTTAAACTCAACTCCTTGCCCATAACCAATGACAGAAATCAGTACCAAACAAAAAGCTGAATAGTAGGTACTCATTAGCAGAGTTCGTTTGGAAAATAAAAAAGCAGAATAAACTACATAAAAATAATACAACACATAGAGAGTGGGTGATTTAATTAAGTCCGCAGCAACCCCACTACCACCCATTAGGCCGGAAGCAGTGACCGCGAATAGAACCGTTATGTCCAAAATGATGAGTGCCTTAGGAAAAAATGGATGTAATTTTTCCTTTTTGAATAGATAAGCCTGAAGACCACCATACAAAAACATACAAGTAATCCCCACGAGATAACTCGTAGTTTGTAATGTGGTTGAGGTTTTATAAGAACCGAGGGTTGCGATGATATAGAATCCCGCCAAAAGGAACCTGACCCGATTTACATACACAGGGCCCAATTCTACCCAGTTTTTTTTGGTTTTTATTGATTCTAAACTAGTTCTCGTCGACATAGGATGATGATCGGGAAAGGAAAGTGAAAGGGAAGTGATTTTCTTTTTTTACCCTCTGAAAACAAAACTCTGTTGACAAATATTAGTTCAATATCAAACTATTCGATATGGAAACATTAAAACCCAACAACAATTCCTTAGAAAGAAAACTTCATCCAGCTTCTGAACGCGGACATGTCAATTTCGGATGGTTGGACAGTCACCATTCCTTTAGTTTCGGTCATTGGTACCATCCCGAAAAAACAAACTTCGGAGCACTTCGCGTTTTAAACGATGACATTGTCGAACCAAGTATGGGTTTTGGAACACACCCTCACCAGAATATGGAAATTATTTCTATCCCACTTTTTGGAGAGTTGGCCCATAAAGATAGTACAGGTACGAATGGAATCATTCGCACGGGAGATGTACAAATTATGTCTGCTGGTTCAGGAATTATGCACTCGGAGTTCAACCACAGCAGTGAAAAGAAAGTGAATTTTTTGCAAATATGGATCCTTCCGAAAGTAGCAGGCATTGAACCAAGATATGCTCAAAAAACTTTTTCGGAGGCAGGAAGGGTAAACCGTTTCCAAACCGTAGTTTCTCCGATTGATGAAGAGGCGGTTTGGATCAACCAAGATGCCTACTTTTCTTTGGCAACTTTAAATCCAGGAAAAGAGCTTTCTTATCAAGTCCATGCGCCAGGCCAAGGAATCTTTACTTTTCTCATCAGTGGGAAACTGAAAGTGGAAGATATCCTCTTGGAACGCAGAGATGCCGTTGGTCTTTTGGGACAAGATACATATAAGTTTCAAGCAGAGGTGAAATCCGAACTTCTCGTGATTGAAGTGCCGATGAAATAAAAACTTTCCAGAAGAGCCTATTGGCAACAGTCGGTTCTTCTACTTTTCCCATTTATACGAATTATTTTTCGTGAATATCTGTTCACATTAGTCTAATTTGGTAAATGTAAGATTTTCCCACACGAATGGAAAATCGAAGGAGAACACAAATGAAAAGTTACAGGTGGATTTTATGCTTTGTTCTTTTTACACTTTCTTCAAATGCCTTTGCGGAAAGTAACACCGGCGTTCCGATACAAGAAGCCTTACAAAAGTTAATCGATGGAAACATTAGATTCACAAAAGGGAAAGTAAATCGACCAAACCAGTCTTTAGAAAGGATCCGAGAGGTTTCAAAAAATCAAACTCCGTTTGCTACAATTGTCGGATGTTCCGATTCTAGAGTCCCAAACGAAATCATTTTCGACCAAGGAGTAGGTGATTTGTTTATCGTAAGGACAGCAGGCCAAGTGTCCACCTATGCATCCTGGGGATCCATAGAATTTTCTGTCGCTGTACTTGGTGTGAACTTAGTTGTAGTTCTCGGTCATTCCAACTGCGGGGCAGTCAACGCGGCATGTAAAGCAAATGATGTACCTGGTCACATCATAACCCTGACCAATGCAATTAAACCAGCTGCTGAAAAAACAAAACATCTAGAAGGTGATTGGTTAGAAAATGCCGTAAAAGCAAATGTTGCCTTACAAGTTTCTTCTCTTAGAAAACTAGATCCCATTCTCTCCAAACGATACAACAATGGCCAACTTCACATTGTTGGCGCAGTTTATGATTTGGAAACAGGGAAAGTAAATTTTCTCTCAGAAGATTACATCACTTCCATTACAAAGTAGGAATCCAAGATGGACATTATACAAGCATTAGTTGCAAACTTACAAACACCAATGTTTCTTGCCTTTTTACTGGGAATCATAGCCACAGTTTTAAAAAGTGATTTAAAATTTCCAGATGGAATGTATACGGGACTCACCATATATCTCCTCTTTGCCATCGGGCTAAAAGGAGGTGTGAAACTTAATAATACAACTCTAATTGAATTTTACAAACCAGCAATAGCGGCACTTGTCTTATGTGTGACAATACCACTCATTGCCTTTGGACTTTTGACAAAATTTGGTAAATATGATAAAGCAAATGCGGCTGCCCTTGCCGCCCATTATGGGTCCGTGTCCGCTGTAACATTTAGTGAGGCACTTGCATTTCTAGATTCTCTTCATATTAGTTATGAAGGTTTTATGCCAAGTATGTTAGCCATCATGGAAATTCCCGCTATCCTTGTGGCATTACTACTAGTAAAAATGAATCCAAAAGACAATACGGAAGAGTCCTCTTGGGGAAAAATTTTACACGAACTCTTCACGGGCAAAGGAACCTTGTTGTTGTTAGGTGGCCTTATCATTGGAATGATCTCTGGTAAAAAAGGTCATGAACAATTTGCTCCCCTTTTCGAAACACCGTTTCGGGGAATGTTGATCTTGTTTCTTTTGGAAGTTGGAATTGTTACTGGAAGAAGATTGTCCGACCTCAAAAAAGCAGGTGTGTTTTTGATCGGTTTTGGAATCCTCTTTCCAATTGTTACTGCTATGTTCGGATTGTATTTAGGAAAATTCATTGGATTATCCATGGGGGGCGCGATGGTTCTTGGGACACTCAGTGCCAGTGCCTCCTATATTGCAGCACCTGCAGCCGTAAGGATTGCCATTCCCGAAGCAAGTCCAGCTATTTATTTAACAGCATCTCTTGCCATCACCTTCCCGTTTAACCTTTCCGTTGGATTACCCTTGTATCTCACTGTCTCGAAATATCTTTATGGAGCCTGAATATGAAATTAGAAAAAGCAAAACTCATTACAATCATTGCAGATGAAGCACTGCAAGATCGATTGGTACTGGAATTAAAATCGGTTAATGTAAAAGGTTATACGATCAGTGAAGCCAAAGGGGAAGGAATCAACCACCAACACCTAACTTCCTGGGAGGGGAAAAACATTAGATTAGAATCTTTAGTTTCAGTAGGAAAAGCCTTTAAAATTTTTCAAATCATCTCTGAAAAATACTTAGAGAAGTATCCAATGGTGATTTTTATGAACGATGTGGAAGTGATCCGAAAAGAAAGATTCAGTTAAATTTTCCAACCGAAGATCTAAAAGGTATGGCCCATATCCAAATAAAACAATTGGTCTTCTTTGGAATACGCATAGTCTAGTAAGATTACGGTTGCTTGGTCCCAAATCAACCGTAATCCCACCCCTCGGGCATGTTTATAACCTAGAGCATTCACGTCACGTAGTTTGTCCCAGACTCGACCCACGTCATAGAACGGAACAATACTTAGCTGAAAGAACTGATCCCATAGTGAAAAACTACCCACACGGTAACGTAACTCAATATTATAAAACCCAATAACAGGGCCAAAAAAACGCTCCTGCCTAAACCCTCGAAGTGTGTTCTGTCCCCCAAGAGCACCAAACGGACCATCGATGGAAAAAAGATATCGATATTCAAAAAAAGGAACATTCCCTTCAATTTTTGTGAGTGCCACACGTTGTGCGATCACAAACTCTTCAAAGAGTTTCGGGAATGGTTGGTAAAAGTTCTTCGCTTGGGCAAAATGTCTGATGTAATTAAAATCCGAACCGATCGTTCGTTCTGCTTTATTGATATTATATTCAATGAGCCAACCACGATCAGGATCGGGTTCATAATCTCTCGTATCATAGGCAATGCCACCGCGTACGTAATTTAAATGCCCGCCATTGATACCAATGATTTTTCCTGAATTCGCATCTTCTGTGATTTTGGAACTATCTTCAATCGCTGGAACTTTGAAACCTGTCAAAGGCTCTCTAGCCTCTGTAGAAGTTCCGTCATACCTCTTAATAGAATTTTTTGAAAACTCGACTCCACCCCAAACGCGAAACACTTGGAAAATTGTTTTGTCTAACGAAAATTGCCCATACGTCGTTTCAAATTGATAGTCATGGTAGTGTTGGTTCGATGTGAATTCTTTTCCCGGCCCACGATTTCGTGCATAGGAATTTGCATTTTCAAAGTCAGAATACGTAGCATTGCGAGTGATCCGACTTCCATCCATATTTCTATCTTTGAAATAGAGTGGCTGTAAACTTTCGGTTCCAACCCCAAAGTACTGATTATAAAAACTAGCATCTCGGCCTATATAAGCTTTTAGCCGATAAGCCGTATCCAGAAAGTATGGGGCATCCCAAGCGAGATAATTGTTCTGTGTTCCACGATTGGTACGGTAAATACCTACAGCAAACAGATGTTCATAAGGAGTGTATTTGAACGAAGAATCTGATTTGCTTCCGTTATAGAAAATATTGGCAAGAACGCCAAGACCAGACCCATTGACAGCATCATTTCCAAATAAAGGAAGGCCTGTGGCATACCATCCTTCTTTTTTGTTGGCCAATTCCTTCTCGTCTAACTTTTTAAACTCACCAATCCAATCCGGTACATCGGATTTCCTTTCTTCCGCATACAAAGGAATGGAAATCCCTATTGATAAAGATACCAACAAGGAAATCAGATTCCGAAAAAACATTTGGATTATTTTACTTCGCGGACTTGGATGGTTTCGACTCGATCTTCCCCAGCAATAATGTCCGAAAGGATCACCACTTTTTCTCCCATCTGGAGGTATCCATTATTCACAAGAGTTTGGATGGCAAGTTTGATTGTTTTTTCTGGATCAGAAGAAAAATCAACTCGGTAAGGGATCACTCCCCTCGTGAGCCAAAGCTTTCGTCTAACGGACGTCATATTGGTAAACGCATGGACGATAGGATACTTAGGATGAAAGGATGCTAAATTATTGGCAGTGATCCCACGACGAGTGATGGCAATGATCGCATGTGCCTGCATCGAATCGGCTAAATTCGCAGCAGAACGGGCCATTTCTTCCTTCTGGTCTTTTGGTTTTCTCTGTGCAGCAAGACCGAGGTTGATCGACATCTCCATACGACGTGCAATTTTATCCAATAGTTCTACACAACGAACAGGAAATTTTCCCATCGCTGTTTCCCCAGACAACATAATGGCATCAGCCTCTTCATAGACAGCATTGGCAACATCCGTTACCTCAGCTCTTGTAGGAGAAGGATTCTGAATCATAGATTCTAATAAGTGCGTTGCGACAATGACCCGTTTTCCCTCTTCTTGGCAACGTTTGATGATCCGTCTTTGGACAATGGGAAGTTCTTCGATTTCAATCTCCACACCCAAATCCCCACGTGCAACCATGATGCCGTCGGACTCTCGAATGATGGCATCTAAGTTTTTTAAACCTTCTTGGTCTTCGATCTTTGCAATGATTTGTGCATGGTGATTTTTTTCATCGATGATACCACGAAGTTGGATCACATCTTCTTGCGACCGAACAAAAGACAATGCCACAAAATCAATATCCTCTTCCAAACCAAAAAGAATATCTTTTAGGTCTTTCGGAGTGATGGAGGGTAAGTTCACCCGAATTCCAGGTAGGTTGATGTGTTTTCTAGAACCGAGTTTACCACCATCTAACACAGTACAAACGAGTTCGTTTTCACGAATCTCTTGGACTGCCAAGTTGATGAGGCCGTTATCGACAGTCACTTTGTCGCCGACTTTTAGGTCTTTAACAATATCTCTGTAGTTAACAAAAACACTTTGGGCTTCTGCTTCCATTCCTGGGATAATATGAAAAGTAAAGGTCTCTCCCACTTTTAAGTGGAGATCGTTTTGAACATCTCCGGTTCGAATTTCCGGTCCCTGTGTGTCGAGAAGGATAGAAATAGGATGTTTGTGTAATTCATCTTTGTTTAAAGATTTAATGATCCGAATGACCTTTCTATGAAACTCATGATCTCCATGGCTCATATTGATCCTTGCGATGTTCATTCCAGCCAAAGCCAGACTTCGGATCATTTCTTTGGAGGCAGTCGCAGGACCGATGGTACAAACGATTTTTGTTTTTCGAGCTCTTAGTTGTTCAATAGCAGGCATAATTTTAAGGTTTCAATCTAGGTAAGATTCTATTCAGAAACTCTAATTGCGATTCCGCAATGTCAAATTTCTCTTGGTTCGGAAATTTTTCGCTTCGTTGGCGGTCACTTTCAGCACTGACTTTATCTAAAAGTTTTTTGCCATACCGTTTCAGATAACCTGTAGAGATGAGAATCGGCCAAGGGAACTTTTCTCTTTGGTTTCGGATGGGAAAACTGTAGATTTCCTTTCCACCAAACTTCTTCAAAAAAAATATTAAATTCTCTTCAGTAAACTTTCCATTTAATTTAGAAAGAACATACTCGCGGTCAGGATACACACCAAATTCCCAAGCTTCATCTAAAATTCGAATGATGGCTTCAATGGACTCTTTCCATTTTTTCTCTTCTTCAGGACTTCCTTGTTTGACGGGCTCTGGAGAATCTTCTTCCCCTCCATTAAAACCGGCAGTGGAAGCAGCAGTCTGTTGAGACTGTTTGGTTTTTTTTTCTGCATCTTTTTCGGCCTCTTCGCGTTCCTTCAAACGAGCTTTTACAAGGCGTTCTTTTTCTTGAGATATTTTTTTAACTTTTTGGTTCGCCAAATCTCTGGTTAGTTGTTGTTGCAACCTTGCTTTGATAGGAGGAATTTCAAATTTATGAACCGTCATACTCCCCATAATCATGCGCCAGATCCTAGTAAAAAAAGGTAGAAATTGAAAAAGGCTTTGTGCCTCGATCTCTTCTAAGAGTCGCTTAGGACTTTCATCATTCAAATGAAGAGTGACATTCATTTGGTTTAAAACTCGAATTTCTAAATCCGAATGTTTGATCTGAAAAGTCCTTTTGGCAGATTCAATGGCTTGCGGAATACATGACTTATGAAGGATAAATTCATTGTACACTTTGTTATCTGCGTATTCTGTATATAAAAGTTCTGGTTGCGAAAGAAGGGTCGCCCGAAACTCATCTGTCAATGGTTCCCCACTCACACGAAGTAAATTTACCTCAACAATACGGCCAGCCTCCGCAAGGAAAGCCATCAGATCATCGACCTGTTGTTTGCGTTTTTGTTTTTCTTCTCTTTCTTTATCTTTTTCTATAATTTCGTTCAAAACCAAACACTCTTCGATGAGAGTTTTTTGGTCTCCATAAGAATCATTCATGTATCCTTTAATCTCTATTAAAAGGTTACGAGGATTGTTCCATGAGTCTTCGGTGATCTCACCCATTACCCCTAAGTTCTTCAAAGCAGGGTAAATTGTATTTTTTGTATAATCAATGTATCCGTCATAACGATCTGCAATTTCTGACGGCCGATTGTAAAGAAATACACTTTTATTTGCCGGCCTTGATGCAGAATCATTACGAAAGAAAAACAAAACCTTATCATCCACCAATTGTTTCAATATGGGTTTTAAATGGATGATGATGGTGGCATCCTTTTGCACCTTGGTTTTGTCATACGGGCATTGAAATAAATTTCCAAGTTCAGTGGACGCATAGGTATCGAACAATCTATTAGAATCGACAGCAGCTTTGATGACCTTGCGCATCTTTTCTTTCCCAACATACTTTCTTTTTTCATTGAACCAACCTTTGATAGCAGCTGTAGAAAGTTCATTGAGTCCGAGGGCATAACGAAACGCTGTCCCCCCATCAGAGGTTGTGGGTCTTGCAAATACAGTATTGTGTTTGATAAATGTTTTTGGATTTTCGGGGTCCCCGGGTTCGTTCGGATGAAACTCAAGGACATTCATCTTTCTGATGATAGCAGGATTTTGTTTATAACTTAGATCGATTACATAATTTTCTGTACGATCGCGATCTATCGAACTATCCCGTTCAATTTGTTCTACATTGGGAAGGACTTTGTTTTGTAAAAACTTGTCTGTCCATTCAAAGATCACTAACAGAACTTTATAGATTCCTTTGTAGGAAAAATCCCCCCGTGAATCCATAGCCTGCACCTTTTGGAGGCAGGCCGTGTAATCCATTACTTTTAATTCCGGGAGGTTTGGATCCAACATGGTTTTTTAGCGAATGTCCTTAGTTAAAATATCCTTTTTTATACAATAACTCAGCATTCAAAATGGCAGCACCTGCTGCACCTCGAATCGTGTTATGCGATAGTACGACCCATTTCCAATCTAAGATTGGATCTTCCCGAAGCCTTCCAACAACGGTGGTCATACCTCTTCCTGTCTCTAAATCAAGACGTGGTTGAGGCCTATCATTTTCTTCGCGGTAGAGAATAGCCGGATTTGGTGCAAACGGCAATCCCAATTTCTGCGGTTCCCCTTGAAAATCGGCCCAAACCTTAAGAATCTCTTCTTTTTTTGGTTTTTTGTCAAAGGAAACAGAGACACAAACCGTATGTCCGTCAAAAACAGGCACTCGATTGCAATGAGCAGAAATTTTAAAATCAGCGGACTGAATGATTCCATCTTTCACAGTACCCAAACATTTCTGTGGTTCCACTTCTGCTTTGTCTTCTTCCCCACCAATGTAAGGTACCACGTTTCCAAGAATGTCCATCGTCGGAACTCCCGGATAACCTGCACCAGAAATTGCCTGCATAGAAAATAACATCACAGACTTAAGTCCAAAAGCATCCATCAGAGGTTTTAAGGAAATGGTAACACCCATAATCGTACAATTTGAATTGGTAATGATTTTTCCCTTTGTCTTTTGGAATTGTAAAACATCCAAATGGTGTGAATTCACTTCTGCAGAAAGAATCGGAACGTTCGGATCCATTCTATGATTTTTAGAATTAGAAAGAACCATCACACCGGCTTCAGCATAAGCAGTTTCTACTTCTCCCGCAATCGATGCATCCAGACCACTAAACACGAGTTGCACGCCCTTAGTCACTTCAGGATTTGGTAACGAGATGATAATGTCTTTCGCATAAGCAGGGATATCGGAGGAAATCTTCCAACGAGATTTCATAACCTCACCATAAGTTTGGCCGGCACTTTTTTCTGAAGCTGCCAAATGAGTCACCGTGAAATAAGGGTGATTCTCCAAAAGTTGAATGAATCTTTGACCGACGGAACCTGTTGCTCCCAGGACTCCAACTTTGATTTTTTCCATAAAATTCCTTATCTAATGTAAGGATTGAAAAACATCCTATTTCGGAAAGAGATTTCCAATTCTTTTAGCATAAATCGGATTCATTTGTTCCATTCCGACATAGGTAAAGTGATGGAAGTCGGAGAATCCTTGCATGGGCAAACTTCGGTGAATGTCCCAATAATGGACAGACCCTCCAGCCAGAGATTCCAAATATTCTAGGTGGTCCCTGTACCACTTGGAATCCTCATACCAGTCAAGAGAGATCGGACTTTCAGGATTGTTGATGAGCAAAAAAGGGACATTGCGCTCTCGGAAATGATCAGCAATTTTTTTGAGATACCGGAAGTGGAAAAAAGGCCGAAACGATTCCTCGCGAATCCTTTCTTTTGCCAACTTTAAAGCCACTAAATATCCAATTCCTGGTCGTTTGTCCAATCCTTCCAACAATCGGTAATAAAAATACTTCCGATACTCATCGTCTTTCATGCCTTTGTAACGAAAATCTTCTGTTCTTGGATCCCGTTCGTATTGGATGCCTGACCGAGCCTCTTCCAATCCGAAGGTTTGTTCGAGTCGCACGCCCATCGGGTCAAAATGATAATCCAGATAAGCACCAGTAGCTTGGTTTGCAAACCAGACTCGTTCAAGCTTTACTGTGACTAACTTTTTATCTTCGAAGAATTTAGAATCCAGTTGTAACCGAACCCAACCCTCTCGATTTAGAATGATCTCTTGTTTGGTTGTCCCATTCGAAATTTCCATCCGGCAAGGTTTCCCTGCCAAAAGGAAAGCAGTGACTTCCACCCAAAATCCTTTGTTTTTTATTTTCTCAGTGGGGAGAAAACTAAATTGTTGGCCTGTCCATCCAAGTCCATTGATGCCCTCTGGGATGAGGACTCCCGCATAGGCATGGTAACTGGTATTACGTCCAAAACGATGTTGGACTAAATTCTGCAAATTTTGCAGGTAAATGTCTTTGTAACGATAAAAAGAAAACCCAGACGAAAGCACATAACGAGACCAAGTTTCTAGATCCATGGAAGATCCGACTTCGATCAATGTTTCCCAAGGGAATACCCATAAGGATTGTGGAGCTTCTGCAAAGGTAAGTGCATCCTTTACAACCACCGATTCGTCCACAGAATCGTTTCGTCCTTCTGGAAACATAACATACGTTCTGTGAAGACGATAATCTATAAAATTAATTGGGTAAACTACAAGATCCGGCTCTAAAGGATCCAACCAATTAAGCAATAAATAAACATAGAGTGGACTATTACCAGCATAAGCTAAATAAAAAACGTCGACATCTAGAGCAAAATCCTTACCTAAACTCTCCTTTAACTTACTAACATCAATTGAATAGTAAGCAACAGAACTTCCCACGATGATGATTCTTTTTTTTGTTTTGGGAAGACGGCGAATCCTTTCATACTCATATAAAAAATTGAAAAAATGGTTGGTGTTCCAAGGAGATTCGTTTGGCAATAAAAACTGAAGTTTCTTAAAAACGAGGAAATCAATACTAAATAATGAAACCAAAAAAAGACATATAAATAATATCCGTTGTTTCATATACCTTCCTAAAATACAAAATACACGAACGGTTTGCTATCGGCCGAAAACAAAACGATAAAAATAAGTAAAACAGAAGCCAAAACACCAAAAAAAGCCGTTTTCCCTAGTGAATTTTGCCATTTTTCAAAAAAACCTAACAACCGCTTGTTGTCATAAAAGTAAACACTGCCAAACACATGCCCTAAAAGGATGATGGAAAAACAATATAGAAAGTTCATTTCCATTGTATAAGGAAGAGAAAATCCCTCTTTTTTAGCAAAAAGACCCTGTATGTAGCACAGCGAACTACCAAAATCACTACTTCTAAAGAAAATCCAAAGTAAACTCACAAGTAGAAAGGTTCCGAGGATCCGAAAGGGACGTATCCAGGAAGGAAGTAGTAACTTGAATCTACCAGAAAACCATCTTTCCAGAATTAATAAAATTCCATGACAGCCCCCCCAAATCACAAAATTCCAGGAAGCTCCGTGCCACAGGCCACCAATGGCCATTACGAGAAATAAATTCCTATAGGTAAAAAGTTCTCCAATCCGGTTCCCACCAAGAGAAATATAAACGTATTTCTTTAGCCACTGGGAGAGAGAAATATGCCAACGAGTCCAAAATTCTGAAAACCCATCAGAGAAATATGGCATCTTAAAATTTTCAGGCAACCGGAAACCAAACATAAGTGCCGCACCTTGGGCAATATCCGTATACCCCGAAAAATCGCAATAGATCTGGAAGGAGTAAGAAAACATACCGATCCAAAGGGCCTTAGTGGAAATATCTGCCGGCCGCGCAAAAACAAAATCGGAAGTTTCCGCCAAATGATCCGCAAGGACCATTTTTTTAAAAAGTCCGAGGAGAATGAGAAAAAGCGCAAAAACCAGAGGAGTTTTCCAAAAAGAAAGAGGGCGACGAATCTGGGGCAAAAAGGACTTTGCAGTGACGATAGGACCTGCCACCAACTGTGGGAAAAAAGAGAGAAAGAGGAGATAGGAGAAAAAATTCCTCTCAGGCGCCAATTCTCGCTTATAAACATCTACCAAGTAGGAAATTGACTGAAAGGTATAAAAGGAAATGCCAACGGGGAGAAGCCAATGACTCCAAAAGCCAGGTTCCCCTATGGAGATCCCGATGATAATTGCCCAATTTTCAGCAATAAACTGTCCATATTTAAAGAAAATCAAAATCCCTAAGCTATTAGCGAGGGAAACGAAGAGAATGGAACGCCGAAAACCAATCGAAACCGTGCGCCCCAAGACTCTCGCTAAGGAAAAATCTACAAGAGCAACCCAGGCGAGCAATAGGAAATAAACAGGATTCCAAAAACAATAGAAAAAAGCGCTTATACTAAGCAAATAAACGATTAATGTTGGTCGATTAATTGATGGTTTGACACAACTTTTCTGACCATAAACTAGCAATAATATGCGCAATCCTTGCCACAGGAGAAGGGAACTTGTAAGGAAAATGACAAAAGCTGCTGAATTGAAAAGCATAAATTGGATTAATTTTAATCAGTTATACATTATACTTACATTTAACTCCGCAATTCGGGCATGTGCAAGTGACTTCTGCCTTAACTCTGCGTCCTTGCGCCCCCTCCACCTTTCCTACTGCCACAAAATCAAATACTATTCCCTCTGGAACAAAGTGCCCAGAGCCATATTTAGCCGTTCCTTCAATCAAATTGGAGCAGGCATGGCATTTCACCCTTAGCCGTATCGTTTCCGCCATAATTGAAAGAACGGTGGCCGAATAGCCCCGAGTGGCAATCACTATTCGAATTGCTGCCAATTTTACATGGGCATGCAATTTTACTACACATGACAATTTGGCAGCAATTCGGTCTATTTCGAGGCATTGGCGAGGTCTCTGCTTTCTTTGAGGATATGAAGGACTGACCTGGGTAAATCTCTGGCTCTACCTTGTTAAATGCCGAAAACTGGTCGTTTTTATTCTTCTCTCCTTTGCTCTGGAGGCAAAATACCACTAGATAAGGCGGTCTGGAGCTTCTCTTAAGGAAGTTGGGAACTCTATCTGTGATGGTGTGATAGGCAAAAAGGCCCGATTTCTTAGAGAAATGGATCTGATTTGAGGATACTTCCGCACTTCGAGAACTGCCCGAATCTTGCCACTGGGAGATGGAGGATTCGAGGCCCCAAGTTTTGCCAATACCTTCCTCCGGAATGCCCTGACAGAACTTTCTCCAGGTATCCCGAATTTTGATAGTTGCCTTAGAGCCGCTCCCAGGGCAGCACCCACAAACGCCTCCCCATCACCTGCCTAGAATGAAACATGCCCTAAAACGGCCGCCGAGGACCGAACAGAAGCTGCCCGGATATGGACAACCGGTGAGTCGATAACTTAGATTAGGTGGCCATTTTTGGTCGATTAACCTCAAATTTAGCTTTTTACTTAATTGCCCAATTTTAGTCGTTTTTTTTGATTGGATGTCCGAGTTCCTGCACAAATTTGGTTCCGGAGTGGAAAATCTTGAATAAATGCTTAAAAATGGTCGATTGTTTTGGAAATTTGATTATGTCCTGAAACCCTGGATCTGTGCGAAATGACCCTGTGGTGCGCACAGGGCGAGACTCTCGCAAAGGTGATTGTAGGGTTTTAAGACTTTTTGGAGCTAGGTTTAGAGGAAGACTTCCCCTTCTTTACAGGACTTGAAGATTTAGCTGTGGTGCGCTTGGTTCTAGTGCTACTTGCTGGCTGCTTTTTGGCAGATTTGGAACCAGAGCGGTCTCCGGAAGATTTATCCTCTTCTCCAGCCAAAAGGTCACTGGGGACCCTTCCGTTGCGTTTGACCATATAGATGAAATGTCGGACGTATTGTGTATACGGCTCATGGATGCTTTTAGGATCGAAGTTTTTAGGATCTTGGAGGAGCTGATTGACAAGGGCAAGTGGTAGATCGTCCTTGCTGGTAGCCATAAGAATTTCCAATCGTTTGCAGATCTCCGAGTCGTTGACTTCGGTGGAGAGTTTTCGCATAGCATTGAGAAATTTTTGGAAGGCAACTCGCTTCGGCTGAGACATATCCCCAGAAAACCAAAAAGTCCTGGGCTGGCAATCGATTTTACAGAGAAATGCTCCGGTGCATTCTCAAAAACGGAGGCAGCTTTACAGATTCTTAATGTTTCAATTTGGGAAGATAATTCGCTCTCTTTCAGCAAACCTTTTTCTAAATTAGAGGTCTCACAGAAAATCGTCAACTCGGGAGCCGAAACATCGGAGGAAACAAAGGCAACTGCTGTTTGGATTTCTGAGGGCAAAATTTCCAAAGAGGTTAATTCCGTTTCCTCGAAAACAGTTACCTCAAGAACCAAACCGTCGCGAAGTTCAATGGGAGTGAGGAGTTCGTCATTCGGGATGATAATAGGAAGATCGGCCTCGTTTGCAAGAAGACCCATTGTAGGAAAAATAAAAAATACAGAGAGCAAAATCAGGAGGGTGCTCTTTTGCAACTTTTGTGCCAGATTTTTTATTTTTACCGAGAAAACCATAGGATTACCCTCAGTTTTCATCGAATTCGTATAAAAATAAAGCTTTTTTTAGGGATTTTTGGCTATTTTTTGTTAATTTGTGAGCGCACTCGGAGTTTCCATTCCCATAGAACAATCTCATGTTCGAGGTCTTGGGCGGTCTCCTGCTCCTTCGCAAGAAGTGCGTAGATCATGTGGGAGATCTCTTTTGAGAATCCCTGATCCAATTCTTTTTCAAAATCTTCCACACGGTATTCCAAAATAAGAACTGCCAATCGGAAGGCCTCAGTCATTGCAATGAGTTGCGGTTTGACCACATCCAATTCTGGTTTTTTTAATTCGTTTTTGATCATCACATCCAAAAAAGTTCGGATGAACATAACATCATCGGAGGAGAGATGGAAATCTAAAAGGAGTTGTTTTACTTTATCCAACTCCATAGCCCGGAGATGGATCCTTGCCAAAAACACGGGGTTTTCACTATAGGTATTGAGGTTTTGGTTTTTAGCAACATCGGTCGCCCGGACCTTGTCGTAATCAACCACTCCCTTGTCTTTGGATTCATCAGTTTTTGGAGACTGCGATTCCGCCGAAGTATTGATCCTTTTTTTGATCACAAGGATGTTCATACTAGGATAACGAATTTTAAAGGAAACCATGTCCGATCGGGGGATCTCTTCATCCACCACTAGAAACTGGGCATGTTCCCCTCGCTCCCAAGCAGCCATCAATTCTTCTTTATTTTTATAATGATAGATAACAACGGGTAGGACATCGCTCAGACTTCCCGTGCCTAAATAGATCGTTTTGATTTCGTTGGAAAACCCATGTTGGTAAGGGATGACAAGTTTTCCGGCTTTGACGTTGACAAAAGAAAGTTCGCCCAAATGGAAATGGGAGACATCAAAATCGTCTCCAAAAAACCCCACTCGGGGGACATTGACAACAATGGAATTATTCCTAGCACCTTTGGGGACTTCTGGTCCGGAATCTGTAAAAACGACATAGGTCAGTTTGGAAAGTCGGACTTTGACGAGAAAACCAGCAGGGGTTTTCCGTTCTTCGTATACAGTATCATCCATCTTTACATTAAACCAAGTTGTTTCATTTTATACTGGAGAGATCCCCTCGAAATACCTAAGGCCTTTGCCATCCGAATTTGGTTGCCAGAAAAGATCCGCATAGCCAGAAGAATCTTCTGCCTTTCTAAGGCCTCAGTTCCACGCCGCAAGTCTAAATCTTCTGCGTCGGGAATCTCCAAATCCATCTTAAATTTTCCGGGTTCTAGATCTGCCGGTTCCACCTGGTTTGACCGGCAGGTCAAAATCCCAGTGAGAATTGCATTTCGTAAGTCTGTAAAATTTTCCGAATATGATCTAGATACCAATTCCTGCAAACTCAAAGCCCCCAATTGCAAACCCGATCGGTTCTGAGAATCACATAATTCTTCAAATATAGCCTGAACCAAAGTTTGCAATTTTGCTTTGGGAAGGAACCTAAGGGATGGTAGTACCAACGAATTTTTTCGTAAAAATCTTTCAAACTCAGGTAATAATTCTTGGCTCATTTCCTCTGGGCCAAGTAAGAATAGAGACCCTGAATATCCAGATTTAGACCACCAATCCGAGAGAATTTGTTGTTGGCCTAAATTAAGTGACTGGATCCCAACAAGAACCAAACTTCCAGAGCGGGACTCTTCCCCCCAAAGGGCGAGGGCCTTTTCTAACTTTCCAAAATGGTCCGGTAAGGATTCTACAACGAGAATGGGTGCACCTGGTAATTGGGTCTGGTGAATCCATTTGGCCAAGGTTTTCTTTCCAGAGCCGGAAGGACCGAGGATGGTAAGGATTTTTTGCTTCGTAAATTCCGAAGTCGCAAGATCTAAATTGGGAATTTCGGATCGGTATAAAGAATGCGAATTTTCAGAAGTTGCTACTTCTTTACGAGCAAAATGGACTTGTGTTTTCCCCCATTCATTCCCAATCTTTTCCGCAAAAAAAGTAAGAAAAATTCCGGCAGGAAGCGAATGAGTATCGTCCATCTCCGCCAAAAGGAAACCGATTTCCTTTTGTTTGGATCGGATTCGAATGGCCGTCGCATTTGTTTTTTTGCCAAACAATTCAAACTCTGATCCAGAAAAAAAGACAGGCTCCACGGAGTGCATCAACTCTTCCCAATGGAGAGAACCGCGATTCAAAAAGGAATAATAAAAGCCATCTTCCCCATATCCAAAACTGGCCGATTCGTAAAAAGAATCTTCGTTCTCAACTTTCAAGACAACGACACCAGCGGAGAAACCAAGCTCGGTACATAGCCCTTCCCACAAAATAGGAAGGACAGAATCCATCCAATCCTTGCCTGTTTTTTCGGAGGCAAGTAGGGAAATGGCTTGAGAAGGCATGCTATGAAACTGTTTAAATTTAATCACTTTGTCAAGTACGTACCTATTTGAATGTCGGATGTCCGACCAAAACAAAGGAGATAGTTTTTGCTAATTTTCAGTATGTCGGATGTCCGACAATGAAGAGAGAAGAGACCAAAAAATCCTTTTTTTGCTCCATTCTAAAAATACAATTGATCCCAAATTTTCGGCAGGAAAGCATACCATTTGGGAAGGGAAAATAGAGATAG
>NZ_CP162141.1 GCF_040833985.1 Leptospira sp. WS4.C2
GGTGACCGATGCATCACGTGTTTTGGATAAGATTAGAGAAATGATTTCGCGTATTGAATTAGAGTCCGAGACGGGACAAAAGTTTAATGTCTCTTTCAGTGGAGGAGTCGCTGGTGGGGATATTACTCAAATTGAAAACCCAGTAGAACTTCTGAGAACTGCCGATAAACTTTTATATGAAGCAAAGTCTTCTGGTCGAAATCGGATCGTAAGCTAAAATACTAAATTGGATATCAGTCATTCTTTTTACCAACTAACACCAGATACTATACTTGATGCCCTGGAGTCATTAGGTTATGAAACTACGGGTCGATTCTATCCATTGAATAGTGTCGAAAATCGTGTATACGATATAGAAACATCAAATTCAGGAAGAATCGTTGTTAAGTTCTATCGTCCAGGGAAATGGACTTATGATGAAATCTTGGAAGAACACAAGTTTTTAGAAGAACTATCATTGGAAGAAATTCCGGTTCTCACACCGATTCTTATTAAGGGAAAAAGTTTATTTGAATGGTCTGGAATCTATTTTGCGATTTGGCCACTTAGAAATGGTAGGATTGTAGAAGAGATCGGTGGAAGAGATTTAGAGAGAGTTGGTGCCTTGTTGGGAAGGATCCATGCTGTAGGGAAAAAAACAGATTCGATCCATCGACCAACTCTGGACATCCCATCTTATGGACTGAAATCATTAAACTTCCTATTAGAAAAAAAACTGATACCAAACAAAGCTTTGCAAGAACGTTATCAAACCACAGCTCTTAGGTCTTTTGAAATTTTCGAATCCTTAGTAAAAGAATACCAAATTCCATTCCAAAGAATTCATGGAGATTGCCACAAAGGGAACTTACTTGTTTCGCCAGATGGTTATAGTATTTTAGATTTTGATGACTTTTTAGTAGGCCCAATCGTACAAGACTTCTGGATGTTGCTTCCGTTAGGTGAAGCAGATAGAAAAAATGATCTTTTCCAATTTTTACAAGGTTATACAATGTTTGCTGAGTTTGATGAGAACTGGCTTCAATTGGTAGAACCACTTCGTATTATTAGATACATTCATTACGCTGCATGGATTGCAAAAAGATGGGAAGACCCTTCGTTTCCTTTGTTGTTTCCTCATTTTGGAACAGAAGAGTATTGGTTGAAAGAAACCTTAGACTTGGAATCAGCTAAAAAAGATTTGGAAGAACAGTCGAATGAAAATAAAACCGATCTGACAGACACAGAACCTGAAATGACAAATAAAGATTTTTTTTGGGATTGGGAAAACTGAGTTATTTATTTAAGTAGATGCGATAATGCAACTGCAAGTGCGTGAGAAACATTCAGAGAATCAATTTGGTTTTTCATCGGTATGTAAACTAATTGATCCGATAGATCGAGAACTTTAGGATCTACTCCTTCCGCTTCATTGCCAATGACCAATACAAAATTATTTTGTTTACCTATTTCATAAATAGTCTTTGTTTTGGCTGATAAACCGACACCATCCCTTGGAAGACTAAGTGATATAATCTTGTTTCCTGATTTTTTTGCAGAAGTTAATGTTTCTGTTAGGTTAGGAATACGAACCAATTCGATTTGAAATAAAGAACCCATGGAAACTCTCACACTTCTTCGGAGATAAGGTGATGCTGATTTGGAATCGAAAAGAACCGCTCGGATTCCGAATGCTGCTGCTGTACGCAAAATAGATCCAATATTTTCGCTATCGACGATTGAATTTACTAATAACATCGGTGGTTCAACATCTGAAAAGGAATTCCATTTCTGAAAACCTACTGCCATAAATCCCTGATGGACTGAAAATCCGATAGTTTCTTCAAATACGGATCTATCGGCAACAAAACACTGGTTAGGATCTGTGAGTTTAGATTGGATTAAGTCTTTATGTTTTTCCCAATATTTGGGCATACAGAACACAGACTCCACTCTGAGAGAGGAATGGAGGAGGCGGACGGATGTTTTTTCGTGATCAGCGATGAACTTTTCGGATGGATCTTCCTTTGCCTTAAGGAGTTGGTAAGTAGAGAGTCTTGGATCCTGTGGGGAGTGGATGATTTGCATTATGTCTCATTCCCCCGAGGAAGCCCCCACCCTGAATAGGGTGGTGGAGGCGGGCTTGTGGGTTTGTCCCTGAACTTCTAACACAAATTGTTATTTCCTTCAACCAAAGATTAGATTTTCAATAATATTCTTCCAGAAAGTTCATGTTATTGAAGCTGATACTTTGATTGGACAAATCCATTTGCATAAATCAGGGTTTGGATGTGTTTTAATTTGAATTCCAGTTCTAAGTTGCCAAACAGAGGTAATCCCGATCCGAGTAATACAGGGATTCTCGTGATGGTAATTTCATTTAATAATTGTTTGTTGATAAAGGATTGAATCAACTTCCCTCCATCTACATATGCTGTTTTGATTTGTTTTTTCTCTAGAATGAAAGTTAAATCTTGGAGCGTCCCATGGAAAACGGAAATGGGATGATTGGAATCAAAATTGTAATGAGGATTGTTCGTCAAAACATAAACAGGAATCGATGCAAAAGGATATGATTCAAAACTTAATACTGTTTCAAAAGTAATTCTGCCCATTACAATGCAGTCGATCCCTTGCATAAAGGAAGTATACCCCAAGTCATTATTTTCCAATATATACTCATTCGATCTTAACCAGTCGAGTGATCCGTCAGATCTTGCTATAAATCCGTCTAAACTACTTGCAATAAATGCTTTATATTGTATCATAAAGATAAATATCCTCTACGGTGTAGAATTAATATTTCTACACCGTAGAAATGGTTGGTTAAAAATGAAACAAAAAATTATTCAAACAGCTTTGAAAATTTGTGAAAAAGAGGGGTATGATTCATTTAGTATGCGGAAATTAGCAACAAAATTGGCACTAGATCCAATGGCAATTTACCATTATTTTGAAAACAAAGACTCCCTGACCAACGCTATGGTGGAACAGATTTTTCAACGATTTGAAAAAGAGGTTGCGGTTACTTATAAAAATCCTAGAAGAAATTTAATAGGAATATTAGTAGAATACTGGTTACTATTTATAGAATACCCGGGGATGTCCTTTTTTTTGATAAAGAATTCTTATGATAGTTTTCCATCGGTCATTTCGCTCAACCACACCCTTCAAACTTTACTCAAGACAATCTATCCTGAATCTGATGAAAAGAGAATATTAAATATTATTATTGATTTTATTCATGGGAATGCCCTTGCTTCCCACTCTCTAGGAAAAGGGAAAACAAAAGGGCAAGCAGTTCATTCAAATAAGAAAGAATTTGAATCTTCATTATCCTATCTTTTGGATTTATTTAATTAATGGATTTGAACAATGACTCCTTTTCGGTTGAACCATGTTGAACTATAGTTCACGTTTTGATTGAAATCTACCTAAACCAACCACCTAATGATGGTTTTAGGAGACTTATTTCTCCGCTTTATTAGTAAATTTCATTAAGTCTTAGCTATTTGTAGTTGATTAAATTACGCGAAAAAAAACTATTTATTTAGAATTTCGGAATTTCCCCAATCAATGAACATTGACCCTCGAACAGTTGTATTTATTAACATAATTGGATGTCTATTGATGTCGGGTGGCCTTTGGTTTGCTGCTCGGGGTTATTTCCAGAGACTTCGGTTTGTAAAAGATTGGTCAATAGCAACGCTGTTACAGGCCTTGGGGTGGATTGTTATGGGAGCTCTAAGGGGTGTTATACCTGATTGGGTGTCTATTAGTGCTGGTAATTCTCTTATTTTATTATCATTGGTATATTCTAATAATATAATACTTTCCATGTTTGAAAAAAAACCAATGTGGAGGTCTGGAATTTTTTCAGTCATTCTAGTTTTCGTATTACTGGTCTTACATCAATTTTCTGACGTTGCAGCTAAATACAGAATTTCTTTAATTTCCTTTGCGGCTGGACTGCAGCTTACTTTGTCATCCAATACTATTTTGTCTGCAAATAGAAAGTCACTTTTGTCGAGCCGATTTACTGCGATATTCTTTTTGTCCTGCGGGATATTTTTATTCCTTCGCTCCTTCTATTATACTTTTGCAGATGTTTCCGTTTCCCAAATTGCATTTGGAAAAGGACCGATTCAGGATATAACGTATCTGTTTTTTTATGTAACATCGGTAATGATGACATTCGGTTTTTTGATGATGTGTATAGATATATTCATCAAAGGCCAAGAAGAAAGTGAACAAAAATATAGGTTACTTGCAGAAAATACTACAGATGCTATCTGGGTATTAAATTTCGATGAAAAAAAATATCTCTATGTTAGCCCTTCAATTTTCAACATCACTGGATTCACCTCTGAAGAAACAATTCACCATTCTCTACAAGAATCACTTACTTCCACATCCTTAAAATACATAATGGAAATTTTACCAATCAGAATCGACGAATTTAAGAAAACTGGAGTACGAAAACCTTATAGTGATGAAGTGGAGCAGATTTGCAAAGACGGTTCCACCATCTGGATTGAAGCAAATACTGTGTTTCAATGGAATCCAAATGGCACTATCAATATACTGGGAGTTTCCAGAAATATTGATAAAAGGAAAAAAGCAGAAATTGAAAAAAACAAATTCTACTTCGAATTGCAGTTGTTAAATTATACAAAAGATAAGTTTTTTTCAATCATAGCGCATGATCTAAAAGGCCCGATAGGTGGTATGAATACTTTTGCTGGTATGATTTTGGAGGATCTGGACTCAAGACCGTTAAAACGTATTAAAAATGATCTGAGTATTCTTTTTCAGTCTTCCGGTGAAGTTTATATTCTGTTGGAAAATCTTTTGACTTGGGCGAGATCTCAAACAGGTGAGATCGCTTTTTTTCCTGAAGAAATATCCTTGTATCGTTCTGTTGAATCATCTATTGCTTCCGCCTCTTTCTCGATTCAAAACAAATCAATGATAATGAAAAATTTCGTAGATCCTAATTCCAAGGTTTATGCAGATGAAAAGATGATCGAAGCCATTCTTAGAAATCTAATTTCGAATGCTGTAAAGTATTCTCACCCAGGTGGCGAAATTCAAATTTCATCTGAATCAATCGGTGATGATTTACAGATTTGTATTGCAGATTTTGGAACTGGTATCACTGAAGAAATTCGGAATAAGTTGTTTCGGATTGATGCCAAACAATCAAGTATGCCGGGTACGATTGGCGAAAGGGGTACTGCACTTGGTTTGATCTTATGTAAAGAATTTATCGAGAAACATGGAGGAAGTATTCGAGTAGAAAGTGAATTAGGTAAGGGTTCCCGATTCTATTTCACCTTACCTAAAGAATCAAGTGTGCCTATTCAGGTATAACTTTGGTTCCATTTACAACGGTATCACCTGGATACAGTATTACGGATTCTCCAACGGAAAGACCACTTTTAATCATACTAACACCTTCGCTTTGATGTTCAACTTCAACAAAACGTAATTTTGCTCTTTTCTTTTCAACAGTAAACACCGCCCATTTTTCATCTTCACGAAATAAAGCAGAGGTCGGAATTACCGTTGCATTTGGTTTTTCAAATAAGATAATTTTACATTCTAATTCATAACCATCTCCGATCCCTGAAGGAGGATTGAATTCAATAATAATTGGTACACGTTGTTCTTCTACTCCTAGGGATGAAATTTTTGTTATAGCTGATGGCTCAATGATAGAAACTCGTCCTTCCATAGTATTTTCTCCAAATCCTGTAAGTAGCACTTTATCGTTGAGGTCTAGATCAGGCATATCTTCCGATAAAATAAATGCCGATACATCTATCTTTGTAATATCGCCATAATCCAAAATACGTTCACCCATAGCTACTGGACCTGCACTCTCTCTATATACTTTTAGAATTTGACCATTTGCACTTGCTTTAACGGTCTTTATTATATCCCAATCAATAGTCAAAAGTGTCATACCCTTCGTAACTTTATGACCAGCATGTAATTCTAATCGGCGCATAACACCATTTACGGGCGAGTATGCAGTGTAGAGTTCTTTAATTTTTGTTTTCCCTTGTACGGAAAGTATTTGCCTATATACACTTTGTGTGGCGATGGATACTTCTACTGGTTTTGGATCCTTCTTTAAAATTAAAAAAGAAATTAAGGAAAAGAAAATTACACCGACTGCAATTTTTGCATTTTTTGTTTTGATTAGTTCTAAAAAAGTTTCTTTTGTCATATCATTCTCTCACCTTGAGTACGCTCAATAAGTCCATTGTTTTTAATTTTCGATAAACTATTATAAAGCTGATTGCTGCAGTCGTTAATGCCAGAAGTATTGAATAATAATAAGTGGAAGGGAAAATAACAGCAGGAACTTTAAATCCCTCCGTCTCATTACTGTTTAGAATTAGGTTTGCTACTTTGTTCCCGAGAAAGCACCCTATGGGGATTGCAATGAGTATTTGCCATATTAGTTCCCAGGCAATAATTTCAAATACTTCCTTTAAACTGAAACCGAGTATTCTTAAACTTCCCAATTCATAAATACGTTCAGACAAAGTGATCATAGCCGTATTATAGATCACCCCTATAGAAATGATAATTGTAAATATTAAAATGACGATCGAAGTCGATTGAAGAGATCTTTCCATCACTTCCTTAAAGGCATTTAGGATCGCAGATTTTGAGAATAAACCGATTACTAGCGGATTGTCTTTAAACTCTTCGATTAAATTTTTATCTTCTAAAGGATCAGTTTTCAATAAAGCTAGGTTAATCAAACTTCCCTCGTCCAACATTCGATTTAGATTGTTGCGATTGATGAAAACACCCTGACCTAAAATTTCATTGGCAAAAGCAGAAACGGTCACAGGAATTTTTCTTTTTTCCCCATCAAGGGTTTCGATCACAATGGTTTCTCCTTTTTGGATCCCCATTTTATTCGCGAGGTCAGTGTTCATCATGATTCCGTAAATAGGAATATCAATAGGCTGCAGATCATGGTTTAGGATCCTTCTTAGGTCGGAACCATCTGATATTCCTGTTAAAATGGTATCTTTTGTTTTTCTATGTTTTGTGATTTTTATCGGAACAGACCTTTGTCCTTCTGCCAAAAAAACACCTTTCTTTTCTTTGAGACTTAACAATACAGAATCTTCAACTGGAATCCTGAAGACCAAAGTGAGCGTTTCTCTTTGAATTGTATTAAACTGTAAATCTAACAAAGTACCTACGGTATCTTGTATAAAGTTTCCAATGATCATAATCATTATGGATGTAGATAAACCCAAAATTGTGAGAATTGTTCTTGTGGGACGTTTGAAGAGGTTTCTCAAAACCATCCTTTGTATGGTTCTAAGATTTGTAATCCATGATTCCCAAAAAGAAATTGTATATGTACCTGGAGGAGCGGGGCGCATAGCTTGTGCAGGATCTAACTTAATGATACTTCGTAAAGAAATGATGGTTCCTAATCCACCAATTAGAATTCCAAAGCTAAAGCTAAATAAGCCGAGGAGTGGTGGGAAGTTAGGAATTAATTGTGGAAATTTATAAAACCTCCCATACAAATCAGTCATTGCGTTACCCAGGAAATAACCAACAAACACGCCCGTGAGACTACTTATTGCAGTGATAAAAGAAATTAGTTTTAGATAATGAAAAATAATATCGCGGGAAGTGTAACCAAGCGCTCGTAAGGTTGCAATTTGTTCTCGTTCCTTGGAAATCAATCGATTGGAAATAATGTGTAAAAGGAAAGCGGCGATTGCCAAGAAGATCCCAGGTAAAAAAACTGCAGTAGTTCGAAGTTGTCGAAATTCATCACTCAAAAAAGAATCAGAAGGCAACATTTTCCTTTCTTTTGCCCCCAAACCTCCGAACTCATCTAATAAAGCATCTAGGTCACGAATCGTACGCAACCGATCTTCCCCTTCCGAAGCAAAATGAAAAATAATCTGGTTAAAAGCTCCTTCAAAATTGAAGTTTGCTTCCATCGCTTCTCGCTTCATCCAAATGATGCCATAGTGTTTATCGTCTGGCATAGGATTTCCAGGTCGGAAGACATATACAAATTCCGGAGACAATCCAACGCCTGTTACATGTAAAAAAACTCGTTTACCACCAATAATGGAAGATAAAATGGATCCTGGTTCTAATTGGTTGGCATTTGCAAAATTTTCGCTAATAATTACGTCTTGGCTTTGTTTAGGCAAAAATCCTTTTTTTAAGTACAAAGTGTTCGTATGTTCCGGTAAAGATATTAACTGGGCAGCAGAAGGGTACACTTCGCTAGGGAAATCTAAAACAATCTCTTTTGAGATCCTTGTTTCAAAATCAGAGATCCCTGGAAGGGCTGCGATTTTCGATTCGATATAAGAAGGGGCCCGGTTTAAATAAACAAATCCTTCGCATAAATTTTGTTTACTGTAAAAATCTAATTTGGCATCCATTAATGAAAAATAGGCAGCCCAAGATGCAGAAAAATAACTGATCCCTGCAGCGATGACTAATCCGACAGTCAACCCCTGCATCGTCATTGACTTTAAATCTCTTAATAATTTTAGATTTAAGGTCCTACCGATCACCAACTAACCTCGGATACAGGTTTTTTGTGATGATTGACAGAATCTGAAACAATGGTTCCATCCTTCACAAGTATAATACGATCGGCGATTTTTGCAATGGATTCATTGTGAGTGATGACCACTGTGGTTGTACCTAGGTCTTGGTTAATGCCTGTGATTGCTTCTAGAACAATTCGTCCAGTTTTAAAATCTAACGCACCCGTAGGTTCATCACAAAGAAGTAATTCAGGCCTTTTGGCTATGGCTCGCGCTATGGCCACTCGTTGTTGTTCTCCACCTGAAAGTTGGGCAGGGAAGTGATTCTTTCGATCCGCCAATTTTACTAACGTCAAAGCCTCAAGCGGTGTCATGGAATGTTCTGAAAGATCGGTCACAAGACGAACGTTCTCTTCTGACGTGAGACTTGGAATTAAATTATAAAATTGAAATACGAAACCAACATGATTTCTTCGATAAAGAGTCAACCCTTCATCATTTTCTAAAGCTAATGTTTTTCCGTGGAAAAGAACTTCTCCTGTAGTTGCTGTATCTAGTCCCCCTAATATATTAAGAAGAGTGGACTTGCCTGAACCAGAAGCGCCTAACATAACAGTTAGTTCACCCTCATTAAATTTAAGGTTTACCGAATGCAGGGCAACTAAAGGCACTTCGCCAACTTGGTAGGTTTTCCCAAGGTTTTTTGTTTCCAGAAGGATATTTGGTTTCTTCATTTTAAAAGTACCACGAGTGCAAAAAGAACTCTTAATTTTACAAATCTATTATTTTGATTGGAATCTGTGAACTGAAAATTCAATGAATTTTGGTTCGATTCGGTTGATGTTTCTCAATCTCTCGAAAGGACAGAAACGATTTTAGATTTAGATAAAAGTCCCGACAAGATAGTAATATTGTTTTTCGGAACACGAAAGTGCTTTGAAAGTAGAAGGATGAGTTCTTCATTTGCCTTCCCATCTACAGGTGGTGATTTTAAACGTGCGACGCATTCCGTTTCCGAAATAAATTCTAGTCCGGGTTGTTTGTTGTTTGGTTTTACCTTTACAGTTAGTTTCATTAATTTTTAGTATTGAGATTACTGATTTTATATCAGATTGTTTCTATAAATAATATAAAACGTAAAATGGAAACCAGGTCGATGAAAACCTCTCAGCCATCTCTTTCTTTTGCTAGTTCTTTTTTCCTTTTTCTAATGGTTGTATTTACTGCAACCTTGTCCACTCTTCTAGTAATTAATTCAACTGATGATTGGGAATATCGCCGTTTCTTTTGTGATGAATCTTACCGCAATACAAAAGAAACCCGACTTATCTCTGGTATTATTTCTCCAGGCAACATACCTGATCCTGAATCTGGCTTTGTTGTTTATAATGTTGAGTATCAGTCTAAACGAAATCATTGGAATTTATATCAGGTATCTGTTGGAAGTTTCCTCCTGGTTTTGAATAATAAAATCGAAGTATTGGTTTCCAACGAATCTGGTTTGGCCAACCATAACTTTGATAACAAAGACAGGACATTCAAAAAACATCATAAACCTGCTGAAGCTCAACTACGATTACTTGGGGCAAAAAGAGGAGATACAGTAACAGTTGTTTATGATAAAAAACAATCCTTATCAGATAGTAACGGAATTCAGGCTAATGCCGTTTACGCCGGTTCTCCAAAAGACCTTTGCCAAGAAGAAACGTCCAATGAAATTACCGCAGTTGGCGGTGCCTTTGCATTTGCGTTGATTTCATTAGGACTTGCTTATATTCTTTGTAAAGAATGGATTCGTATTTTTAGAAAAAACAAAGGTAAGTCCTAATTATATTTCGATTTTTCTGGGCGCCTCGAATCTGTTTGGTGATCAATATTTCTTCGGATAAACGATCCCGCTCTTCGCTCCAATCTTTCGCTTGTGCGAAAGGATTTCCGCTGCGATCGGTGGCGCGGGGAATAAATAACGAGCAATTTGCCTATATTATAAACAATTTATGCAGCTTTGTGACAAGTAGTTCGTTCTTTAAAATGATTGTTAGGTGAAAATGCTTAGAATTCGACTTGCTGATCTAAAATAAGTTGAAATGATCTTTTAGGATCAGATTCATTTAGGTAATTCCGCCTAGGTAGAATTGGATTTCGAGGGTAGGGATGTCGGTTCAAAAAAATCTATTAGATATTTTGTGGGTTCTCGTTTGTTCGGGACTTGTGTTAATGATGCAAGGTGGTTTTTTGGTATTGGAGTCTGGTCTGACTCGTGCCAAAAATTCAATTAACGTTGCGATTAAAAACATCGCAGACTTTGGAGTGGCAACACTTTTATTCTATCTGTTTGGATTTGGAATTATGTTTGGTTCCTCCTTTTATGGACTTTTCGGAACAGACTTATTTTTGCCTAACTTTCCTAAGAACAATGCCTGGCCTCCTACTTTCTTTTTGTTCCAATTGATGTTTTGCGGAACTGCATCGACGATTGTATCTGGTGCTGTCGCAGAACGTTTAAAATTTCCATCTTATCTTTTAGCAACAGCGCTTATTTCCGGTATCATTTATCCCATCGTTGGTCATTGGGTTTGGGGAGGAAGCTTTATTGAATCCTCTCAAGGTTGGTTAGAACAATTGGGATTCCATGACTTTGCCGGATCTACTCAAGTCCATAGTGTTGGAGGTTGGGTATCTTTGGCACTCCTTTTGGTTGTAGGTCCAAGACTTGGTAGATTTAAAGATGGTGAAGCTTCAAAATCAGTTACCGGCAGTAATCTTCCTTTGGCAATGTTAGGTGGAATTATTCTTTGGTTCGGTTGGATGGGTTTTAATGGAGGAAGTACTTTGGCATTTAATGGATCGGTGCCTATTGTCATTTTAAATACCATCATTGCCTCTGGTTTTTCCATGTTGGTCGCTCTATTTTTGACTTGGTTCGTTAAAGGCTATCCAGAGGCAATATCTCCACTGAACGGATCTTTGGCGGGACTTGTTGCCATTACTGCCAGTGCCGACTGTGTTGAACCTGCCCAAGCTGCCATCATTGGTATGATCGCAGGAGGACTCACCATCCCTGCAGAGAAATTACTCGAGAAACTGAAAATTGACGACGCTGTGGGTGCAGTTCCTGTGCATTTAGTTGGTGGTCTTTGGGGCACATTGGCAGTCGGAATTTTTGGAGACATTGATGGATTAGGGGCAACAAGTGGAAGAGGGAACTTTATCCTCATTCAGCTTTTAGGTTCTGCTGTTGTTGGTTTATTTGCATTTGGTGTATCCTATATCATCTTTAAAGGTATTAATCGAATCTATCATTTAAGAGTTGATGAAACAGAAGAAAGAATGGGTTTGAATATTTCCGAACACAAAGCAACGACGGAACTAATCGATTTATTTTTATCTATGGACTATCAACACAAAACGGGTGACTTAACTCTCGATGTGCCTGTAGAACCCTTTACGGAAGTGGGCCAAATCGCAGAAAGATATAACTTAGTATTAGGAAAAGTTCGCTCTACTTTGAAAGAAAATGAAGATTCAAGAGTTGAAATTGCCAACGCATATGAAAAGGTCCGCAATGAACAAGAAAGAGCAGAAAAACTATTATTAAACGTTCTCCCGAAAGCTATCGCCGAAGAATTGAAAGAGAAACAGGGGTTAATTGCCAATAGTTATCCAGAAGTATCGGTATTGTTTGCAGATATTGTAGGTTTCACACAAATTTCCTCAGGTATGAGACCGGAAGCGGTTGTTCGAATCTTAAATGAAATTTTTTCTTACTTTGATGTGTTAGCTGAGAAATATAGACTCGAAAAAATTAAAACGATCGGGGACGCTTATATGGCTGTGGCTGGATTACCCGCTCCAGACCAGTATCATTCTCTACTTGCTACTCATATGGCTTGGGATATGAAATCATTATTATCTCGATTGAAACTTGGAAAAAGTGGAACTAAGCTGAGTATGCGCATTGGAATTAACACGGGACCTGTTGTTGCTGGCGTGATCGGAACCAAAAAATTCATTTATGATATTTGGGGTGATGCAGTTAATCTTGCTTCGCGAATGGAGTCTCATGGATTACCTAATGAAATCCAAATCACGGAATCCACGGCTAAACTGATCCATTCCGATTTTGAATTAGAGGCAAGAGGCGAAATTGAAATTAAGGGGAAAGGAAAAATCAAAACCTTTCTCGTCAAACAAAGGATACGCGAACCAGAAGTCAGTTTGCCATACTTCCAGTTTGTTACATAGAAAATTTAAAAGATTTTTTATCGATGATTGAGGAGATTCCTTCTCTATTTTGAATAATTGCGGTCAAACTATGTCTATTTAAATAGGCATATAATCCCAATTATTCCTAATATTAAGAATAAATGCCCATAAATGACATATTAGTGAGTTAGTAATTAACAGCCATATATGATGAATTATTGGTTGAAATACTATTAAAAAATCAAATACTACCAATTAAGATGGATTGGTCGAATGAAAATTTTTATAAAATTCTAGAAAAAATTGGATCCTCTCTAAAAGGGCGGCGTGTTCAAATGAACCTTTCTCAAGAAGAATTAGCGCAAAAGAGTGGGGTTTCTGCATCATCCATTGCTCGATTAGAAACTGGTAAGGGTAATATTTCCTTACTCAATTTACTTTCTCTTTTGAAAGAATTAGACCTACTTAAAGAATTTCAACTCACCTTTCGGGATCCCCATCTTTCACTAGCACTTCTTGCAAAATCTAAAACAAAAAAGCTGAGACAAAGAGTAAGAAAACAAAGGAAAACATCACCTAATGAAAAGAAGGAATGGATCTGGGGAAATCAAAATGAGTGACCCAGTGACATTGGCGAAGGTTTATCTATGGGGCTCTGTCGTTGGTTATATTTCTTGGAATGAAGAAGCAGGATTTGCATCTTTTGAGTATGACAATGAATTTTTAAATGCACCTGTTGAGCCATCACCTTTGTTTATGCCAAAAAGTAGGTCACTCTATTCTTTCAGAAATCTAAATGTTGATACCTTTAAAGGACTTCCAGGTATGCTTGCTGATTCTATTCCCGATAAATTTGGGAATGCTCTAATTGATGTTTGGCTTTCTACAATGGGAAGAGACTCCAAATCTTTTAATCCAGTCGAAAGGTTATGTTACATCGGTGAACGTGGTATGGGTGCTTTGGAATTCAAACCAGCAACATACAAATTAAGAATCACAAATGTTCCGATTGAGGTAGCCGAAATGGTTCAAATGGCATCAGAAATTCTAACCAATCGAAAAAAATTTTCTTCGAAATTGGAATTAGAAAATCAAAAAAAATTAAATCAATCTTTAACAAGCCTTCTAACAATTGGAACTTCTGCTGGTGGTGCTAGAGCAAAATGTATCATTGCTTATAATGAAAAAACAGGCGAGGTTCGCTCCGGGCAAGTAAAAACATCGGATAATTTTTCTTATTGGATATTGAAATTAGATGGAATACGAAATAATAAAGATAAAGAACTAAATGATCCAAAAGGATTCGGTACCATCGAATACGCTTACTACCGTATGGCTTTAGACAGTGGAATTAAAATGATGGAATCCAAACTACTTGAAGAAAATGGAAGACATCACTTTATGACAAAACGTTTTGATCGCAAAGAAGGTGGAGAAAAAATTCACATGCAATCACTCTGTGCTTTGGCACATTATGATTTTAATATGGCAGGGGCGTATAGTTATGAACAAACATTAGAGGTCATTCGCAAAATCATTTCAACAAACACTAAGAGTGCCTTAGAACAACAATTCCGAAGAGCGGCATTCAACGTAATCGCTCGTAACCAAGATGATCATACTAAGAATATCGCCTTTCTTATGGACCAAACTGGAACCTGGACTCTATCTCCAGCCTTTGACATGACTTATAGTTATAATCCGAAAGGACAATGGACAAACCGTCATCAAATGAGTATCAATGGGAAAAGAGAAAAATTTGGAATGGAAGATTTTATAGAACTTGGGAAAAAAGCGGATCTAAAGACAATTCAAATCAAATCCATTATTGGACAAATAAAAGATACCATCTCTCGATGGAGAAATTTCGCAAACCAAGCAAATGTACCCTCATCATTGCAAAAAGAAATTCAAAATAATTTATTAGCATCAATATAGTTTAAAACAAACATACCAACTAAAAATATAAGGTATTTTAACTCAATTCCCAGCTTCCGAGAATGTATATTATGTCGCATAACATGCGATATGCGATTGTATGGAAAGGCACATCGGTAACACTTTAGATCACTCACATGGGTTACACTTTTACTAGTCAATTCTATACAATAGCCTCTGGTATTTCAAGACTTTACTCGTATACAAATCCAAAATTCCAAGAATCGCATTCGCAAAGTAAAGACGACAATGCCGATCAGAGATTTCTTCAAAGCCAACTACCTCTCCAATGAAAGGATTCCCAAAGAACACTCGATGGGGCCCGTACTGCGCAAAACCACTTTCATGAACTTTATCGGTAACAATATGTGTGGGATAAGCTATTTCTAGAATCTTTTTGGGAAATGTCCTTTTCGAAGATTTATAAACTTTTGCAGGTGTCAGAAAACCCAAGGCTTCATGTGGTCTTACCTTGTTAAATTCATCACGGAATGAATCAAAGGCGGTCTGTTGTGCATCCAAACTAGATCTTGGAGGTAATGCGGTTTCTTCTTTGAGTGTTCTGTGCATTCTCTCATGACGACCATTCTGAGATGGTTTCCCTGGTTCAATGCGTTCCGGTCGGATCCCTAATTTCAACCACCATATAGAAAGACTAGTTAAGCCGCCAATGGCCTTACTTGCAAAAGGTGATCCATTATCTGATTTAATTGCCTGTGGTAGTCCATATTCTTTAAAAACCCTTTCAAATACCGCTTTTGTTTGCTCTGCATTCATTTTATTCAGGATTTCACATGCTAGAAGGTAGCGACTATATGCATCTGTAATTGTTAGTGGATCGCAGCGATTGCCATTTCCGACTGTAAAATGGCCTTTAAAATCAACACACCATACATCATTGGGTGCGACTACATCAGAAAATGGAAATAGAGACTGTGGAACTCTTGATCTTTTTTTCTTAGGTTTGACTAAGCCTTTTTTGCGAAGAATGTTTCCGATTGTGGTTTCACTTGGAATCTGCTTCATACGATGAAACTTTGCTTTGAGTATGGGACGGAGTTTTTTTGGACCCCAAGACGGATGGTCTTCACGTAACGATACGATTAGGTGAACGATTTTCTCTGAAGTTTCATTGGACCGTGTGATTCTTTTTCTAGATTTATCTTTGAGTCCGTCGATACCTTCCAACTCATAATTCTTTAGATATTTATAGCCAGTCTTCCTCGATATATTAAAGTCTCGGCAAAGATCAGCAAAACACCACTGACCACTTTTAACAGCTGCTATGAACTTGATTCTTTCTTCTATCACTTTGGTTTCCTTCCAAGGCATCGGATTTTCCTCCGATACTCATTGTAAGTGTTACCCATGTGAGTTGTCTCTTTTGTTACCTATCTGACCTACCCATACCCGATTGAGTGTACTCGTACATCCTTTACAGTTCTGTCTCAATACATACTTTACAAAAAAACAAAAATCTTTTGAAATTCGATTTATCCTTTTGGTTTCTCATCTGGTGTTTTGTAAAATTTTTCATCACTTGGGGCGGAATCCTCCTGGTCCTTATCGTAAGGAATATTGTTTTCGATAGGTTCTTTTTCTCCCTCAGCCGATGGTAGGTTCCAATCAGAGTTTGTTGGTTGGTCGAGTTCTTCCGCTTGCGGTACAAAATCCAAATTAAATCTTCGATTCTTTTCACTTGGGTGGATCGCATTTTGAGCATAATGTGCCCAAGTTGATGCAGCCATAGAAGATCCAGAACCAGGGAACGGAACACCTTTTTCATGACCAAACCAAACAACGGTTATTTCTTCAGGGGTGATCCCCACAAACCAAATATCTCTAGCCCCTTTCAATTTTAATTTTTTATAATCGGCATTTTCATTTTCAACAGTTCCTGATTTTCCTGCGATATCAAAATTCAAAAACTTTGAGTTTTGTTTTTGTTTTTTCCCAATCCAGGAGGCTGTACCACCACTCGCAAAAACTGATTTTAAAAAATGAAGAATAGCGGAAGTATTTTCCGAATTAAAAATTCTCTTGTGACTACTTGAATTTGTATTGGATTCGAAAATCACTTCATCATTTACGACTGTTTTTCGAATGATGGTTTCTTCGACCACTTCTCCACCATTTACAATTTCAGAATAGAGAATCGCAACTTCTAGAGGTGAAAAGTCAGCAGATCCCAAAGCCAATGTTAAGTCTTTAGGGAATCTGTCTTTTTCAGAGTAAGAAAGATTCAATCCATTGGCAAGATAATCAACGTAGTTTGAAATACCTAAGTCTTTTAAAACCGTTACTGCAACTGTATTCACAGATTGCTGTAATGCTTGTTCAATGGTAATGTCGCCAAGATACTTCCCATACCAATTCTTAGGTTTATAGCCTGATATGTTTATTGGTTCATCTTTGAGAATTGTATTAGGTTCGATAATACCTTCTTCCAAAGCAACACAATATAGAAATCCTTTCAAAGCGGAGCCGACTTGGCGTCTCATATAAAGAGACCGGACCATATTTCTATAAGAATCCCCTTTCTTCATTCCACCAGAAACAGCTAACACTTCACCAGTGAATGGATGGATTGAGAATATAACTCCATTTATATCTGAGGCATAAATTTTATTTTCACTATAACTTAAACTGGATTGATTACGAAAACTCCATCGCAAAGATTCGATATCTGTACTTAAAATCTTTTCGGATGTTTTTTGTTTTAGAATATCAATAGTTGTATAAACTTTTATATTACTTTCTGATTCATGAAACCCTTCAATTGTTTCATTCAGATACTTTAATACATATTCATTTATTTCAGGGGCGTCATTCACCTGGAACAGTCGATTTGTTCCATTTTTTGCGATTGATCCATGGGCATTTTCTTCATCATTTTCCTTGATTTGGTAGAAAACTCTGAATTCATTTAGATTCTTTTGAGCTTTTTTTTCAGTTATTACATCAGTATCAACAAGTGCCGTCATAACGGCTTTTTGTTTTTTAAATGCAATTTCTGGATTTCGAATCGGATTGTATAGTGAAGGGGCTGGCAAAACACCCACAAGTAAACTTGCTTCTGCATAGGTAAGTTTCGTTACGGATTTATTAAAATAATATCTAGCAGCCTCTTCAACACCATATGAATTTTGCCCGAAATAAGCTTTATTCATATAGAGACAGATGATTTCTGATTTTCCAAGAACAGACTCTAAGTATAAAGCTACGATCGTTTCATAAATTTTTCTGTTTATAGAATAACGGGACTTATCTGTGAACAAATTTCTAGCAAGTTGTTGAGAAATTGTTCCCCCTCCTTGCCTGATTTTAAACGACAATATATTCTGAACAAATGCTCTTAACATTCCTTTGATTGAGAAACCGGAGTGGGTTTGAAATTCTCTATCTTCGGAAGCTATTAATGTTTGTTGAAAAACCTTTGCTTCGTTACATTGTTTTGCGGATAAGGTTAGAGTGACTCCAGAATTATATTTGCCTATGACATTCTGATTTCGATCAAAAATCAATACGAGCTGTTTAGGCACCATTGCAGAACTATCTTTGTTAGATAATGCTGTCTGAAGTAGTTTTAGATCATGAGTGATCGCTTTTTTATTATAGAAAAATAACGTTATTTGGTAACAAGTTAGAAGAGAAAAAAGGAATACACTAAAAAGAAATCCGTTTATTACGTAACGACGGATTAGTTTTTTTTTGTTTTCTAAAAATATTAGAATTATATTGGAATACCTTCGGACAATTTGTTCTAAGGTATTCCAATTCATGGAACGGAAAATCAATCCCTAATCGTGATAACTCAAACCATCTGCACCTGAAATGGTCCAAATGACTTTATCCATGGGGTTAACTGCGATCGCATTAACCTTGTTACTTGCAAGACCATTGTCTGTTTTGTAAGTAACCCATGAGATTCCGTTGTCGGTAGAAATATTTAAACCATTATCGGTTCCAATAATCACTCGGTTTCCATCCATATAGATGTCATTCACAACAGATTTACCACCTACGCCTGTCCATTTTGCAAGGTTTTTCGTATTACTTTTGCTAACTCCCAGGTTGGTTCCCACAAAAAGATTTCCTTCGGAAGTGATCCCAATCGAATTGATGGAATCCCCCATATTTGCTTCGCCTTTACCGATGCGATTCCAAGATACTTTTTTTCCGCCAAAGAGAGTGTTCCCTTCCACGAAAGCATATAGTCCATCGGCAGTGCCTGCAAATACTTTCCCATCAGCACTCACAGCTACTGAAAGTATTTGTTTATTTAACTCTTCGCCGTTTACATCGTACGACCAAGTTTGCCCACCATCTTTGGTTTGAGAAATCCCTTTGTCCGTTGCAACGATGACACTTCCATCTTTTGAAAAAGCTAAATCGAAAACATTATTTGAACGAAGACCTTGTGCGGTGCTAAATTGTGCCCAAGAACGCCCAACATTGGCTGTTTTCCAAATTCCACCACCGGAGTCACCGCTTGCAGCTACCCAAATTTCTCTATTAATGAGAATTAGTTTATTGATAACTCCAATGTTGTTTCCAAGTGCTTGTGGAACTAATTTTCTCCAAGTTTTGCCGCGGTCGGAACTAATGTGAATATTGCCTTTTTCTGTTGCCGCAACAATTTCACCAGTGTTAGAGACAACAATTCCTGAAAATTTTTGCCCACCACCTGGATTTAAAGTTTTCCAACGAAGCCCACCTTCCAGATTCATTTCGAAACTTATAAAACCACCAAAGACCCAACCCGATTTTTTCTTTCCTAGATTGATTTTATACCAATAATCGGTGATATCTTCTTCCATACTCTGGTTAGAAGATCTGTCGATTACATCAACTTGATCCCCTCGCTTCAATGTTGCAATCACATCGCCCCCGGAAGCTGCAATGTTACGAACATTTAATACACCTGCGGTAACTTTTGCCGGACCTGGCTGAAAGCCAGGATCCGCAAGAAGAGAAACACTCGTTATGAGACTCATAAGAGCGATAGTAAACTTCATAATATTTCGGTTCATAATTTAACTTTAGTTTGTGTCAGTTCCTTCGTAACTTTCTTCAGGTTCAGGAGTGTATGTTTTTTCCGAACCTGTAAGTTTGATTTCACTTAAACATGTGTCGGTAATTTTTCCTTTATGAATTTTAGTAATCACAAATTTAAAACTACTTCCTTCCAAATCTACGGTTTTTGGCTGAAAGTCAAAAATATCATCGTTAAAATCCAATGTTTCAGATTTTCCATATGATGACTCTACTTTAATCGAAGCAATACGGTTATTGTTTTTGTAACTTTCTTCACTTTTCGCAAGACCGTTTACCAGGCTAACTTCTGTCAGCTTAATTGTGCTTGGGAAAGAAACAGTGAGTGACTCGCCTACGCCGTCATCACCGGTTTTTCCTTCACACCAACCGGTTTGGAATTTACCATCGAAAGCATTACGTGGATCGTAATCTAATTCCTTACCTTCCGTTTGAATGTATTGAGAGGATGCAGAAACGGTCGCAGTTCCTAATCCAGAAATGCTGATAGTTTTAACAACTGTTTCCCCATCTCCTAAATCTGTTTTTAGGATATAAGATTTTTTTCCTGGGAATTGGATTAATGTAAAATTTTCAGCTTCTTCTATAACAAAAACAACTAATCCAGCTTTTACTTTTCCAGATTTTTCACTTTTTTCATTTGGTCGAAGGTATAAATCAGCATCACGGATTACTGTTGCGGATTTCAATTCACCTTCATGTAGGTTTTTTTCCTCTAACCAACCTTTGGTGCTAACACCTTTTATCTCAACTAAGTTGAATTTAACACCATTGAAATCTTTTTCTTCCAACAATGTAACGTATTCCCCTCGTTTCACTTTTCCTTCCGGAGTTAAAATCGGCTTTTTTTCACCTGGATTTTCAATCAAAAACGCATCGGAAAGGACAGTTTTGCTTTTCTTGCAATTGACTGCAAAAAGTGAAACCAAACATAGAAGCATTATTACTTTTATGAAACGAAATTTAATCATCATATACTCCAAAATTTTAAACATAGTTAGCAAATCAAACTAGGGCAAATCCTCTATTTATTTTTAGCTTTTGTAAAGAAAAAACTAATTCATAAAAAAGGAATTTTTATTGAGTTAAAAAAGAAAGGTTAGATTCTGCACCTGGAACAGTCGTTACAAGGTCCAAGGACCGTTATCTAAAGAAATTGATAGACAAATATCCGCGTAGTGATTTTTGCTACAATCCGATAAGGAGTCTCATCAATCGGGAATTTCTATCCTAAGAAGAGAAAGGTTTTGATTGTTCATTCCCAAAATTTGGGATGATCTCAACGAACTACGAAAAACAATTGTAGCTAAATAAATCTCTTTCTGGTAAGAGAAACAAGTTTAATCATTTCTACTTTAGTAATTCCATTTAACCATAAATATGCGATATATGGGCTCTTCTTTCTCTCTTTTATTGGTTGGGTTTAGGTATCAGTCTTTAATTTTTTAATACATTGCTTCATCTGGAAACAAGAAACGCTATCGTCAAATTAACATAGAAACTATTTTTGTATTTTTTCGATCCAAACCATCACTATAACAACTGTAACTAAAATATTTCCCACCAATTTCTGTTATAATTTTTCTATCATGTATCAAAGAATTCTTTGATACATATTCTGATCCAAATACGTACTATCCATGATATAAAATCCAAGACGATTATGTTAGCTTGTAGCGATATCTATGGCATTCATATTCAAAATTGCTAAAATAAAAAATAATTTGCCTAATCAAGTATAGTTTTCAATTTGCATTCAAAGTTTATAACAAATGCAAGAAATCAAAATCAATACTACCTATGATGTAAAAAAAGATTCTATTGTAACTGGGTTCGAAAGAATATTATTCGAAGGGGACAGTAATGGAAATATTTGGATTGGTTCTTGGAGCCAAAGCCCTATCCTATATAAAAATGATGGGAAACAAATAATACGTTATGAATTTCCAATCGGTTTTTATCTTGCCAGTGACAATCCCTTTGATTCCAACCCCGATAGTGTCCTATTCGGATCATCCAGTTCCGTTATCTACTATAAGGATGATATATTCTTTAGTTTGCCCTCGCCCAAACTGACAAATTCTGCCCCTTATCAGATTCTGAATATTGGTTCTTATGTGTATGTTATTTTTGCCAGTACAAGCTCGAGAAAACAAATCCATAGATGGAACGGATCTAATTGGGAAGGTTTAAATTCTAATATAGAATTTGAGAATATTGGGAATCTAAAACAAATCAATCATAACAGAATTTTGGTCACAGAAAACAATTCCGAAATTGCTTATATACTTGATTTGGATGGAAAGTTTGTCTCTGAGTTTTCGATCAGTGGCGCACCAATGAAAGTGAAAGTAAGTTCAAAAAAGATTTTTCTATATTCAGATTCTAAATTAGAAGTAAGAAATACAAATGGTGAATTAAAGAACCTTCTCGATTTGTATGACGATACAATGAAATCCTACTTTGGATCTTATTTGGAATTTATTGATTTGGCAATTGAAGACGAGTCCAACCTCACTCTACTTTTAAAAGAAAGAAATAAAAAACCTGCAAAAAAACATTTTTTGAATTTCAACTTGGATACCTTAACTCTAACTCCCCACCCTCTCTATGATAAAATCACACCAGATTTAAACTTACTACGATTCGAGAAAGACACTCTTGGCAGTTATTGGTTCAAAGTTTACGGCAACAATTATTCAGAATCATTTTTTACATTAAACACGGAATTGGCGCAATGAAACAAATCACAAAATTAAATTTACAAAAATCAGACTTTTACTTCGGGAATTTAAAAGAAATCGTCATTGACCGAATGTTAGTCTTTCAATCACAAAGGGACAGTTTTCTAAAGGCACTCTCAAATAATAAAAACAAATTTGACCAGAGTTTTATAAAGGAATTTGAATCTATTTATGGTTTCAAACCGGGAAAAGAAATTCTAGAATGGGAGAATCTTAAAAAAGCATACAGAGCAATTATGTATGAAGTTTCTGATGTTTGGAACATGATCGACCATCACTCCGCCGAAGAAGAGGAAATGGAGGAAGATGAGGATGGTGGATTTGATTATGCCATTTCCTCCACAGAAAAATTAGTAAAAATCAAAGACCCAGAAGAAATCCTTGGATGGTTAGTTGGTTCCTACAGTGGCCTTATGTTTCTATTTAATGGGTCCTATGCTTTTGCATCCGATGGTGGTGGAGATACCTGTTGGATCAATCTATTGCCAAATGAAAATGAATCTATCGAAGTCAATCACTACAACCATGAAGTTGGTGAATTAGAGAATCTTCCTTATTTTTCGATAGCTCATTTTATCGCAGACAATTGGACTAATGATTCTAATGAAGGTTATGATGAGGATGAGGAAGAAGAATTTGAAGAGGAAAATTCCAATAAAAAGGGAAAGGAACCTATCCTACTCTCTCAAATCAAAGATAGTACAATCAGAGCTTTTGAAAAAGAAGCTGTTAAATCTTATGAAAAGAAACCTATCTATAACAATTCTCTGGATATGTTCGAAAGATCCAGTTGGTTACTCGGACATAGTTATGGCGACCCGGCTTATGCTTTTACTGAAAAACTTGCAGATGCTCCTTCTTATGCCATCTGGGAAGAAGAGAAACAAGAGATCAAAAATTTTCCTAATTTAGCCGCTTATTGGATCCTTCATCACTTCTATTTAAAAAATGAGGAAGCTTGCCTAGAGGCCATCAAACTAGCAAGTAAATCCAAGGGAAAAATAATCGCTACACTTAGTGCTCATCTGTCTGCTTATTTGAATGGAGAATCTAAATCTTTATTCAACATACCAGCAGATAAAGTAGAAAAGATCCGAACCCAAACATTTAGCAATGCTGATCCTAAACATATTGAACCAAAAAATATAAAATTATATAATGATAGTTTAGGACTTTCTAATCTCAATACTATTTCAAAAAAGGATTTAGAATTAAGGCTAAAAAAGGAAGAAGACTTATTCCAATTAATGGAAGAATTTCCCGATGATGTGAATGCTCACGATACAATTCTCAAAGAGATTGCAAAAAGGGATACGACCCTAAAGCGACTCATTGAAGATTATCTTAGAGAACGAACTGACAGTGCTTACAATACTTGGCCATACAATCCCGAAAAATTAGACAAAAGACTTTCTCTTGCCATCAATGCCGCCTTCCGACAAGGATTAAAGTATGATGCGGAAAACAAAAAAGCATACTGCGGTATCACAAAAACCGTTGGGATGTTGGATGATGATAGGGCAATGGTCTCACTGAGAGAAGCAGTCCAAAAACTAAAACAAGATGACCCAAGACTAGAATATGTTGTGGAAGCATTGATTAAAAGTGAACATACAGAAGCCAATTCCATTTTAGCTGATGCCGCTTGGCGAACTTTTGAGACATTAGACAATGTAAAAGAGATCCAAAAAAAGGTTAAAAAAGAGGGTCCCACTTTGAACAATATGTTCACAGTGTATACGCACTTGAACGAAGCCTTACAAGAAAGAATTTTAACTTTAGATGAAGTCTCCGTACAACTGATAAACAAACTTTTTACCTACAAAGACCATTTTGGTTTTTTTGGGATTAGTGTTGGGAATGCTTTTTCAGTTTGTGCCCATTTAGATTTAAAAGAACATACCGAAATCATAGCCGACTATGTGAGAAAAAGTTTCCAAGCAAAAGGGAGTAAACGTGATTATTTAGATTTAAACTTAATCATCAATATATCCGAAGCAGCTTTAGCATGGGCCAAAATGGAACCGGAAAAAGCCAAACAAGAATTACATGAATACTTTTTCAAAATTGACGAGACCGCTTTTCCTGGAATTGCCATCGACTTAAAGGCCTGTTATGTGGCAGGATTATTGTTGTTAGACCCAGATAACAGCGATTACTTAGCTTTTGCAGAACGGATTCTTGGAAACAAAGGGGATCAAGTCCGAGTGTATGGAATCATTCGATGGATTAGAAAATTAAAAATTCAAAAGTTCAAAGACCATCTTTGGTATCATATTTATGCAGATCCAGACCCCATGGTTGATTATTCTTGGAGTTACATCGAGGTGGAGGCAAGGCGCGCTTGGATTACACTCACTGGCGAAGATGCTCCCGAATTTGATTCTTCCGATAAATATGCATCAGCTCTTTCTAAAAACAAAGCTTTGTTACCCGAGGCAATCCTCCATCCAGAAAAGTATAGTACCCAACATGTATTTGAAAAAATTCGAGAGACCAAATACAAACATGAAGATGTGATTCGTTATGGTGGGCCTTGGCTTGTGGAATCCTTGCGGTATTCCTTGGATGAATACAAATATTCAGGGTCGTATGACCGATGGGAAGCCATCAAAGCTCTGTTTTTCCAAGGGCGGGGAGTGTATCCTTACTTTTTGGAAATTTTCAAATTACCTTATGTTGCACCATCTTGGAAAACATATCTATTACAATTTATGCGAGTGATGGAACCCGAGTCTCTCCACTGGAAGAAAGTTCTTACGATGGACGCAGCTGAAATTACATCCCTACTAAAAGAACCAAGTCCCGATTGGTATGTTTGGACTGATTTACTCGCAGCCAAGTTGTTTTTGTTAGAGGGGGATTCCTCTTTTGAAACCATTTCCCAAGTGATCGAAAAACGACTTGAGATGACAAACAATGAAGATTATGATTCCAGTGTTTACGAAGAGACACTTGGGCTTCGGTTACCACTCCTTTGGCGATGTTTTGGCAAAAAAGGAGATGATGCCATCCAGTCTAATTGGAAAAAATCAAAAAAAGATTCGGAAACTCAGACAATGCTCGATATGGCAGCCAGACGGAAGTTAGATGACAAAGTTCCCGATCTGCCAGAAATCAAAGAACCGGGAATTCTACTCACCTTCTATCCAGAACAAAGGGAATATGGTTGGCATACTTGGATCCATTTGACACCAGATACCATACGCTTTGGAACAAACGAATTCCATCTTCACTCCGTATTACCTGATTCCAAAACAGAATCGAGTATACCTGCAACCAAGGAATATTTAGAAACCGTTTGGAAAATGGCACATATTTTAGGTTATACGGTATCAAAGAAAAAACCGAAAGGAAAAAAATAAGGAGAGGACAGTTTGTCCATTCCTGTTACCCTTTGTCAGCTGGTGCAGCGGGGATGGTTAAACTGTTTCCCGCTTTCCTACAGACTTTGCATACTCACTTGGTGACATTTTTTTTAGCGACTTAAAAGCTAAATTGAAGTTTGCTTTGGAGTTAAACCCAACTTGGTAAGCAAGGGACAGTAAATTTGCTTTTGGTTCTTTTTCTATCAACCGACAAACCTCTGATATGCGATATTCGTTGATCAGCCGATTGAAGTTCATTCCTAAAAATGCGTTAGTGTATTCACTGAGTTGGTAGTCTTTGATTCCCAATCTTTCGGAAAAAGATGCCAAACTCAAATCTTCTTCGCGATAAACACATTCTACCTTCAATAAGTAGTCGAGTTCTTTTTGTAACTTTTCCAAATCCAGGTTGAGGATACGAGAAGTGCGGTAGGATTGGCGAAGACCTGGCAAAATATCTTTAAACAATTCATGATTGATTTCCGTACCAATAAAAGCAACAACAGCCATGAGAGTAGCAAGTCCTGCAGTAAAATAAATTCCCGAATGCCATCGCAAAATTGTGCTAATTAAAATAAAACCAGCAAAAGTGATGTTTCCTTTGAGGATCATTCCCAAGATTTGCACTCCTAGTTTTGCTTCTTTGTTTGGATTGTTGTAAAGGATATTTCTATATTGATAAATCATCCAAACAAAGGTACCCATCCAATAGAGACACCCCAAAATAGAGGTGAGTTCCGGAAGAGAGATGGGAGCTCCCGCAAAACTTTGGTTCATGGACTTAGAAAGAGTATCCGGTGCCACCCATTGCAATATCAGCAGAAGTAAAACTACAACAAAGGTCGGATACAAACGATAAAGCCTGTTTAAGGAAACTGGTTCCAAACTTAAAAACTGTTCGATTGTGTACTGCATACTCCCAGGGATTAAATAGATCACAGGAACATAGAGGTGATTCCAAAGAGAAGTTTCAAATTCCAGACCAGCATACAAACGATAGGCGTATAAAACCAAGGTTCCGCCGGAAAAGGCAGCGATCATGGCAAAGGGAAAACCTTTGGAACCTTTTTCTTTGACAAGGATTCCAACGCCTAAAATGAAATGATACCAAGCCCCAAACTGGAGCCAAGAACCGATGAATTCGAACATGATCCAAAAATCGGACGAAATGCACGCATCCGTCAACCTTTTGGAGGACTTTCGTACGAAGAATTAGTACAAAATCATGATATTAGACCTAAAAATTCGTCCAGAATCGCCATCTTAGACGCCAAACGAACGCATTCATGGTAAATTTGAGGCAATTCAGAGGCGAATTATGAAAAAGCAAAAAATATACCGTCTGCTCCTGCCACTCGGGGTCTTCCTTCTCCTGGCTTGCGGACAAAATGGAAACCAAAACTCAAACGATAACACTGCCGTACTCGGTGTGTTAAATGGAACCACTTCTCAGGCTTCGGCATCACCGGAAGCATTACAACTAAGTAACGCAAGCCTATCCCGGGACATCCAATCAGCGTTTGCAACAGAAAACGATGGAAGTTTCACCTTCAACGATAACATCTCCTATGTCAGTGACGATGGGGTGAAAATTACAGGAAACCTCTTCATTCCAAAATCAGGAACAGGCCCCTTCCCTGCTGTGATATTTGTCAACAGTTGGGCTCTTAACGAATATGAATACATTGTGCCAGCGGCGAAACTTGCAAAAAAAGGTTACGTTGTTTTCAGTTACAACACAAGAGGATTTGGAACCTCAGGTGGACTCATTAATGTTGCAGGCCCGAAAGATATGACAGATCTTTCCAGAGGAATTGACTTTCTACTTGCAAATGCTCCCGTCAATCCAGCAAACATTGGTATTGCGGGAATTTCTTATGGTGCAGGTATTTCTCTTCTGGGTCTAAGTAAAGAACCTAGGATTAAAACAGCAGTAGCGATGAGTGGATGGGGAAGTTTACCAGATTCACTTTATGGAAACCAAACCCCAAGACTCGTTTGGGGATTGCTGCTTGTCACTGCGGGTTATATTACCGGTAGAATGGATCCGGTCATTGCGGAAAACTTCCAAAAACTATTGGATACAAGAGATGTTGCCGCAGTACTTGCTTGGGCTAGCGAACGTTCCCCTAACAGTATGGTGAGTGCTCTCAATGCATCTGGAAAACCTGTTTATATTTCCAATAACTCCCAAGACAATCTTTTCCAACCAAACCAAATCCTCCCTTACTTTGAACAACTGACTGTACCGAAAAAGTTAGATTTAAACAATGGGATTCACGCCACAGCAGAAATTGGTGGAGTTCTTGGAATCAACAACTATGTATGGACCAATGCTTATGACTGGTTTGATTATTGGTTGAAAGGGATTCAAAACGGAATTATGTCGAAACCAAAGGTTTCCATCCAAAAAAGATTTTCTGATGCGAGAGTTACCTACTCTGCTTGGCCCAATCCAAACAAAGTGGAACGCACTTACCACTTAAGACCGATGGGACTCCTTAGCCCAGGGAAAATCACACCGACAGCGAACACAACGAACGGAACTGATACCATCCTTTCTGGAGGAACAAATGCGACTACAGGTGTTCCCCTTCTATCCGAAATTTTAGATGGAGCTGTATCTGTTCCCGTAACAACCAATGTCAATTTTATCGATCGTACCAATGCTATGGTTTATATCTCTGACAAACTAACTAGCGTTTTAAAACTCAGAGGACGCACCTTCTACAAAGGTCGCATCAATAGTTCTGACAATGCTCCTCATGTTGTGGTGTATTTGTATGAAGTGGATGTTTGGGGAACGGGAAAACTGATTTCTCATGGAACGGCAACATTATTCAGTGTGAAGGGAAAAGACACAGACCTCAATGTTGATTTACAAGCAGTGGCACATGACTTTCCCGTCGGAAGCCGCCTAGCGCTTGCCATCGACAATATTGACCCCATGTATGCAGTGCCAAAACCAATTTCTCTGTATACAACGGCTTTCAAACATAGCACTTCGACTGCATCAACTCTTCGTTTTGAAAGTGAATAGCAAATCAATTCTCACAAAATTTTAGTTAACTAACCAATCGGGAGAGGGTTTCCTCTCCCCTTCTTTTCTCAAAAACAAACAAAGACAAGCGCCCCGGATAGTAGCGGAAATCCTTTCGCAGATGCGAAAGATTGCAGCGGATAGCCGGAAATGGCGCCCCACCTTACTTATTTTTCCTTATTTAAGATCAGATTAGAATGGACTTGGTTGGTTCAAACGTCAGACTTTGTACGATTCATCAATAAAGGAACCCCGTTGCCGATACATTATTACGCTGGCCTTCATTTAGGTGAGATCACCACCGAACTTGGAAAACAAATCACCGAAGACCAAAAAGAGAACCCCATCAAACGACCGCTTGTTGTGGTTCCCAATCAAAACCTAATTCCTTGGTTACGACTAAACTTACCAAAGTTTGATCCTTCCCACCTTTCTCTAAACATAGAATTTACATTTCTGGAAAAAGCAATTTTAAAATTAATATTCAAATCTTTGAATATACAAACTTACGAAGAAAAAACGGCTCTTTATCAATACGAAACATTAAAACGAGATTGTTTTTCTCTACTTTACCAAAGGCAAAACACATTACTCAAAAATTTCCCTGAGATGGAAAAGTATTTAGAAGAGATACCGAAGTTATACTATCTTTCTGATGTACTCACAAAGTATTTTAAAGATTATGAACTCAACCGCGAAGAGTGGATCAAAGATTGGCTTGGCCTGGAAGCCAGAAACATACCAAAAGAACTAAAGAAAGATCCCTACTGGGAATTAGAAAAACAAATTTACACTGAGATTTATAAAGACAAGTCAAAACCAAAAAATCTTTTTTGTTATTTGGAAGAAGGAAAAAAATTGCCCTTAAGTGGCGACTTACACTTGTTTTGTTTATCTAATCTTTCTGGGACTTATATTGATTTTTTAAAAGAAACTGCTTTTGACATGGATTCCAAACTGACAGTCCACATCTATCAGTTTCACAATGGAAAAACAATTGGAAAAAATCCCGAAAAAACAAAAAACTATTTATCCAAATTTTCCAAACCACAATCCTATTTGGCAAAAGAATTTGCAAAAGACCAGTATAACAAACAGAAGTCGAAATTTGTAAGCGGAGGAATGCTTTCTAAATTAAAGGCATTTTTATTGGAAGAGACTCCCAAAACAGAAAACTATCTCGAAGACCAAACCGTAAGAGTTTGGAATGCACCTTCGGTGTACAGAGAAATAGAATCCATTGCCCATGATATATTACACAAAATAAGTTTAAACAAAGGAAAACTCAATTTATTAGATTTTGCCATATTAGTACCTAACATGAACGAATACCGATCAGCCGTAGAATGGGTGTTTGATGGCGGGATCTATACCACACAAAAAAAAGAAAACCTGCCGCAGTTACTAAAAATACCCTATTCCATAACAGATTTAGTGGCAAAAGATACATCACAATTGTATCTGGCACTGTCTACCCTGTTTCGATGTATTACTAACAATCGTTTTGAAAAAGAAGACATTCATACTCTTTTTAAAAATCCTCTTATTACAAATCCAAACGAGAGTGATGAGGAATCACCACTAAAAGTTTTAGATTTAATTGATTCCTTAGGTTCCATCTACGAAGAGGAGAAAGAATCCAATCCTTATACAATTTCCTTTGGTCTCAAACGTGCTGTTGTATCGATAGTGGCTCAGGAAGAAGAAGCATGGAAAGAAATGCAGATTATCACAAAACCAATTTCTTCTAACAATACTGTCATTCAGTTTGTTGAAATTTGGAATCGCATCAAAGAAATCCAGTGGGAACTCAAAGAAAAAATTCTCAAAACTCCAAAAGGTGAAAGATACCCCATCCTTGAAAATTCATTTCAAAAATTATTTTCTTTTGAAGGAGAGTGGGAAAAGGAACGAATTTACTTCAATGCTTGGCTTAAGTCGATAGAATCTTGGTGCGACTCAGATTGGAATCAAACAAAAGACTTTTTAGAAATGATGTCTTTACTTACAGAAGAAATTTTCTCTGACATACCTATGCATCGAGGAAATTATTTAACCGAAGGTGTTACTGTTTCTCTTTTGCAACCGATGCGACCCATTCCTTTTTTGCATGTATACATTGCTGGCCTCGGGGAAGGTAAATTCCCCGGTTCCGTTGATAGATCTAGATTTAATTTACGAAGGTATGATTCCAAACCTTGGGATCTCAATCGAAGAGAAATTCAAGAATCCTTGTTTTGGGAATCAATCCTTTCTGCTGAAGAAAGTATTACTTTTTCTTATGTTGGTAAAAACACATTAGAAGACAAAGAATTCGAACCATGTTCCACTTTATTTGAAGTAATGACGGCAATGGAAATTAAAGAAGCAAACGAATTACCACTAACCTCGTATAGTCGATATTATGACAAAAATCCATTTCCTTCGTTTGATTATGTCCGCAATTTAGAAAGATTTGGAACTTCGGATGAACAGTTGCCAAATCCAAGTTTTACTGATCCGAACTTACTCGTATCCTCAGAGATTTCCTCGCAGAAATCCAATGAAATCACAGTCCAAGAACTCACCAATGGATTAAAAAATCCCATCCTTGGACCTTTATTGGAAAACCTAGGAAGGATTTGGGATGAAGAAGAAAAACATGAGGAAGAACCTTTTCGACTCAACCAGTTAGAAATTTATACGATTAAATCCATTTTGATTCCTATCTTTACTGAGTCGTTAGTGTTTGATAAAGAATGGATTTGGGATCGAGAAAAAATCCAAACCCATTTAAAAGAACTCACTCTCAAAGCAGAACAAAACGCAGAATTTCCTTATGGTGCTTTTCATATTGTTTCCTCTGAAGTTCTACTGAACGAAGTGGAATTGATCTCTGAACGGTTTCGTACCTTAAAAGAATCTCTTTTCCATTCAAAAGAAAATTTATCCTATTTAAAAGCTGTTTCGATTGGAGATACGGGACTTCGTGATTGCAAAAAAATTGAACCTTATCAACTAACGGAAAAAAATACGCTTGTTGGAGAATGGGAAAACATCATCGAAAAAGATGGAATCTACTATTGGTTTTATACAGGTAGTTTGTATGATAAACCAAAATATCCCAATGAGTATTTAAAAGATTATCTTGGAAAGATGGCCTATGTATTAATTAGCGCTTGTTTGTTTCGGGTTACTGGAAATGCTTTAGTCATTATTCCTGCCAATGCAAAGGATTTTAAAAACGAAAGTTGGTTAGATATGTCTAACTTTTCTGTAACGGATTGCCAATCCTATTTAGATTCCGTATTTCAATTAGTCACGGAAGAAAATCCGAAATACATCCCTAATGCTGGTTTGAACCTTTTCTTTTCCAAACATTCATTGGAAGAAATTGAAACAAATGGAGATACCATTGAGAAACTATGGAAGGATTTCCTTTCAGAAGAAAGGGAAAATATTTTACATTTTGAAAGTAAGACAATGAAACTTTCTCCTTATACAAAAGTTCTATTGGAAAATTTTTCCATTCAATCTGTATGGAAGATTTTTTTACCACTACTTAAAAAAGGGTTTTAACCGATGGACCATCCCCTACTCCAAAAACCCAAGTTCATCGAGGCCTCAGCCGGTACGGGAAAAACTCATCTCATTATGGAAATGTTAGGTGAGATTATGGACTATGATGTACAAAATAATATTTCCGAAAACAGACTTCTAAATACTCTCGTTCTCACTTTTACTGAAAAAGCTGCCGGGGAACTAAAGGGACGACTCAAAGCTAAGATTTTGGAACTTTCTGAAAATGGGAAGAACCCAGGTTTTTATCGATATTTGCGTGATTTAGACCAAGTCACGATTTCCACAATCCATGGGTTTTGTAACATGGTCTTAAAAGAATATCCGATTGAAACCCAAAACAACCCAAATGTGCGACTAACAAGCGCAGATGAAATCATCAAAAAAAGTTTTTACTTACTAAAACGAAACCATTGGGGAGGAAGGGATTTTAATGATTTAGCTAAGGATTTGATCGAATCCAGAACTTTAGAAAAAGAATCATCAATTACTTTTGCCGTATCCAAACTTCTTTCCAATACAAAAAACTATTACTTTCCAACAGTTTTGACTTTGGAAAATACCATCACCTCGCCCAATATAGATAAAATCATTTCTTCTTTAACCCAAGTCATTCAATCTCTTAAGGGACAAGTCGGTGACTCCATTCTCGAACAAGGGGATAGAAGAACCATTCAGAAATGGATAGAGAATTGGTTGTCTATGGACACTTTTTTTGTAGCCCTTCTTTCAAAAGACTTAAAAAGCCTGAGAACTGAATTACAGAGGATTGGAAGTTTGCATAGGACGGCAGATAAAATTTCTTACGAAGGCTTCGCTTATCTTTTGTTAACTGGGAAAACCATCACCAAAAACCTAAACAAAGAAGCAACAGAACTACAATCCATCATCTCAACACTAGTATCCTTACTCGAAGAAACCTTTCCCATCGATCAAATTGATTTAGAGGGTGAGTGGTTTTTGCAAGAAACGGCACTCAAACTAGTAGAAGATACAAAATTGTTATTACAAACTGGAGATTCACTGACTTATGATCAGATGATTTTAAAAGTACATGAAACGGTAGTTACCTCCCCCAATCCATCACTTGTCCAATCTCTAAAAGAGCGTTACCAAGTTTGTATTTTAGATGAGTTTCAAGATACAGACAAAAACCAATACCAAATTTTCCGTTCCCTATTTGTAGACCCCAAAGACAAATCTAGAATGTTATTTTGTATAGGCGACCCAAAACAAAGTATTTATGGATTCCGAGGGGCGGATATTGGAATTTACCTTGAAGCAGCAGGTGACTTTATCGATTCCAAAGATAGCCTATCAACAAACTATCGTTCTACGAAAGAATTGATTAATGGATTAAACGTTCTTTTTTACAATCAGGACAAGGAATTGGGAGAAACCAATTTTTTTCCCATTGAGGAACCAGGTTCGAAAAGAGAAAATTACCAATACCATCCGGTTGTTTACCCGAACGCCTCTGAAATTAAATATACCTACACCGATCCGAAAGAATCTGGAATCCATATCATTCAATGTCCAGACCATTTACAAAATGTGAGCCAAGCAAGGACCGTATGGGCAGAATCCATAAAAAAAGAAATCCTTTCCTTCCAACAAAAAAACCAATCTTTAACTTATATTAAGAAAGGGGAACCTTCCCCCCAATCAGTCAAACTAAAAGACATTGCTGTGTTATGCGGCAGCAAAAAAGAGACAGAACTTGTTGAAAAAACTTTATCAAATGCAGGGATTCCTTGTTCCATTTACAAACAAAGAGGGATTTTTCAGTCAAGGGAAGCGGATCAAATTGAAAATTTATTAGAATGTTTAGAAGAATCGAATAGCTCCCGCTCTTACAAACGAATTCTTTTTTCTGATCTATTTGAGGTTCGCCCGGCAGATCTATCAAAATACAACGAACATTCCATTGATTCTTATGAGAAGTCGTTAATTGATGTATGGCTGAAACTTATACGGGACAATCGTTATGCCGCATTCTTTCGTTCGGTGATGGATGAAACAAAAATTCTTTGGGATCAGGATCTTAAGAATTTAGAATGGGAAAGAAAACGAACCAACTATAGGCAGATCTTTCAGAGGTTACTCGAATTTCAAATTCGATCCAATGCAAACCTCACAGAACTACTGGCAGAATTACGAGAACTCAAACTAGAAAAAACTTCTCCTGAGGAAGAACCTCTGTTTGACAGAGAAACGGAAGATGATGCTGTTCAAATTTTAACCATCCACGCTTCGAAAGGTTTGGAATGGCCTATTGTATTTTTGTATTATTTCGGAACCAGACCCCAAAGCCTTACCAATTACGAATACCCAACCCTGATCGGCAAAGACCACAAAATGGAAAGAAGGTGGATATTGAGTTTATGGGACTCTAAAAATGGAAAACAAAACGAATTTAAACATTTTCTCAACGAACAAAAACGTTTATTATATGTGGCATTGACAAGACCCAATTTAAGATTGTATTTACCCAAACTTTCTTGGGGGAAAGACTTTACTCAAAAAACCGGGTATGGCAATATTCTATATACTGAATTAGAAAGAATCCAAACACTTGATTCAAATCATTTAGTCCCAGAAAACAGCTTTCTTTTTCGGAATGAAAGTAATGAACAAACGATAGAAAGGTCGAACACCCAAGAAGATTCAACTCTAACAAAAAAGCCAAACCCTTCACCGATTGTTTTCCCTACAGATCTCAAGGCGGGAAGAATCTTATTACAACACAGTTATACAAGTTTACAAACTTCACAAAGTCTTTTGACAAAAAATAATGTAGAAACTCTAAAAGAAATTGGAGAACCTACAGAACTTGAATCGTCAAAAACTAGATCGGTTCTCCCTTCCAGCTCTCGGATAGGGAATTTCCTTCACCGCATATTAGAGTTATGCGATTTTTCCATTTTCGAACTCTCCTTCGAAGCAATCCTAAAACACCCATCGTGGGTTTGGGCTTATGCCGAATCCATACGACAATACCCGATCAAATTGCATATACAGTCAGAAGAACCATTAGAACAGATTGTAATATCACTTCTGAAACGAGCCATGACTGCAGAAATTACTCTTGCGGATGGCGAAATCTTTTCCTTACACCAACTAAAAACTGAAGAAAAATCTTCTGAATTAAAATTTCACTTATATGTGCAAAAGATGTTGGAGGAATCGCGTGTTCCAATAACACCTGGATTTGAAAACTATCTAAAAGGAGCCATCGATTTAGTTTTTGTTAAGAATGAAAAGTATTACATTGCCGATTATAAATCCAATCTTCTTCCAAATGATCTTTATGATAACGATGCTGTAACCTCCGCAGTCATCGAAAAAGGATATTTGATTCAAAAGTCAGTATATGCTTTGATTCTTTATGATTACCTTTCTGCCCTCTATGGGAATGAATTGGCTTTGAAACGTTTTGGAGGTGTGTATTATCTTTTTCTCCGTGGTATGGGTATAACAAAAAATTCAGGCATATACTCTGATCTTAAATCTTCTAATGAAGTTTGGACTTTGGAGACTTTTGCAGAGATCCGAAAAGAAATTTTGGAGTATATCAGGGAAGCAGCTCTAGGTTTGGAGAAGTTATACGTATGAAAAAACCTAATCCATCATACTTAGAACTCGCAAAAGAAATTATAAGTCTATTCCCTAATCTTCAAAAAGAAGATGAACAAATGATTGCAAACCTGGTTGAAGCCAACCAAAACGGAGACCTCTACTTGTCTCTTACCGATGACATAAACATAAATAATCTCAAAAATCAATTTCCATTTCATATAGAAATTATGGGAGCAGAGAAAAGACTATTTTTTCAAAAAACTTATCAAGAAAAAATTCATTTTGAATCAAAAGTTAAAAATTTACTTTTAAATCGCAAAGTAGAACAACAGATAGATACTACTGATACGATAAAAAATGAATCCATAATTTCCGAATTAGAATCTCAGTTCAAAAATCAGTTAGCGACCGAACAAAAAAATGCAGTGTTAGAGTCCATCACCTCTTCCTTTCAAATGATTGCGGGAGGTCCAGGCACGGGAAAAACCACAGTAGTTTCTTTCATCTTAAAAATGTTAGACGAATCCAATAGATTGCCAAATGCAAATCGCATTGCTCTTGTAGCCCCTACTGGTAGAGCTGCGCAGAGACTTACTGAATCAATCCAAAGAAATTTGAATCGTTTTAAAAACACAAAAGACCTTACCTCCTCTTTGCGAGGCCAAACTATACATAATTTACTTAAATATTTTCCGGATTCTAAAAAACCTTATTACGGAGACAAACGATACTTACCATTTGACCTGATTATCATGGATGAAACATCGATGGTGGATATGACACTTATGAATTTATTTTTGGACTCTATTAGCGAAAAAACACACTTGATACTGTTAGGTGATCCAAACCAATTACCTTCTGTTGGCCAAGGGGAAGTTCTATCGGATCTTTTAGTAGAATTCAAAAAACAAGGTAAATTTGTTTCTGAATTAAAAACCAATCATAGATCCTCTGCATCTTCCAAGTTTAGTCAATTTGCAGAATTAGTAAAAGAATCTTTTGAATCTCAGAATACGAATCTCTCCTTTCCCAATCCTACGATTTCAGAATCCCTGCAAAACAATGAAGAAAATGATTTCATTTGGCTCCAGAAAGAACTACCGAAACCAACGGATCTTATTCCCTTCAAAGACTGGAAACAAGAAGAATTGATCCATTTTCTATGGAAGGATTTCTTTTTACCTACAGCACTCCTATCCACTAATCTAAACTGGAAAAAAGAAGATCTAACGATTAATGATAATAAAGAAACTTTGGAGAAAATGATATCGGAATATCGATGTTTAACTATTCTGCGGAATGGATACCATGGAATCGAATCATTACAAAGTCGGATTCTTGAACTAGCAAAAAAACAACTCACCTCTCCTAAGTTGAACTCTCAGAAATTAGGATATCGGCATTTAGCAAAGTCGTTTTATTTTGAAGGGATGCCTCTTATCATCAAAAGGAACGATCAAATTCGCAAACTCTTCAATGGAGACATTGGGATGGTATTAAAAATTGACTCTGAACTAAGAGCTGTATTTTCAATCGACAATCGTTTATACTCCTTTGCCTTAGATACTTTGCCAGAACATGAACCTGCCTTTTTTCTTACTATACACAAAAGCCAAGGATCTGAATACAACACGATCTTAATATATTTGCCCCCACTCTCTTCTTATCATTCGGATGATACCGATGAAGTTCCTATTCTCAATCGTAGGATCTTATACACAGCCGTAACTCGAGCAAAAAAGAAAGTCATTCTAATGGGAGATTATGATACCTGGAAGTTAGGTTTGGAAACTTTCCGAAAAAGGAATACTGGCTTTCAATTATTTTAAAGTTTTAAATAACTTTAAAACTGTTTCCAGATTTCCTAAAACTAAGCTCCCACCTGAGCTTAAAATCGAAAATTCTAACATTAAGTTAATACTATTCCCGAAATCTTCATTCAATAAATACCCATCCTCATCGACCGCATAACCAGAAGAATGTTGTTTTGTGGGTATTTTTGACTTAACAATTTCCGGTAGAATCCGGTTGTCATTTAAATAACCAAAAACAAGTTTTCCTTTTGCATAACCATAACCAATTTCAAAGGAAGTCCCATCATCCACACAAGCTCCGCGAAAGGGATTGCAGTTTGCAATCACAATATCACAACTTTGAATGAGGGAGATGTTTTCTTGGAAAATTTGATTCGCTTTGGCCAACTTTGTTTTATCGGTAACCTTTCCATCGAAAGGAGTTAAGGCACGATAACCAAAGGATTCACAAAGATTTTTATAGTCTGAAAGTATTTCCAAAGCATTGGGCAAAAAAACTTCCGGACCCGCAAGATAGATGGTTTGCATACTTAACTCTATCAGGAGCCGGAACAAAATTTAAAGGATTTTTTAGTTCGGCTGAGGATCAACAGGAGTCGCCTTGACTTCGCTAAAAGCAAACTTACCATCCAATCCAAAATAATAAAAACGAGGCCTTTGCGGATTATATTGTAAATCCCAAGCATCTAATGCGTTGTCCACTCCCACAAACCATTGGAAATGCCCAAAAAATCTTTGCGATAAACGCAAGTTTAGATTTGTATGAGGATTCACCATTCGATATCCGTAAGTGGCACTTGTTGTACAAGCAGAGAGATTGTTTTCCGCACAATAATCAGAAACTCCTGCCGGGAGTGTACTAAGCGCATTGGCTATGTTAGTTTGCGCCTGAGTAGCCAACAAAGTTTCTAAACCATCAAAGTTTGGTGGAAGATCGGGATTACACCAAAATGGATTTTTAACACAATAGTAAGGTTGTTTTCCAAAAACCACAGCAAATACAGATAAAGACAATCCACTAGACTTTTCATCCAAACGAACACTAAAGTTCCAACGATGCGGACCTCTTCCTTCAAGTGGTAGTTTAGTCAATTCATCTCTTGAATCCGTATAAGTATACCCAACACTAGTGGATACAATCTCAGTAAGACGAATGTTGACAGAGGACTCAATCCCTTGAGTAGTTGCCTTCTGATAATTAGATGTTTGGTATACCATCAGACCCGACGAATCACGCATAGGATTGGTCCTGAATCCAATTAAATTATCTACATTGTTATGAAATAAATTTGTACTATACCAAATTCTTTTTGTAATATCCCACTCCCAACCAAAATTATAACTCCTAGAAAGCTCTGGCTTAAGATTGGAACTACCCACGACACGGTATCCAACACCTGGATTTAAGAAATTAAAGTATAAATCTTGAAAACTCGGCGCCCTATACCCAAGCCCATTAGCTGCCCGAAAGCGGAATTGATCACTTACATCATAACGAATCGCTAATTTAGGAAGCCATTCGCCACCGTATATGGAATCATGATCGTATCGAACACCTGGAACAATTTGAATTCTGGGTTTATCTGAGACTCTCCATTCATCTTGAACATAAAATGCATTCCGGAAACGATATGCATTTCCATTGATAGTTTGTCCTTTCGTTAGTTCAGGATTATAATCTTCATAACAAATATTGGGATAGGTCCTTCTACAATCAGGAGCAATACGTGCAGAAGAAATTTGATCTTGTAAGTTTTCAGCACCAACCGAAGTTACATGATTTTCAGAAAATTTATAATCTACTCTAGATCTAAATTCAGTCACTGCATTGTCTGTTCTTTGTTGAGAATCCAGATCATCTGCTTTTCTTTGGTCTGTAGTGTATAAATCTTGAAACCTTGAGTAATTTGCATTTAAGTTTACATTCACTCTTTTGTTTGCTGCCCAATCCACGTTGAAGGCACCCATAAAGTCATGCGTTTTGTTTCGTCGATCATAAATAGTTCTGGGGGGTGCAGCATCTACAGCACTTTGATCCAAATGCCTATAATAAAACTGTCCTGTGAGAGTTAGGTTGTCCAGTGCATGATAAACAGTTTTATTGGAAAGATTCATATCGTTAAAAGCACTACCGGAAGTTGATTCTAGGGGTGGTGAATAGTTAGGTAATCTTGTTGCGAAGAGATAGGAGTTCACTGAAGAAGTGTTTGCAGGGTACGGATTGTACCCTGGTGCGAGAGAGGCATATCTTCCATTCCTTGGACCCGGTGTTGCATCTGGCGTTAAGTCATAACCATCCCCTTTATGCCAACCTACAGTAATGAGAGTTGATAGTTTCTCAGTTTTTGCACCAACAGTTGCATAATTTCGAAACTCCGTATAAGGCCCGTAATACTTTTGACTTCCAGATCCACCGAGGGTCCGAAACTCTGCATATAATGGATCTTGAGCCTCTTTAGTAATAATATTAATCACACCAGCAATGGCATCTGAACCGTAGATAGCAGAGGAAGCTCCTTTTACGATTTCGATTCGTTCAATATCTTCTGCTTTAAAACGAGTTAAATCAATGGATCCACTAAATCGCCCCGTAGTCCTTTGCCCATCCACAAGGATCAGAACGTTCTGTGCAGAAAGTCCTTGCAGGCGAACCGTTTGGCCTCTTTCGCCTGTTTGTGCTGGCCTTACTTCAATCCCAGGAACATTTCCCAACGTTTGCGATAGATCCCTTGCTCCCATAGCATCAATATCTTTTCTAGTGATCACTTCTGTTGTAATTGTTGAATCTTTTAGAAGATTCCGTCGTCTTGTCCCCGTAACAGTGATTATATTTGACCTATCACTACTTACTTCATTTGGTTGATTACCAGATTCGCCATGTTTGGTCTTTGTTAAAGTATTATCTTGAGGAATGGGTGTTTGCGGTGTTTCATCTTCTTTTTTAGGTATTACACTTTGCGAAAGTAAACTCACCTGAAAGAAAATATAGAATAAAAGAACCCAACAGAAAAAGACCACCCCATTTCTGGTGAACAAGTTTTTAATAACAAATTGATACATCGAGAGTGCCTAAAACAAAACCGGACGCTAAATTCACAACTTTTTCCATTGAAATTTGGGATACCCTGAAGTACCTGCGGCACTATAATAATCTAACATTTGCAATGCGTATTTCGCACCATCACTACCTGTAATTATGTAAACATTTGTTTTTGCAGTTAATATTGTATTCGAATAAGTATACCAAGCACCATAACCAGAAGGCATAGGAGTTAGATCAAGTGGCGCTGCCATAACGGGATTGATACTTTCTGCAGACGCAGAAACCGGTCCACCACCAGCTGAATTAAGTTTTACATCAACAACAGTTGTACATTCTGAACCGTTGAATGTTGCAGAGAAATTAGTGGACCCAGAATCACAAGCCCCACCACTTCCTGATCCACTGGTGCCACCATTGGTAGCTACATTATACCTTTTGAAAGCAACATCCCACTGTGAAGAGGAGTCAACACCCACACCATCAGACTTTAAACTCACATAAATCCAAGCACACGCTGAGGAAGCGTTGACAGTTGATGTGTAAGTGCCCGTTGTGTTTACAGCATTTGCAGGAGCAACGGTACAAGGCAGTGTATTAGAATTTCCACCTCCGAGCAGAAACAACAAAGCAGCGGAATCATCCTCTGTTTTTGGCTTCATTGAACAATTCATAAAGAATGAAATCAATAAGCTAAAGAATGTAAAAACGAAAACTTGTTTCTTTATTTGCAATAAAATATCCATAGAAGATCTCACTTATTTTTTGTTAAATGTCGGGAAACCAAAGATTCTCCGACAATTTCTACTTTTCTCTAAAGAACACTTTCAGACGATACGATGATTTTAGTTCCAGTGAACAACGATGTGTTGCTAAACCGAAAGTAGGATTGAGTTCCGGTTTGGATTACGTTACTTGATGTTGGCCATGCAGAGTAATTAATGATAGCATTCTCTTTTGAAAGTGTCGAAGTAACTTTACAATTTGCTCCGCCAACACCAGTTGTCCAAAGATAGGTTGTCGGTGCTGTGACAGTTCCTGAAAAACTTACACAGATTTCCTGATCCGTTGAATAATTAAAACTAGTTGGATTAGCCCCTGAATCCATTTGACCACCTTGGTAGTTTCCATATTGGGCGTTACGAAACCAAGCATACGGATTGGGACTAGATACTGATTTACCTGTTGTAAAAGTATATTGACCCGAAGCTGTCGGTGTTGTGCTTGTAGGTGTTGTGGAATAACCGACTAACAGATAAAAGTATCCATTGTCACCAAGAGCTTTCATCCCTTCAAAACGAAAGAAGCGACCTTGTCCCGCGCTTGGAGTACAGATCGCAGTATAGGCACCAGAAACATAAGAACTATCGATGATTGTTTCACATCTTTTCGTTGCATCAGCCATGGCCTGAGAGATTGAAATCAATCCCAAGAAGGTAGTATTGTTATCTTTGTTTTCTTCCTGTTCGCAGGAAATGAGTGTTAGGCTAAGGCAAGATGCCAAGGTCAGAGCTTTGAATTTGTTGAGCTTGTTCATAGGGGCTCTCCTGTTTATTTGATTCTAAGTCTCAAAATTATAGAACGCCGTTTCCTGTCAATATCTATATTGAGACTCAATCTCTTTTATGATTGACACCTACCTTCTGTCTCCGATTCTTTGCCCATGATTCGATTCAGATACTTACAACATATAGGGATATTATCCTTTGCTCTTCTATCAACCTCCCCCCATTTTGCGGAGACGAACCAGCGTATCATTTCTGTGAATGGAACAATAACCGAAATGATCTATGCATTAAACTTGGAAAGTCAATTAGTGGCAGTCGATTCCACATCTTACTTCCCCAAACAAGCAACTTCCCTTCCGAACGTCGGCTACCAAAGAACATTAACTACGGAAGGTATTTTGAATTTGAAACCAACTCAAATCGTTGGTCTGGAATCGGCAGGCCCTCCAGCGACGATACAAAACCTAAAAGATGCAGGTGTCCCACTCCAATTGTTCCCTGATGAATTCAAACTTGAAACTCCAACCAATCGTTTGTTAGGTATTGGTAAACTTTTCGGGAAGGAGAAAGAAGCTGCTGCCTTAGCCAAAACAATCAAAGAACAACTTCAAAAACTAAAAATAAATAAAACCAATATCAAAGTTCTCTTCATCTATTCTAGAAATCCTAGTTCCGTATTTATATCTGGAACTGGAACTGCAGCGCATGCGATGATTGAACTTTCAGGAGCAAAAAATGCGGTTAGTGAATTTTCCGAATACAAATCCCTAACAAGTGAAGCTTTAGTAAAAGCAAATCCTGACATTATTCTTATGCCTGAAAAATCAGCGTCAGGGTTTGGCGGAGAAAAAGCGATTTGGGATATTAACGGAATGGAGTTCACAAGAGCAGGAAAAGAAAAAAACTTTATTCTAGTAGATGACCTTCTTCTTTTAGGTTTTGGCCCCAGATTGCCCCTTGCTTTAAAAACTCTAAATGATCGTTGGAAACTTATTGAATGAAAAAAATAATCTTCATTCTTAGCTGCGCACTCTTTACAATAGTTGCCGCCGTTATATCTTCTTTACTTGGTGCTATGCATATAGGTTGGGAAGATTTATTCCGAAGTGATAGCATGGAGTCTCGTGTATTCTTTGAATTAAGAATACCGAGAATCTTATTAGGACTTATGGTAGGAGGATCTTTGGCTTGGTCAGGTGCTTTGGCTCAAGGTCTCTTCCGAAACCCAATCGTTGATCCAGGCCTAATTGGGATTACTGCAGGCTGTTCTTTGTTTGCTTCTATCGCTATTGTGCTTGGGACATCCATTCCATTCTTAAATTCAATATGGAGTGTCGTGATATTCTCATTTGTAGGCGGGATTTCCTCTTCATTCATCATTTTCTTTTTTGCAAAATCGAAAGGAAGAACCGATATCTTCTCATTATTACTTTCGGGAATCGCTGTGAATGCTATTTGTTTTTCTGCGATTGGAATCTTAAGTTATATTGCAAACGAATCCCAACTAAGAAATCTTTCTCTTTGGAATATGGGAAGTTTGGGTGGAGCCTCCTGGGCCAATTTAAAATCTTTTTCCTGTTTTTTTATTTTTCCAATATTCATAAGCCCGTTCATTGCCAAACAATTGAATGTATTGATACTAGGAGAAAGAGAAGCAAGTCACCTAGGGATTTCAACAGAATTTTTAAAAACATCAATCATACTTCTCATTGGAGTGAGTGTTGGTGCATGCATTTCATTAGTTGGAAACATTGGATTTGTAGGGCTTGCTGTTCCTCACATTGTTCGTTTAGCGATTGGCCAAGACTATCGGTATCTACTGATCACATCTTACCTTTTAGGAGGAGGTCTATTGTGTTTTGCTGATGGAATTTGCAGAGTCATCATTTCACCCTCTGAAATTCCAGTAGGAATAGCTACAGCCCTACTCGGCTCCCCCTTCTTTCTTAGTTTGATTCGAAAAAGGATGAATCATATATGACAATTGAAGCGAATAACTTAAACTATTCCATTGGATCCAAACAAATACTATCCGAAGTAAATATAAAAATTAAACCCGGAGAACTCCATGTATTAATAGGAAGAAACGGAGCCGGTAAGTCTTCCTTATTTCACATGTTATGTGGCGATCTTAACCCACATCCTGGAAAAGTTTATTTAGATGGAGTTGAAATAAAAAAATATACCAAAAGCCAACTAGCAAAAATACGAGCCGTCCTTACGCAAGAAACAACCATCACTTTTCCGATTAGTTCAGAAGCTATAATCGGTCTTGGACGTCATCCACATATAGCTAATCATACAAGGGATAAAGAGATTGTTCAAACATGCCTAAGAATTACCGATTCTATCGAACAAAAGGAGCAAAATTATTCAACTTTATCTGGAGGTGAAAGGCAAAAAATAAACTTTGGCAGAATCCTTGCTCAAGTTTGGGAAACACCACCGAGATATATATTCCTCGATGAACCTGTTTCTGCTTTAGACATTCCAAACCAATACAAAACACTCAATGTATGCAGACATATGGCTGACCAAGGTTATGCAGTCTTTATGATCCTACATGACTTAAACCTCGCTGCTCTATATGCTGATACGATTACCTTACTTCACAAAGGTAAAATCATCAAATCGGGAAACCCAAAGGAAGTTTTAACATTAGAAAATTTAGAAACTGCTTTCGGAATGAAAGCAAGGATTCTAAACGCACCAGAAGGAAATTTTATTATTCCAGAAATTACAGGAGAACCAATATGAATGAAAAATTAAAACAACAATGGGAAACTTTATCCAAAGAAATGCCCAAACTCAGAATCAGAGATGCCGCCAAACATTTGAAAGTCAGCGAAGCAGAACTTCTTGCTACAAAAATTGGTCCGACAGTCAAACTATTGAAACCAGATTGGCCAAGTTTCCTGCTGAACACAACGAACCTAGGTTATGTAATGGCTCTTACAAGAAATGAATCTTGTGTACATGAAAGGAAAGGAGTGTATAAGAATGTATCCATCAATGGACAAACGGCGCTCGCTGTCGGCGAAGATATTGACCTACGAATCTTTTTAAAAGACTGGAAATATGGCTTCTATGTAGAAGAACCAAAGGATACAGGAATATTACGTAGCTTTCAATTCTTTGACTCCAAAGGTGATGCCGTACATAAAATCTATCAGACTGAAAAATCTAAAATGGACGGTTGGGAGTTCGCCAAAGCTGAATTTGTCGACGTCAACCAAACATTCAATATACCTTCGGCAGACATAAAATCGAAAACAGAAACAAATGATCCAAAAGAAATCCCTCAATTTCTTGAAGCATGGGGAAAACTGGAAGACACTCACGACTTTTTTTCACTCATTCGCAAGTACAACTATTCACGCGAATTTTCTTTAAAAGCTGCAAACGGGAAGTTTTCATTTAAGGTTTCGAAAGAAAATTTGTTAACTTTAATGGAAAAAGTAAGCAAACTGGAAATGGATATTATGATTTTTGTAGGCAATCCAGGAATGATTCAGATCCATACGGGTAAAATTCAAAAGTTAGAGCCTATGGGTCCTTGGTTCAATATTCTTGATCCAGAATTCAATCTACATCTAAGAACGGATCAAATTGAATCTGTTTGGATTGTCGACAAACCAACTAAAGATGGTCTCGTAACATCGGTGGAAGTGTTTGACAATGAAGAGAATCTAATTTTGCAGATGTTTGGAAAACGAAAACCGGGGATTCCACAATCGGATGCTTGGTTCCGATTGTCTCGAGAGTATACACATAAAACCGAGGAACTAGACTCTTCTTTTGTATAAATTGCTAGGGAAATCGAGTTTCATTTGAAACCCTTGAGTACCATCAATACTCAAGGTCCCTCCCATTTGTTTTTCCGCAATAATCTTCGCCAAACTTAATCCCAACTTTTTTTGTTTTCCTAGATCGAAACCTTCAGGTAACCCAACGCCATTGTCCCAATATTCAAAATGACAAACATTGCCATCTAACGAAAACCGAATCACAATCTCACCTCTTGTCAGAGCAGGAAAAGCATATTTCAAACTATTCGAAAGTAATTCAGTAAAGATAAGCCCGAGAGGAACTGCGGTATCTAAAAGCAAGGATCCTTCACCAACCTGAAAATCAACACGAATATCTGCTTTTATAGGAGGATATGCCTGCCGAACCATATCCGTTAATGATTGCAAATAATCGGATACTTTGATTTCACTTAAATCCTTATTTGCATAAAGATGATCATGTACCAAAGACATGGTCTGAATTTTAATAGATGTATCTTCAACGATGGACTGTATATTTTTATCATCTGGAAAATCAGAAGCCTGGATCATCAAAATAGAACGAACCAATTGTATTGAATTTTTTGTTCTATGAAAAATCTCCGCCACTAAATTCTCTTTTTCAAGTAATGATTTCCTGATCATCTCAGCATAAGTTTTATTTTCCTCAATTTCCTTGGACAACAATTGGTTTGTACTTATTAATTTCTCATAAGGATCGTTGATGGCAGAAATAAACACAGCCTTATAAATTAAATAAAAAGCCCCAATTTTATAAATATGCCCCAAAACATTATAAACATCGAAAACACTAGTATATACGGCAAAAACCATTTCGCTAAAGATACAGACAATAAAAGCTGACAAATAATACTGAAGTTGCCTCTTCGAAGTATAAAAGTTTGCCTTTCTATAGAGGATAAGAGAGATGAAAAGCAAGGTAATGATAGCATATTCCGCATTTTTTTTAAACGGTGTCAGCCCCTTCCCTTGTTCATATGTTTTTGGTATCCAATCATTATAAAAAATCACCAGAAAAAAAACAATCGCAACTAACAAAAATGCTAAAGCTATCAAATATTTTTCTTTGATGAATCTATATTGTTCACTTGGTTTAATATATATTGCACCAAACAGTATCAACGCAGTGATCGTGCGAGAAAAAATCCAAAACTGCGAAGATTTATTGCCTGAGTTTGGTGTTACGAAATCAGGCATCCCTGTGTAACCCAAAGCATGCATAAAATCAATCAAGCCAACTGCAAGAAAACCGATTCCGAGGAATAAGGTATGAGCATTCCTGCTTTGAGGATAAGAGTAATATCCTAAACCAAAAATAGAAAAGGAAACAATAACACTAAAGATTTCAGTTAGATTATGAAAAACTAAAAAAAATCCAATTTCATACTCATGATAGAAGGACTCAGGGAATGCACCAACAAGCAAAAGTGGTAACAAACAAAAAAGAATCACCGCCATATAAAAACGATTATTCGTGAAAACTTTAAGATAAAAATTAGTGCCAGACATTCGTTAGCAGGCAATTAGACAAAAAAAAGCGATTTTAGCAAGAAATTATTTTGAAAGAACAAAGAAAGTAAAATACAAAGCAGAGTTCAAGTAAGAGTGATATCAAGAGAAACCAAGGTGATATCATCCTTGGAAATTTTTCGCATCCTAGACAATCGATCTAGAAAATTTTTATGGAATAATTCCTGAGGATTGTCTAGAATCGGGGATATCTCGGGAAACAAAATTGCATCCAAATCTTCATCCGGTTTTAGATTTTCGTACAATCCGTCAGTAAAAATAAGAATCCGATCTCCCTCCTGCAAACTGACCACACATTCTTCATATTCAAAATTAGACCGAACCCCGAGTAAAAGACCCGGACATTCGAATGATTCTATTTCTCTATTACGAATCAAAATAAAGGGAGGATTTCCAGCGGAACTAAACTTTAACTTCGTTTCTTCAAAATCAAAATAAAAATACGCGGCGCTAACAAAACGAGCATGGAGACTGGTGCACAAAAAGCGGTTCATTGCACCTATTAATTCTTTCGGTGATTCTTTAAATTCTTTTGCGTTTCGAAAAGCAATCTTAACAGTCGAAGAATCTAATGCGGCACTCACTCCATGACCTGTTACATCAGCAATGACCAAACCAAAACCATTAGGAAATTCAAAAAAATCGTAGAAGTCACCGCCAACATCATACAACGGATGGTATGATACAAACATAGATAACTTCTGATTTTTGGGAAGTTTATCAGGAAGAATTCGCATTTGTATTTTTCTTGCTGTTTCCAAATCTTTTTTAATCGTTGTTAGCTCATTCTTTGCAACAAGGTTCTCCTCCAACAAAAACCGAAGGCGCCTACCCAAGGCCAAAGAAAACAATATTACCTCAAATGCTGTTCCTATCTGCACCCCATAACGACCGAAAGTCGAAAAAGGGATGAGGGATGCTTTTGTTAATGAATCAAATATAACACCCACAAATAAAGTGACCCAAGCGAGTAAAAAAAACAAAGAGGACTTTATTCCCCTGATATAGGAATAAGCGCCGGCAGACATAAGCACTAAAAACATATACGGAAACGAGTAAATAAAGGATACTTCCATCCAGTTATGAGGAAGAAATATGGATGAAACTGCAACTAGTCCAAAGGCGACAACGCTAAAAAGTATCAACCGATCCAAACGAGGATTTACTTTCTTTAGATCCAAAAAAGATAAGGAAAAAAGCCCAACAAACATCAGAGAGGCATTTACAGTAATATAAAGGTAAGGTTTGATAGACATCGCTACGTCCGGGGCCAACAATTGTTTAAAAAAACCACCTAACAAAGAATAATTAAACCCCAAAGTAGTTAGATATAAACAGTAGTAAACGTAAGCCTTTTCTCGAACACTTATGTAAATTAAAAGATTATATAATAAAAGAGCAAATATGATTCCGAAATAGATCCCATTTGCCACATAATCTCTTTCGATTCGATCAAAAAAAGAATTCACTTTCCAAACCCGAAAAGGTGCATTCAAGATTCCGGAATTCTTTATATTGGCGTATACAGTTCTAGTTTCTAAAGGGCCTAATGTCAATTGATAGACAGGATTCCTATGTTGAACCTCTCTTTTATTGAATGCACTTGAACCATCAAATTCTTTTTTGACAGTCACCCCATTCACTTGCCAACCTAACAAAACTGTATCGACCCAAGGAGATTCCAATTCCAGGATATAGTCCTTGGTTTCATTGTCTGGATTGGCAACGTCAAACTTTACCCAAACAGAAGGTTTCCAATATCCAAAATGATATTTCATTTCATAGGCTTTTGACCAAACCACATTACCAGAAAGGATTTGTTCCAAGGTTTTAGCCTCGAAAGTGTACTGTATGAGGGGACGTTCCGGCAATTTGGTGCCGCAGGATACAAAGACTAGGATGAATAGAAATAATTTAATTCTGCTAATTTGGATCATCAGGTATGTAATGGGTCTAAGGCCAATGTTGAAAATGACAAGGTCCTCTGAAATTCAAATTCAAAATTAAATAGAAAACGTATTGCCAGAATCCCTAAACAGTAGATATTTTTGGCAAATCAAGGAGATAGGTTCAATGTCAGCAAAATTCGAAATTTACAAAGACAAAGCAGGAGAATTCCGCTTCCGTCTAAAAGCAGCCAACGGGGAAATCATCGCTTCAAGCGAAGGGTATTCTTCCAAACAAGCTTGCGAAAACGGCATCAACTCAGTAAAAAGTAATGCCGGCACTGCAGATACCGTTGATCAAACGTAAGAGCAACAATAGTCTGTTACAGTTTGAATTTTTAATTTGAATTTGGATCCAGCTGGGACTTCAAATACGGATTGCCCGTCGATTTGCAGCCATGTTTCAGATCCTGGTAGTAATACGGAAAGTTTTCCTGACTGGATTTCCATAATTTCTTTTTGATCGGCTCCAAATTCATATTCGCCGGGCATCATAATTCCCAGAGTTTTCTTTTCCCCGTTTGGGAATAGGATCGTCCGACTGGTAACGTTCCCATTGAAGTAGATGTTGGCTGTTTTTAGTACTGTTACTGATTCAAATGAACTCATACAGACCAAAAACTGGATCGGTCCCTGACTTCCAAGTGAATTCCAATTCCCTTACCTCATTGATTTGACATTAAAAAGTGTTTGCGAAATTCGAAAGTACCAGAACGGTGAAGTCAGTGCCCATAAAGACCTCACAAAAAACGGAGAACAAAAAGCAGCAAGCTAGAGAGAAATCCATAGAAAGGATTCTTGCCTCCGCCATTGCTTTGTTTGCAAAACATGGGTTTTCTCAAACTACCATGGAAATGATTGCCAATCATGCGAAGATTTCCAAGGGTCTTGCTTATAATTATTTTAAGAGCAAAAACCAAATTTTTGAACAAATCATAGATTCTCACCTGGCCAAACAAGAGAAGTTTTACAACAACATCCCTCCGAACCTTTCTGCTAAAGAATACGTTCGGGAATTTTTTAACCGTTCGATTCAATTTGCGAAGGAAGAAAGAAAAACCATGGTTTTGATTTCTGTATGTCTTTTTCAGCCCGGTTCTGTCTCACTTTCCAAAAAGATGGTAGAAAATGTGGAGAAACGATTTGCCCCTTTTAAAGAGGCAATGAAAGAGCGATTTCGATCTTATGGAATCAAAGACCCTGACAAAGAAATGATCCTCATTAAAACCTTTCTTCATGGTGTCATCATGAGTCAACATTTCAATGATACCACTACTTGTACGCCAACGATCATTGAAATGGTTTTAGAAAGATACGATTACAAAAACTAAATCTCTGTTTATTCTCCTCCCCCACCCGGAATTTTTAAAATAAGAAGGTTCGTGGTAGCAGTTGCCAAAAGTTTATCTTTTTCGGTTCGCATCTCACCTATCATATGTATGGTTGAAAATCCTTTTGCTTCAATAGAAGCCTTCACAACGACGCGTTGCCCCACAATTACTCCGCGAATATACTGAACATTCATATCAATCGTTGTTGTAGGTCGTTTTGCCACCAAATAACTAAGGGGACCAAAAGCGTTGTCAAAAGCAGCTGCAATCACACCACCTTGCATCATACCCATAGGATTTGTTTGGTCTTCTGTAACCGGGAAGGCAACAGTAATACTTTTTCCTTTAGTGTAAGATAAAATTTCAGCTTTCATCGCGACAAATATCGGTGGAGGGACTGTGATTTTCCTGCCACCGTGATTAAAATTGGTTGTCATTTCTTCTAAGATTTTTTGTGTTTCTTCGGTTGTGAGTGTTTGCATAAAACAACCTCCATATGTTACCATTAGTAACATAAATTAATATTTTTTCAAGAAAAATGTTGCCACCGGTAACTTATTTTGAAGAATTATATCATGAAACGATCTTCTTACCACCATGGTGATTTGAAAAATTCGATTATCAAATCTTGCCATAAATTATTACAGAAGAAGGGCGCCTCTAATTTTTCTCTCCGAGAAGTGGCTACTCTATCTGGAGTTTCTCATGCGGCAGTGTACAGGCATTTTCAAGACAAAGAAGAGGTTTTGGAAATTTTATCTTCGATTGGATTCGATAGGCTTGGGTCATTGCAAAAAAAAGTTCCTCAAAATTCAGTGAAACCTGATGAATATTTTGTAAAGTTGGGTTTAGTTTACATTCAGTTTGCTGTTAAAAACCCGAATTACTACCGCCTGATGTTTCACACAAAAAGATCCGATGAATCTTACATTCTAAAACGATCAAAATTAAAATCATATGCAATTCTAGTTCGCGGTTGTAGATTCTATTTAAAAACAAAACGAAGAAAAGAAAATCAAAGAAGTTTCGCCCTAATGGCATGGTCTCTGGTCCATGGGTACAGTAATTTATGTATAGAAACCGATTTTCCCGAAACAGAAAGCAAAACACTAAAAAAATCTAAATTGGAGATGGCTGAAGACATCTTGCGTTTTGCCATTTAAGAAAAACCTTTTCTGATTAAAGTTTGAGTATTTCAAATTTTTCCAAAAATTCAGATTTTTCTCTAACAAATTTCATTGGATTTTCCTTACCATATTCACAATAAAACACCATCTGTTGCCCATCATTTGCATTAGTACAATTTTTGGCTTCCTCCAACTTGAGGTATAAATTCCCTGTTTTTTTATGTTTATAAATGTACATTATAACCTTCTTCTTAAAAGCAAAATTTTGAAGTTATCAAATGCATTGGATCGGCACTTGCCATAAGGAACTATTGTTTTGGGTTTCCATCCAATTTTTCCAAATCAAACGTAAAGCTCCTTGTAAGGACTCTGGAGATGGAAGATTGGAAATTTGGGAATGGGTGGATTTGGATAAAGTTGCTTCACTCCAAATTTTGAACTCTTCCCAAGGGTTTTTCTTTTGTACATTCTTTTGTACCTCTAATGTACTAATAAAGGAAGGTTGAAATTTTTCCAAACCTGCATTGGATTTTTGGTTAGTGCGGACCTGGAAAGTTTCTACTGTTTTCTTTAAAGCCAGGGATGGATTTTTTTCCAAGGGTTCTTTCTTACTAGTCATCATTTCTTTGGCCGTTGGATTTGAAAAGAGCGGTCGTAGGAACCTTCTTCTACCATCAAATCCGGTTTGTTCCAAAAGTCCGAGTTTTTTTAAAGATGTAATCAGTCTGGAAATTGTGTCCATCTTGAGACCAAGGACTTCACCGAAATAACGATTGGATGCAAAACATCCACCTTTGTCATGTAGGGAAACAATTTCTGCATATAATTTGGTTTGGCTATGAGAGAGATTTAATTTCTCTATCCAAACGGGAATCCAAATTCCTGTTCGATTTGTTTTCATTTTAGGTTCCTTTTGCCAAACGAACACATCTCCGGCTACGAGCGTTTGGTTGTTTTTTGCCAATACACCAAAAGGTGCATCTCCCCTACTCTACTTAAGAAAGTTTGTTTTAGCTTTGGACAAACCTTCGGTCAAATTAGAGAAGAGAAAGTTTGGAAGTTCTTTCGAACGTCCATTCGGAACTTTTTTTAGAAATTCCGGTTTGAACAATAACGGCATTGTGGTAGAGCCGTGTCCGGTTGTGTGACCCGAACGTTCCCCATATGTACAAGGTTGAAAATTTCGTCAAGAGAAAAATGAGACATAATTCTTGTGTGGTCTCATTGGGATTAGAATTCGGGAAGTTTGGGGTTTTGGTGGGGAGAGGTGGAAAATGGCCCCGGGTCGCTACCACACTTCCCAGGGCTTTTATTGTTCAACCCGGTTAAGGATTAAGAACAATTTAGTCTGCAAAGGAATGGAGTACAAGTTTTTTTCTTATTCTTTATCAAAAAAAGGAGATTCATACGCCCGGTCAAATTTGATAAATTGGAACGAATTATTTTTTGAACTTACGAATACTTTCTTCTAGGATTGATTTTTCGTTTTGAAGTTGAGAGATTTTTTCTTTAATTTTGAGAAGTTTGTTTTTTAGATCTTTCAGTTCTAAATTACTTAATTTTGGTTTTGATTGTTTAGTTTTGGTTGGTTTTAAAGGACGAACAAATTCTCTGAGGTCATTTCGGGAAGGGAAGTCTCCTTTTTTTTCCAATCCTTTAATCAGGTAATCGATAGCTTTTTTTCTATTCGGTACATCGAGGGGGGCAATTTCGGTGAATAAACTTGTAGGAATTTGGAAGATGGGATGGTTTTTGTCGGTTGTTATATTGATATTTGTATCTTTTAGAATTTCCGCGTGAGCAATTTTTGTTTTAACCCATTGCCCGGATTTATTGATACGTTTTGCCAATTGTTCGTTGGTTTCTTTGTGTCTGTTTTTTAATTCTTGGAGAGATAGAGCCAGATCAGATTCAGAAAGGTCTTCACGTTGTAAGTTTTCAACTAGTTTAATTTCCGGCAATTTGGAGATGTCAATTTGTTCTACATTTTTAACGATAGCAAGAATAGTTTTTCTTTTGAGGAGTTTGTGCGCACGGAAACGCCTTTCCCCATTGATGAGTTCATATTTCCCTGCTTTTTTTCTTACGACAATTGGTTGTAAAAGACCGTATTGGGAAATGGATTCTGCTAGTTCTCGGATAGTGGATTCGTTAAATGTTTTTCGTGGGTTGTTTTCTGTTAGGATTTGGTCAATTGGGATATCCGTAGCATTATGACTTGATGTCCCCTCTTCTTTTAAAAACGGGTTTAGGGAAGAGGTTCTTGCTGCAGCTCTAGAAAGGATATCTGCTGGATTGTAGTTTGCTTTGTTTTTCATATTTTTTATTAGGTACGCCGGCGTACTTTATTTTAGTTTCTCCGCTAAAGTTTCGAAAGCTTTCCAAGGAGCGCTCCCTTCTTGTAGAGGTTTTCCAGTTTCTGTACGGTCCCGAATGCTGTCATTTTTTGGGATCGGTTCTAAAATTTTTAATGTTTTTATCGTGTTTAGTTTTTCGAGAAGATCCATTTGTTTTTGTGAGGTTCCCCATTGAGAGGGTAGGATCATAACTGATTTTTTTTTGGATTGTTCGTCGAATCTTTCTGCTTCGTCCACTTTTTTGAGAACTTGGGCAACGGTTCTCACTGCCCATTTGGAAGGTGTCACCGGGACAAGAATTACGGAAGCAGGAAGGTAAGACGCTATGTTTTCTGATGATCCTGATCCAGGGGTGTCTATGACTACATAGTCGTATTTGGCTTTGAGTAGAATGTTTTTAAGCCTTGGGATCATAGAAAAATCTTTTGAAGCTAGATAACTTAAGTCAGAAAGTTCGATGATTGATGGTAATACATCGATGTTGTTTGAAGGTTTTACAGACTCGGAGAGAGTAGTTTCTGCATTTAATACAGAGAGAGTATTTCCTGAGTCGAAAAATTCTACGGGTTCTTCGGGGAAAAAGAAGTCGGAAAGATCTGCCTGAGGGTCCATATCGATGGCCAAGGTGGATCCTTTTTTGGAAAGAGCTAGTGCTAGATGGATGGCAGTGGTGGATTTGGAGGTCCCACCTTTGATATTGGCAACTGTAATGATCTTCATTGCAAAATGAGTTTGTGATTGGTGCATCTTGGTGCAATTAAAAATCAAAATTTGGAATATTTTTTAAAAAGTACGCCGGCGTACCTCGAACTCTAAGAAATCTATTTTTCTGCGCTTACGTTTTGGAGCGAATTTTTTTAGAAAAACTCTGCGCAAAGGATCGAAGCGGAAATCCTTTCCCAAAGGGAAAGATTGCAGCGAAGAGCCTGGTCGTTTTGCTTTGGATAAAGAAATGGGTAAGGATTCGATGCGCCCCAATTTTTACCTTAGTTTTTGTTTTAGGCTTTATAAAAAAAACTTGTACTATTTTTACAGGTTGTTAGATTGATCTTAACCCCTTTAAACCGGGTGATGTAAACTCTCTGGATTGTGTGGAAGCAGTTCAGAGAGACTTCTCTCCTCTCCAGTATTTTTCCTCAAATTATACCCCTACTCTAAACCGAAGTTTTTTTTGCAGGCGCGTTGGACCTATGATTTGGTCGCTTAGAATCCCAGGATTATGTCACATTAAAACTTGACAGAAAATAGAATCTGGTGCTAATTGAGATAGGGTAGGGGAGGTGTCTCCATACCCAAAAGCGGTCTTCCACAATTTATACCGCTTATATACATCACCTGGAATTCAAAAGAATTCCGAATCGGACGTTTGTAAGAACTTCCAAAGATTTTATAACAGCACCGAAGGTTTATCTTTCTGTTGTTATGAATCCCAAGAAAGAAAACTTTTTTGGAAGCCGGAGGCCTGTGTTGGACATAAGGGGTCGTTATGAGTGAATCAAAAAGGACGGGTGTTTGGGTCGCCCAATGGATGGAAGATTTGGGTCTCACACCCAACCAGACTAAGTTATATGCTGAGATTTTTTCTTTGGATGCCAGAGGTGGTTGCTTTGCATCAAACGAATATTTGGGAACAGTTTTGCGGTTAAAACGTGATACCATTTCTCGATTAGTATCAGAATTAAAGAAGAAGGGTCTTTTGAAGCAAACTGGATTCGATGGACGGAAACGATTTTTAAAACCGGTGGTTCCGGCGGTCGAGCCTGCATCGGATCTTACTCGAATGCTGGCTGTAACTTCTCGTTTGAAAGAAGGATCTTCCTTAGGAGTTGAGTCCGAGTCTGGTTTGTTTGTAAATCCAAAGCCTATTCATAAATACGAATTACATACAAAAATACAAAAGAATTTGAAAAGAGATAATCCGGAAGTTGAATGGAATGATTTTTTAGTATGGAGTAAAAGGCAACTCTCCTTTTCAACGAGTGCCGCTCTTTGCCGGCTCCGAGGTCCGGATGCTTTGAGTGGGCTGCAGCTTTTCTATTGGGAACGTTGGAAAACGAATCCAAGGTAGAGTTATGGTTGATGATCTGGAAACCTTTCGGTAAGGATTAAGGTGGAACTCGGGTTTTCTGAATTTTCATTTAATCTGAGTTAGGTCTTGTCGGAATTGGTTTCTGCCGCCCGGATATTCGATGATATAGAAGCATTGGCAGGTTTCCCAAGCAGGATTTGCGAAAAAGTAACCGCTATTTTCTGTCTGGCAGGAGTCTTGTTTTGGTTTGATTTTGTGAGCCGAAATGAGTCGACCTAGGTCTTTTGTCTCCACTTCGTCCAGTTGGATCGATTCTTGTTCAAGGAGGATGGAGGTCAGCTTTGGGGAGGTCGAGAGGAGGTTGGTTGCATTGACACAAGTGCTTCTTCTCATTGCCAAACTACCGGATTCTATGGCTTGTTGGCTTGCTTTTGCGGAGACTGCTGCATAAAAAACTTCAACCCCATCCCTTGTTCTCCATTCGGACTTCCATGGCATATAACTCTGGCAGGTGATGAGGAGTGAGAGAAGGAAAGGAGTTTGATACTTCATGATTGAATCCTAATTTCTTTTTATCTTTGTCAATTGATGCCTCAATTGATTCGAATCGTCTAGGATAATTTATTGAAAATTATCCTAATTCGGTCAAAGTTGGGGATAGCCTATGAGCCTTTTTAAGCCTTTACCCATTCTTTCTGGTGCCATGGTGCAGTCATTTATGGCATCCTTTAAATCTAAATCAGATAAACGATACGCTCATTCTATCGCAGGAGAGTGGAAGTCTGTAAAGGCAAAAGACGGCACAACTCTTCTTGCTCGTGTTCATGAAGTGCCTCATCCTAAAGGACTTGTAATTTTAGTTCATGGATGGGAGGGGAGTATTCATTCCAGTTATATCGTTCGAACCACGAGACATTTTTTGAAAAAAGGATTCTCTGTTTATCGACTAAACTTAAGAGACCATGGGGATACACACCATCTTAATGAAGGTATCTTTAACGGAAGTTTGCTTCCGGAAACATATGAAGCGGTCAGAGAACTTGTTAAAACTTTTGGTTCAAAAGAGCCCGTGTTTTTGGCTGGATTTTCATTGGGTGGAAATTTTGTTTTGCGGATGGCTGCTCGCCATTCACTTTCAAAAGTTGCTGATCAAATCCCTAGATTAAAACATTGTTTTGCCTTTAGCCCGGCTTTGGATCCCAAAAGAGCCACAATTAAAATGGATGAGCACCCCTTTTTAAGAAAATATTTTTTGAATTCATGGAAAACATCTCTCGTAAAAAAAGCAAATTTATTTCCTCACTTATATTCTTTTCATGATTTAGATGATTATCAATCAGTGATGCATCTAACGGAAAAAATGGTGAGAGAGTTTTCTCATTTTTCGTCTGTAGATGAGTATTTTGGTTCCTATACTTTGAATGATCTGTTTTTTAAATCGATTCGAATTCCTACAACAATACTCACTTCTATGGATGATCCAGTCATCCCTTGGAAGGAATTTGTTGAGATCCCTCCCTCTTCCTATCTAGAAGTTGTGATTGAGTCGAAGGGTGGACACTGCGGGTTTATCGAAGATTTGAATCGGTCTTCTTATTATTGGAAATTAATGGAAAAAAAGATGGGTTGATTTCTTCCCAAATGTTTAACCAATACTTTGCCCAATCTGATTTTTCAGAAGTCCAAAATTTCCAATAGAATGAATCGAGTAACTCTCTGTTTGATAAAATCTTTAAAAGAGATTTTTTTTCTATAGAATCTGGTCCCCGTTTTAATAGAATATCGAGGTCCTTTTCGATAGATTTAGGAAGTTTGGATTGGTATAGTTTGTTTCCTTGAAGTTGTTTGTGCCTATTGTAAAATATGGGGTGGACTAGTGCGAAAAAGAATTCACGACCTTCGAGATAACTATTTTTGTGTAAGCTTAATTCTTCGTCTAAACGATTGATTAAGTTTGTATTTGGTTTCCAAAAGGAAGGATCCAGTATTTTGTTTAGAGGCTTTTGTTTTTTGCCAGTTAGGATCACCAAAGGAATCGATAATATCCAACCGATCCAAATGGGCATTGTTAGAACAAATAACATTGCTGAATGAGTATAACTAATGTAAGCACAAGCAAAGCCAAGAATGGTCACTCCAAAAAAGGAAGAAAGTATGTAGGGGATATTGTATCCTGAATCGGCATCTCGGTTCTGTGGCCCCCATGTGATTCGTTTGTTCAGTAAGATAGAAAAAACAAAAATACTATGGTAGATCATATAGATGGGGGTTATGAGTATCGAGAATACGGTTTCTAATAAAAAAGCGGGGAATTTCTTGAAAATCTGTAAGACAGGAAGGCTTATAAAACTAAGCACTCTAGGTAAAAATAACAACAACAAAGATAGGTATAATAGTTTTAAATAAAGTGGATCGTAAATCTGTGATTTAAAGAATTCATATTCTTCGGGTAACATTGAATAGTTCAGATATTTGCTGTCTTCCAAGTAGTTCCACAAACTTAAAATGATGTAACACATCCAAATCGGTGAATTGAGATAGGAGAGGATGCCATTAAGAATATGGATTCGGTTGATAAATGGAATTTTTTTGCCGAATAAAAACCAGAAATGTTGTAAGTTTCCTTGGCACCATCGTTGGTCTCGTTTGAGGGCATCAATGATGTTAGGTGGATTTTCTTCGTAACTTCCGTCTAATTCGTAGGCACATAAAACATCAAATCCTGCCTTTCGCATCAAAGTGGCTTCTACTGTATCATGGCTTAAAATCTTTCCACCGAGACCTCCGTATTCGGGAAGGTGAGGAAGTGCACAATGTTCCATGAACGGTTTGACTCTTAAGATAGCATTGTGTCCCCAGTATCCTGTAGAATTGATTTGCCAAAAACTAGCCCCTTTTAAGAAAAAAGGGCTGAAGAGATAGGATGAGAATTCTGTAAATTTTTGGAATAGAGTCGTAGTGCGAAAAATTTTGGTGCTAGATTGAATGATACCCGCCGACGGATTTTTTTCCATATTGGCGATGAGTTGGATGATAAGTTCTCCAGAGACAAGACTATCGGCATCCAGGACAATCATGTATTTGTATTTTTTCCCCCACCTTCTACAGAAGTCTGCGATATTCCCACTTTTCCCATTGAGGTTGCTTTTTCGCCTACGGTAGTGGAAGTTATGAAAGTTTTTCGTTGAATCACATAACTCTATGTAGGCGGCTTCTTCCTTAATCCATTTTTCTGGTGTTCTTGTATCACTGAGGATAAAAAAGTCAAGTTTTGGTAATTTGTAAATTTTTTCTACTGACTCAAAGATAACTTTGATTCTAGAGAATATGGAGATTTCATTTTCTTCATAAACGGGCATTACAACAGCGACGTTTATAGACTCTAAAGCCGGGAAATCCAAATCACCTTTTGGAATTTGTTTTGCTTTTTGGAGAGGGTCTCCATTTTTTCTAAGAGACAACAAAAATCCAAAGAGGGATGTGTTTGCTCCATAGGATAACATTGGCAAAAGAAAAATAAGTGTAATGAATTGGTAGTATTCAGTGATTTCGATACCACGAAAGGAGATGATTTCAATGAATAAACTAAAGCCCCAGATTACGGGAGTAATAAACGAAAGAAAGAATAAACTGCGTTGGATTTGGATCATAACAACCTAAATATAATTAAATAGTAAAGAAGACTCCAAAGGAAGAGAGAAACAATAACGAAAATTGGTTTTAAAGACCCAACAATGGATTGTTTTGTTTTTTTTGTATCTCGTTTCCATCCTGATGAATGAGGAATCATAGATCCAAATTGCCAAGACCTGTCGGCTATTGGCAATAGATGGATTGGTTTTATTTCGTTTGTTTTTAGATAACTTTCCCAAAGTTTCCAATCCGACGGAAATGATAGTTCCAGATGGCAGGACTTAAAAAAGTCATTTAAAATTTCTGCTATTCTGTATTCATTTTGGATTCCGTTTAAAATTAAATACGTACGAGTTCTCTCGCTAAACTCATTCATATACTCTATGTTATTTGGATAGTCCATCTCGATACATCCAGGTTTCGGTAATTCTTTGGTTCCCGTTTTCGAGAAAAACATTCCATTCTGATTCGTCTATCATAGCAGGGTACCAAATTTGTAAACGCCACTGGTCAAGCTCTGATATTTTCTCTATTTTATAACGAATTTGTTCGGATGGAATTTTATTGTTTTTGATAATTGCTTTTAGAACTGTTTTCCGATCTAAAGCTTTGAGGTCATCGCCAGTGAAGTAAAGTGTGAATACCTTTTCTTTGGGGAAAAGTGGGTCTACTCCTCTATAAAAAGCCGATGCTTTTCCGAGTGTATGTTGTTTGGGAGACCTCTCTGTATAGTGGAGTGTATATTGGAATTCATAACCCTCGTTTAAGTTGGGTGGAGCGGCAGGTTCCCAAAACGTAGTCACGTTGTCGTCGGAATCTAAATTGGTTGTGAATTCTAGAAGATACAAATATCCTTTTCCCCAATCACCTTTTGGTTCAACCCAGACACTTGGTCTTAAGTGGTATTTGAGTTTTTCGTCTTGGTAACTTTTAAACTTACGATCCCTTTGAATGAGTCCATATCCTAACGGTGAGTCAAATGGAATTCTTGTTAGTTGAGTTCTTTTGGGATTGATCAGCGGTCTCCACTCCCAATCACCCGTTTTGTTCTGTGTGAGTAAGCCATCGGAATCATGTACTTCTGGATGGATGTTTCCTAAAATCGGATTGTCTGGCTCTCCATATAAATACATAGAAGTGATCGGAGCAAAACCCAAACGTTTGATCTTTTTGCGAAGATAAATTTTAGCTTTTACATCAATGGTCGTTACTTCTCCTGGTTTGACAATGAATTCATAAGCACCAACTACTGATTCACTATTCATGATGGCGTAAATGGCAATGGCTGTGTCGGTTTTTTGTGGTCGTTTGATGTAGAAACTTTCGAAGATAGGAAATTCTTCTCTATCTTTGGGGCCTGTGTTGATAGCCAATCCTCTTCCTGATAATCCGTAGACTTGGCCTTTGGATATAGCTCTGAAATAAGAAGAGCCTTGAAAAACTAAAAATTCCTCTAAGACTTCTTTTTGGTTGATCGGATAATGAACACGAAAACCTGTATAGTGAAGATTTTTGGTTAGTTCTGTGAATGAGTCCGTTAGTGGTAGGTCACCGAAATTAAAACGAGAAGCATCGTAAGGAATTTCTACTGGTTTTTCATTGATCACTTCATAAATTTGAATTCCGTTGCTATAGATGTGGCCTGGATGAAAGAAGTGGAGTTGATAAGGTAGGGCAAGGTTTTTCCAGATTGCTACATCGGGTTTGTATTCTATTTGTCTATAATCATCGTAACTAATGCCATCAAGCCCAGGAATTTTAAATTCAGGAGTAGGGGAAAATTTGGACTTTAATTTTTCTTTTGCAATGGAATCGGCACTGCGGAAGTCAAACACTTCGGCGGGGGTAGATATTGCCATTAAAGTGGCAATTTTGTTTAGGGTCAGATCGTTTTTTCGGATGATGATGATGACACACAATACCAAGGCAATGAGTGCTAGATATATGTTCAGTTTCTTCATAGATGTAATAATTATTATGCAATCTTTAAGGTCACGTAAATATTCTGTTGTGGCATTTTTGCCTCACTAAACATGGATTAAGCAAGCTATCAATATTTTTCTATTGCATATTTCCATTAATTCTATAGGGTTCCCTCATCGTATGAAACTTGTTTCTTTAAATCCCTTTCTCCTGTTAGCCGTCACCTTATTTCTGCAATGTTCTTCACAGAAAGCAGATAAGATTCTAGGTGAATCCGTAATCTCTTCAAACAAACCGCAATCCTTCAAGAAGATTGCACCTTTGACAGCCAACTCACTTGGTTCTAGAAAGAACCTATTGGAAGATGGATGGGCAGTGATTCCTTCAGGAAAAAAGAGTATGGATTTGGCTTATGAAAATGGCGGAATCAGTGCTCGCGTTGCGAAAGCAATGGTGCTTGTTCATATGAAAAAAAGAAGTGCCGACTATCCTGGTAAACTAGGTGAAACAATGACATCAGTTCTTTCTTGGACTGGAAGTGGAATAAAAGACTCTTCCAGCAGAACAGAAGATATTTATGATGCTGGTTGGCAATTGAGCAAATCAGAATGGAAAGTTTCTAAAGAAAGTTTCGAAGAAGCAGGATCTAGATTTGTGTTAGGGTATATCTATATGGTTCCGCGAATGGAGTCTGATATAAAACTGATGCGTTCAACTTTAGATGCAGTCGGAGGAGAACGTGACAAAACGAGTGATAAATTAAATAATTTGTTCGAAACAACTTTAAAGAAAAATTCCAAGAATATTGTCTTTGCCTGGAGTGATTCTTTTTCAAAAGCATCTGATGAGTTTACAAAAAATTATGAAGAGTCAGGGGATAGAGGAAATTCGCTTCTGGCACTGGTTGATATATTTAAAGGGTATTCCGTTGCATTGAAAGAAGTAATGATCACTCCGATAGTCAAAACGGGTACGAATGCAGGAGAGATCCTCGTGGTAAATGGGGTTTATGTTCCTCTCTCTCAAACAATGAACTTTTCATCCAATGCATTGATTTCTACGGGAGTTGTATTTTATTATTCGACTAAGTCTGGTTATCGGGTGATTTCACCAACCTTAGAAGCAGGGCTTTTTAGTTCCATTGGCCTCCTTTCGGCATCATCTACGATCCCTACCTACACTGGTGGAACCACACTTGCCGCTTTTAACCAAGTCACTTCAGTTGCCGCAACAACTGCTGGGGGAACAATCGGTGCTGTTGGTGGGACTGCTTATGATACTGGAGCATACGCAACGGGAATGGTTTATGATTTTTCGAAAGGAACGGCAGAGGCTGGAATGTATGCAATGAGTTCTGGAATGATTTTGGGTTATACCGCACTTACTGTGCTTCCCTCCCAGCTATTATTAACCGCTGTAGATGGACCTATCTTCATTACCTACGATGGCCCTCGTGTTGTGATTGCCGTCGTGAAAGGAAATTATGCTGGGTTTGATGATGCACCTACGGGAACAGTCATCAATTTAGAAGAGGCAAAAAAAGGAGGAAAAATTAAAATCCTAACAGACGATCCCAAGATTATAAAGAAAGTTTTGGATGCTGAAATCGCAGAACAATCAAAACGAGCAAAAACAAAGGCCACTGAAAAAAAATGAAATCAAAGATTATTAGAATTATATTAGTTTTTCTTTCCTTCTCTCTATTCTTTTCCTATTGTTCTGGCTCAGATAAAAAGTCAGAAGATCCATTAAAGAATACAAAAAAATTAGCAATTGAAGGGCACTCTTCTCTTTATTACCAAGGTGCGCTACCGGTCAAAGGAACTAGCATAAAGTTTATTCCTCCCTATCACGAATCTACTGTATTTGTGATGGGGCAAAGGTTTGGTTTTGCAGGAGATGAATTTTCTCGTTCAGTTTTAAAGGCAAGGGAATCTGTTGTTATTGTCAAGGATGGAACCAAAATGAGTTGGTCTGCTGCCGGTAAGGTAAGTAATGGAGGCGAGGCTGCAGTACAATATTTGAGTGAAAACGCCACCAAACCAGGGTTATTTATTATGTACGCTTCGGTCGCAGAGTCCTATGGAATGGTGGGATCTTCTTTGGAACGAGGGATGGATACACATAAGGCAGTTGTTCTAAACTCAGAGGCCATTCGAAAAGAATGGGATGACTGGGCCAATATGCAGCTGAACCAAAGGGAAGCTGTGGACAATTCACCATCTGCAAAAAAAAGATTCAATCAGTACAAGGAAAAATTTCAAAAAGATTTTGAATCAACCGTATATGGATATGTGGATTTAGACGATGCTCTGAAGTCTTCTTATAATGAAACGTATGATGATTTGAAATCAGGAAGTTGGAAGCGAAGATTTGCCGAAATTGAAGATCTTCGTTCTTCTGTCTCTGATAAATTATTTGGGAACTGGAAAGAAACTATTTTTAGTTTTGGTTATGATACCTCGCAGGAGTTAGGTCGTGCGAAGGCGGATATCGAATCTATTGCTGATGGGGAAGGGGTTCCTTTAGCTCTACTTAAGTCTTTTTCTAGAACCGTTAAAGCATTGTTTTACGATAGTATTATCAAACCGATCGGGAAAATTACGATACTATCTGTGGGGTATGTGACTTGGAATGGTATCATTTATCCGGCTGCGGTAATTACAAATTCTGCTGGTACAGGTCTTTATTGTTTGGTTGAAACTTTTACTTTAGCAGGCAAAGGAGTTGTATATATCACTGCCCCGAGCATTGAATTGGCGTTAGGTGCTATTTTGAATAGTACGGAAGTAGTTTTAAATGAATCTGTTCAATCTATGGAAAAGGGAGCTAAGGTTACTTCTGCTGTTGCAAGAAAAACTTCTGCTTATTCTGCCAAAACGGCTGCTGTGGTTACGGAATCTTCTGGTAAATATATTCTCGCACCGATGAGTCTTGTTGGTGTTACTTCGGGACAGGCTGTTCTTGGCGGCGGTCTTGCTGTATCGGGAACAGTGACTGGCGCAACCCTTGCCGGAACCTCGGCAGCCGCACAAACAGTCACATACACTTCCACAAAAGTTGCAGCAGGAACTGTGGGAGTGGTGGGTACTACTGCTTCCTTCGGAACTGGGACTACTTATGGTGTTTATCAATTAACAAAAGCAGTAGGTGTTCCCTCTGGTGTTGTGATTGGGTCAGGGATTGTACTGAGTTATGAATTTGTATCACATATGTCAGCACATTCAGTACTTGCAGTTGCTGATTGTACATACTTAGTGTTATCCCTTGAAGGAGGGAAGTGGGTGGTTTACGGTGTGAAAGATGGCTCTAAAAAAGCATCTCGTCTCTTGACCGGAGCTGTGGTTGATATGGACCAGATCCGCAAAGAAGGAGGAACTGTTGTAAAAGTTCCTTTGGAAGAGGGAGAAGTTGAAAAAATACTAGGTAAAAAAAAGAAAAGATGAAACCGTTGGAGAATGGAGAAAGAAGGAAAAAAGATTCTCATCATTGAAGATTCTGAATTACAAAGGAAGCTTCTCAATCGATGGATTTCGAATCATGGATATGTTCCCATTGAAGCGGTATCTCTTTCTGATGCTAGGGAGATCATTATCAAAGACCAAATTGATGTGGTTCTCCTTGATTGGGAGTTACCGGACGGATCTGGGATTGAGTTGATCTCGGAAATTTTCTCTTCTTCACCTGTAGGTTGGCTTCCAATCATTATGGTCACAGGTCATACGGAGCCTGAAAACCTTAAACTCGCTATTGAGGCAGGTGCTACTGATTATATTACCAAACCTGCAAAAGAAATTGAACTATTAGCTCGGATTTTTAGTGCGTTAAGGATGAAATCATTACATGATCAATTGCGAGAAACAGCAATTCGAGATGTAATGACAGGTCTGTATAATCGACGTTATATGGAAGAGCGAATTGACCAAGAGTTCCAAAGATGCAAAAGGCATAAACATAATCTTTCTTTGGCTATGATTGATATAGATTTCTTTAAAAAAGTAAATGATACCTATGGTCATGAAACTGGTGACATTGTTTTGAAAAGAATTGCTTCTGAATTAAAATCATATCTTAGAAAGTCGGATATTATTTCTAGATTCGGTGGAGAAGAGTTTGTGATTGTTTTTCCAGAAACTGG